>DAPKRQ010000001.1:0-4770 GCA_031800475.1 Myxococcales bacterium LLY-WYZ-16_1
GGGCCGGCCGCGCGGCGGCGGGCTGCCGCCTCGAACGAAACCGGATCGTGCGAGCCGCTGGGCGCCGGGGACCGGGTTTTCAGCCGGGGTGTGGGAGCGGTTCGGGGTTCAGGCCGGGCTCCCGTCGTGGTTTCATTCCCGCGGCGTGGGGCCGGTCGATTACCTGAACGAAGTTCCGCTGGCCGGTTTGATGTTCGTGGTGGCCCTGGGCTTCGGGCTCGGGCGGCTGCGGGTGCGGGGAGTGGGGCTCGGTCCCGCTGGCGGCACCGTGGCCCTCGGTTTGGTCTTGGGGCACTTTGGGCTCGGCCGAGGCCCGGAAGCGGGCGCCGAGTCGACGGGGCTTCGAACCGCCACCGTGGGGCTCTTCGGTTTTTGCCTGTTCATCTATTCGGTGGGTTTCGAGGCCGGCCCTCGCTTTTTTTCGAGCCTCCGCGAGAGGCGCGGTTGGCGATTCGTCGCCACCGGGGTGGTGGTGAACGTGGTGGCCCTGGCGGTGGTGGTCTCGGCCGGCCGTGCTCTGGAACTCGACCCGTCCATGGTGGCGGGCACCCTGGCAGGCGCCCTGACGAGTGCCCCGACCTACGCGGCGGCCTCCGAACTGGCCGGCAACCCGGCTCGACTGGCGGTGGGCTTCGCCGTGGCCTACCCCGTGGGGCTGATCGGCCTGATGCTGTCCCTGCAGCTCGTGGGGCGATGGGGCAACGAGGAGGCATCGAACCGCAGAGCCCGGATCGGAAGGTCCCGCGTGCGAAGACGCCTCGAGCCCCAGGCCGGCAGCCCCGAGGTCAATCGCGTATTTCGGGTGAACGAGCGGGAGGTCGTCGGGCCGACCCTTCGCCAACTGGACCTGACCGGGCGGACCGGTTGCGTGATCGGGTGGATACGCCGGGGCACCGGGTTCTTGGTGCCGATGGCCGACACGGAGCTGCGAAAAGACGACCTGCTGCTGGTCACGGGTCGGGTCGAAGAGTTGCGGGCCTTCGAGGCCATGGTGGGACCTGAAACCTACGACGAGGCCCTGATGTCCCAGCCCCATCCGCAGCGGATCCAGGTGACCCGGCCCAGGGTGGGGGGCAAGACGCTGTCGGAACTGGACCTGATCCGCCGGCACCACGTGGTGGTCCGTCGGATCGAATGCGGAAACCTGCTGATCGAGCCGTCGGCCGAGGCTTCGCTGCACGCCGGGGACATCGTGGAGTTGGTGGGCGACCCGGGTGGCGTACGGGCTGCGGCCCGGGAACTCGGCCGCTTCGAGCCCGCGTCGAACTACACGGACATCGCGATCTACGCCGGGGGCATCCTGCTCGGGCTGCTGGTGGGGCAACTGTCCCTTCGGCCCATCGGGGTGGACGTCTCCATCGGCATGGCCGGTGGACTGCTGCTGTCTGGGGTCGTCTTGGGGCGACTGCGGCAGATCGGTCCCTTCAGTGCCCATGTCCCGGAGCCCGCTCGGCAGCTCGTCCGGGACCTGGGCATCCTGCTTTTCGTGGCCGAGCGCGGCCTGGCGGCGGGGCGTCAGCTCGCCACCCACGAGACCTACCGGGTCCTGGAGTCCGTGGCCGTGGCCGGGGCCACCATGATGGCGGCGTTGGCGGTCTCGCTGCTGTTCGCGCGATGGGTGCTCCGTTTGCCCCTTCTCGACGCCCTCGGCAGCGTCTGCGGCGGCATGACCTCTTCGTCGGCCCTGGCCCAGCTGAAGCGCTTGTCGGGGGGAGAGCCCAGCGTCAGCTACGCCGCATCCTACGCCGTGGCCAGCGTGTTGGTGACCATGGCAGGTCAGGTCGTCCTCTGGATCTCGTGAGGTACGCCGGCCATTCCGCGGTTGAATCTCCGCCCCCTCGAACCCGGCCGGCCCAAGTTCGCGTCGAGGGCGCACCCGAAGCGCGTGCCAAGGCCCTATGGCTCGTCGATGAAACGCACCTTGCCGTTGTCCATGTCGTAGATGGCACCGACGATGGCGATCTCGCCGTTGTCTTCCATTTCGCGCATGATGAGGCTTTGGGCGCGAATCTGGTTCATCGTCCGCGCGACGTTGCCGTGGCACACCCGGGCGACGAATTCAGGGTTCTTCGAGGAGCGGTCGCCCGAGTAGTCCACCGCTTGGACTGCCGGAGTAATGTTCTCGAGCATGCCCGTGATGTTGCCGAGCTCGACGCCATCGATGGCGGCCTTGACGGCACCGCAGTGCTCGTGACCCAGCACCAGCACCAATTTGGCTCCGGCCACCTTGGTCGCGAACTCCATGCTGCCCAAGATGTCTTCGTTGACGAAGTTGCCCGCGACCCGGGCCACGAAGATGTCTCCGATGCCCCGATCGAATACGTCCTCGACCGGTACCCGGCTGTCGACGCAGGACAGGACGATCGCTTTGGGAAACTGATTCAGGGTGCTCCGTCGCACCTGCTCGGAGTGGTTCCGCGCCGTGAGGTCGTTTTCGACGAATCGCTGGTTGCCTTCCTTCAGGATCGAGATCACCTCGTCGGGTGTCAGGGCGGCCTGCTCGTCTGCCGTGAGCACCTTCTCGACGAGGCCGGCGGTCTCCGTGGACTTCGGCCGATTCGTGGTCTGGGCGCAGCTGGCCAGACCGAGAACGAGCGCTGCCGGCAGTGCGGAGTGAAGCACGGACTTCATCGAGGCTTGCATGGGTCGGGTTCCGGTATGAAGGCGGTGCTTCGGTGGGGTCGAGTATGTCGATCCCGCTCTTCTTGGTGGCAAAATCTACATGGTCGCCAGCGGCTCGCCCGGGCATCGTTCGGGCGCCCACGTGAAAGGAGCCGAAGGCTTCCGTGCCCGCCACCGAATCGGGGGGCTCGGGCCGGGTCATTTGCGCGGATGGGGAATGACTTCGCGGCTGTGAAAGCCTTCGGTCCCCCGAGTCGTCCAAGCTTCGAGGCCCGTCTTCGACGCGGCATACCCCAGGTCGGCAGCTTGCTGGAAGCGACGAAAATCCAAAATGCCGATGGACCGCATGTCGGGCTCCAACAGCAGCGATGCCTGTTCTCGTTGCCATGCCACCGACCGCGCGCTGTGGATCTCCAAGGCCCGAACCAGGGTGGCGACTGCCGACGGAACGCGAAGTCTCGGAGCGAAAGGGTTGAGGCGATTGAAGAGAAGCCACCACCCCGAAACCTCGCCGTGCAAGTCGTAGTGCCGCGGCGGAAGTCGCGGCGGGGCGACGTTGACCGCGATGACCGACCGACTCTCGGAGCGGTTCAGCATTTCTTCGACGGGTAAGTTGTCGACCACACCTCCGTCGACGACGACGTTGCCGTCTCGCACGACCGGCACGAACACCCCTGGGATCGAAATCGATGCCCGTACGGCCTCACGGAGCGGTCCGCGGTCGAAGACGAGTCGCTCAGCCCGAGACAGATCGGTAGCAACCGCGAAGTACGGGATCCACAGGTCTTCGATGTGGACGTCGCCGTACAGCTCGCGCAAGAAACGTTGCAACTTCTTGGACCGCATGAGGGCGGCGAAGGGGAGGGTGTAGTCGAACAGACGCTTGGGCTGCGCGAAACGACGAGAGCGTTCGACCACTTCCTCGTAGGAGGCGCCCCGGGCGAATACTGCGGTCAACAGAGCCCCCATGCTCGTTCCTCCGAAATGATCGATGGTCAGGCCTCTTTCTCGAAGGGCCCTCCAGACGCCGAGGTGGGCATACCCCCGCGCGCCACCTCCGCTCGCAACCAGACCGATGGAGCGGCCGGTCAGGTGACGCGCCAGGCGATGCAGATGGGCATCGTCGCCCTCGCGAACGTGGTGGTGTCTGCGGAATCGGCCCCAGCTCAACCACGAAGCCGTGTTCCGGGGCTGCACGCAGTCCCGGGGATGAAGCAGAAGCAGATCCCGCGGCGTCGTGGGGCTGACTTCGGCCGCCAGGCGCTCCAGCCGGCCCGGGTCGACCTGGTCGTTCGAGTGACCCACGATCCAGATCCGGTCCGCCTGCCGGAAGCATCGGCGTGTCCAGGGCGTGTCGTTCGGATCACAGACGTAGATGACCCCGTCGTGCTCGTTCTCTTGCTCGAACAGGATGGCGACCAAGAGGGCGTTCTGGGCGTCGGTGAAAAGGGTCTGGGAGTTCGTCAGGCCCCCGAAGCGACCGTCGAAACCTTCACTCGAAAGGAATCCAAAGCGTCCGTACCCACAGAGGGTTGCTTCGAGGTCGCGAAGCAGGGATCGGGGCGCCGCCCCGCGATGGGCCGCGATCGCCACCGCCCGTGGGGAAGCCGTGCGAGGCCCGCGGTTTGCGAGCTGGGCCCGGGTCACCAACCCCTTCGCGATCTCCAGCGACAGTTTCGGCCGCTGGACAACCCACCGGTCGAAGCACGCCTTGGCGATGCGCACGAGCTCCGTATCGCGAAGGGCGCGGACCGTGCCAGAACGGGGTTGGGGAACCAACACCGAAAACTCGCCCACCACGTCGCCTCGCCGGACCTCGAATAGCTTTGCAGCCAGGCCGTCTCGCTCGACGATCACCTCCAGCAGGCCGTGGACCACGATGTACAGGGCATCGCCCGGGTCACCCTGGTGGAACAGGACGTCGCCGCTGCGGAGCGACACGGCCTCGACTCGGGTCATGATCTCGTCCAGGGCGGCTTCGTCGGTCGGACCGAGCAGGGGACGGAGCACGTCGAGTTGGTGTTTGCGCTGGAGCGCCTCGGCCACCTGCTCCCGCGATGGGGGCGCTTCCAAGCGCGTATCGAGCTCCAAGCTGGTCAGGCTGGGAAGGGCATCCAAGCTGGCTTCGAGTTCTGGCCCGTTTTTTCG
>DAPKRQ010000002.1:0-2745 GCA_031800475.1 Myxococcales bacterium LLY-WYZ-16_1
CCCACATGGACGGAAGTGCTCTCCTGGAACGATCCGATGGATTCGCCGGGGGCTGGGGTCCGGGGCCTCACGGGCGTTCCCGGGCCCGACGGCACCCATGAGGTTCTTTTGGGAGCCCGGGAGCGGGATGGTGAGATCTGGCGCATCGACCCCATGGACGACCACGCCCGGACGGTGGAGCTGGATGGAAGGCGGCTGCTGCAGGGGCTGTGGCCGGACGGTCTGCTGGCAGGCCGGCTGTTGGCCTACAATCGCTTCATCTCAGGATCTCACCCTTTGACCGGCAGGCCGATCCACTGGGTGACCTCCGTTGCAGTGAAGAACGACGACCCCAACGCCGCCTGGTTGTTGGTGCGCCATCAGGACGGCAGCTATGAGCCGGTCCGGGTGTACGACGACGCCCTCCAGGACCACCCTCTCCTCGTCTCGACCCGTACCATCGAAGCAGCGCCATGGGATCCCCTCGAACTCTATACCGGGGGCTACGACGGCGCGGCCAACGACCGGATGAACCACAACACGGCGTGGATCTTTCGGGGCCGGGTGCACCGGACCTGCACCGATGGGGAACCTGGCGAACACCACCTGTCCCTCACCCACGCCGGGCGGCGCCGGGAGTACCTCGTCTACATTCCGGAATTTACTCCAGTCCGCGCACCGCTGGTCATCATGCTGCATGGCGGTGGGGGCGCAGGGAATCTGTCTCTTTTAGAGCGAACGGGCATGCGCGAGAAAGCGGACGAGGAAGGCTTCGTGCTGGTGGCACCATCGGGGATCGAGGGTCTGTGGAACGCGGGTGCCTGCTGCGGCGACCCCGAGGTGGACGACGTGGGGTTCATCGTTGCGATGTTGGACGACCTCGAGACCCGACGGTGCTTCGACCGCAAACGTGTCTACGTGACCGGACACTCGAACGGCGGGATGATGGCCTATCGGTTGGCTTGCGAAGCCTCCGACCGGGTCGCGGCCGTGGCGGCCAGCGCCGGGTACCTGCTGAACCAGGACCCGGGCACGGTGGACGCACCGATCGACCCACCGACCCCGCTGTTTTCGTGCGAGCCGGATCGGCCCGTGCCGGTGCTGAGTGTGCATGGAACAGAGGACACCTGTGCCCCCATTGCCGGGGGGCCCGTCAGCTGCGGAGGGCGTCGCCTTCGTCTTCCGGTTGCCCATGGCCTCGATACGTTCCGGACACTCAATGGCTGCACCGGCGGACCCAGTGTCTCCTTTGAGCAGGGCGACGCCCGATGTATGTCCTGGGGGCCCTGCGCTGGGGGATCCGACGTCGTTTACTGCACGGTCGAGGGAGGTGGACACACCTGGTTCGGAAACCCGCGCGGCACGAACCCCGATCGATTTGGTGGCCGATACTCAGACGACTTGATCATGCAGGATGCTGCTTGGGATTTTTTTGAAACCCACCCAATGCCGGTGGATTAACGTCGGAAGCCGCGGCCTCACCCACGACGGGCGACGAGAAGGTTGCACGAGGCTTCGAGCAAGACCGGTCGATCGGGCCCGCCGGCCCTCTCGGTCATGCTCTGGGTGTAGGCGGCCTGGACAGCTCGAAGCTCATCATGCGTGCACTGCTCGAGAAGTCGACTCGATCCGGGGTTCTCGAGCATGGCCGCCCACGCGACGTCGACGTTCGGGAGGACCATGGACGCGTGAAAGGGCCGAACTTCCACGTCCATGAAGCCCGCGGCTGCGACCTCGGACCGAAGGCCATCGGGCTCTGCCACGACCATCCATCCGGGGGGCGACATGTTCTCGGTCAGCCGGGCCGGAAGCGCGGCCATCACCGGGCCGAACTGGGCCCGGAACATCTCGTTTCGCCCTGGAGGCAACCACGTTGTCGTTGCAAAGACGCCGCCCGCTGCGAGAACGCGGGCTGCCTCTCGCCACCCTGCCCCCCGGTCTTCGAACAAGAAGATGCCGAAGCACGAAAAGACCGCGTCGAACGCCCCGTCCTCGTAGCCGAGCGCTTCGCCGTTTTGCACATCGCAGCAAAACGCTTCGATGTCGAAGGCGCGCGCTTTGGTCTCGGCGAGCGCCACCATCCCCGGCGAGACGTCGCATCCGACCACGTGGTCTTGGTCGCCCCTGCGCCGCCGACGTACGGCGCGCTCGATGGCGGGCACCAGCAGCGCACCGCTGCCACACCCCACGTCGAGCACTCGCGCGCTCTGCCGAATGTGCCCATCGGCCAAAGCGAGCAGGCCGTGCGCCACGTACCCGGTCAGCGGCGCGAACAACCGGTCATAGGTGGACGCGTGGGCGCCCCAGGGGTCGGTCTCGGTGGACACAGCATCGCCTTCTTCGTCCATGATTCACCTCCTCGATGGCAGCGTCACTCTACCAGACCCCTTTTCCTCGGCCGCAGAAGTTCGCTTCGAGATCGTCAGCAAGTTCGGCTCGCATGGCGCTTGTAGCGTAGAGTCCTCGAAAACGCCTGCGAGGCTCGACTGCCGACGCACAGACGGAACGATCCGTGCCGCCACCTCCCCGTTTCAAACGATGTCGAAGGACTCCGAATCGAAGCGAACGCGATCGAGCATGTTGGAAAAGCGTCGGGACGCTTCGGTCGCGGTCACGGGCTCAGCCATGCAGGGTAAAGGGACCCTGGGCTGAGCTGCCGCGACGCCGAATAAACACCAGCTGACCGCTCGCTCGAGACCCGATGGGCGGATCACATCGCCCGCCCTTCGCGCAGTCTCTGCGCACGAGTTTTCACGTTCGAATCGA
>DAPKRQ010000003.1:0-17988 GCA_031800475.1 Myxococcales bacterium LLY-WYZ-16_1
ATCCGGCGGGGCGTGAAGAGCGCTGCGACCGGTAGCTGCCTCGAAGGCGAGCGCCGGTCGACCGACCCGGCCACCGGCCCGCACCCTCCCATCCCGAGGCGGACCGGTCGGCCGGGTCGAGCGGAGCCCGGCCTAGTTGGCGGGAGTCGGAATCAGCACGCCGTCGATCAGATGGATGACGCCGTTCGAGGTCCGGATGTCGGTCTGAATGACCGGCACCGCGTCCGACCCGGTCTGGGTCTCGGTCTCGAGGGTCACGTTGCCCTGACCGTCGACCCGCACCGTGATGTCGCCGCCCTCCAGGGTGGTCAGCACCGTGCCGTCCACCGCGATGGCGGCAGCCAGCTGCTGCCCGGGCAGAGCGTGGTACGCCAAGATCTGATCCAGCGGCAGCTCGCTGGTGTCATCGGGGAAGGCGCTGTCGATGGGCGCGAAAACCGTGATCGGGTCGTCTCCGCCGAGCACGTTCGGATCCACTGCATCTTCGGTGGCCTGAGCCGCGTCGTTGACCACGGCGCTCCACACCTCGTTGGTGGCGACTTCGGCCACCTCGAGGATGGTGGGCGGAATCATCACTTCGGGCAGCACGTGGAGCACGCCGTTGGAAGCCACGAAGTCGAGCTCCTCGGTCAGGGGCACTTCCTGCGCCGTGGGCGGAGTGGCCTGAGCGTCGATCACGATGTCGGTGTTGGCCAGGCTGGTCAGGCTCGGCTCCGCCAGCACCGCCCCCGAAAGCAGGGTGCCCGGCACGACGTGGAACAGCACGATGTTCTCCAAAATCCCGTTGTTGGTCAGCCGCGTGATGGTGGCCTGGTCCGGCAGCGCCGCGGCGAGGGCCGCGTCGGTGGGCCCGAACAGGGTCAGATCCGCGCCCGGGTCGGTCAGGGTCGGAGCCAGGCCCAGGTTTCCGGCTACGGTGACCAGGGTGTTCAGATTCGCTTCCTGTGCCGCCTCGACCAGGTTCGGCGTGGTCGGCAGCAGCACACCGTCCACCACGTGGATGACGCCGGTCAGGGTTCGGATGTCCGCGCTGCTGATGGCGATGCGTTCGCCGCCGGTCTGGGTTTCGGTCTCGAGGAAGAGCGCGCCGCCGTCTTCGACCACGGTCAGCTCGGAGCCTTCGACGGTGGTCAGGGTGTCGCCGTCGCTCAGCTCGTCGGAGGTCACGATGCCCGGCACCACGTGGTAGCTGAGCACCTGATCGACCCGCCGCTGACCCAGCTCCGGGTTCGGGCCCAGGGTGTCCTCGAACGCCTGGTTGGTCGGGGCGAACACCGTGACGGGCGCGTCGCCGGCCAGGGTGTTCGGGTCGAGGGCTTGCCCGATCTCGGGCGAAGCCGCGTTGGTCACCAGGTCCACGAGGGTGCTGAAGTCCGGTACGGCCACCGCCACCTGCAGCAGGGTCGGTGGCACGATCACGTCGGCCAGGCCGTGGATGATGCCGTTGCTGGCGCTCACGTCCAACAGGTTCGTATCCAGCGAGAAGCTCGCCCCGGCGTTGGCCGGGTGGGAGATGCCGGTGCCGCCGAAGTCGAAGGTCAGGTTGGCGGCGCTCGTGAAGGCGCCTTCGGCGCCGAGCTCCGCCGCGGTCAGGCCGCCCTCGGCGGGGGTTCCGTCTTCACCGAGCACCACGTGGGACAGGAGGATGTTGGTGATCACGTCCGCATCCACGCCGTCCAGCGGTCCGACGGCGGCGAAGGCCGCGTCCACCGGAGCGAAGAGCGTCACGTTGTCGCTTTCGGACAAGGTCGGAGCCAGTCCCTGGGCGGTGGCCACGCTGAGAAGCGTCCCGAACGCAGCGGTGCCCGCGTCGGTGATCCGCTGGGCGGTGGCCACCACGTTCACGTCTTCGGGCGGAAGCTCGATCTCGAAGGGGAGGAGGACCCCGTCGATGACGTGGATGATGCCGTTGCTGGCCTCGACGTCGGCGGTAACCACGCTTCGGGTATTGCCGAGCTGGTCGGTGAACTCCACCCCGTTGCCCATGTCCGGGGCGGACTGGACGGTCACCGGGTTCATCATGTCTTGGAGGAGGGTGTCCCGGTCCTGGGTGTCGGCGCGCAGGGCGGCCGCGTCCAGCTCGGCGGGAATCACGTGGTATTGCAGGATCTGGGCGAGGATGTCGGGGTTATCTCCCAGAAAGTCGAGCACATCGGAGCCGAGGGCTTCGAAGGCCGCGTTGTTCGGGGCCAGCACGGTCACGCCGTCTGCGTCCTGAAGGGCCGTGATGATCTCGTTCGGCAGCAGGCTCACCAGGGTGCTCACCTCGCTCACGCCCTGGGCCACCTCGACCACGTCCTCGGTCGGAGGCAGCATGATCTCCTGGGGCAGCAGCACCCGATCGATGATGTGGATCACACCGTTGGTGGCTTCGACGTCGGCGGTAACCACGCTGGACACGCCGCCGGTGGCGTCGGTGAACTGAACGCTGCCGCCGTCGGTCGGGGCCGACTCCACGGTCACGCCGTCCAGCAGGGTGGTCCGGGTCTCGGTGCTGGCCGCCAGGTCCTCGGCCAGCAGGGTTCCGACCAGCACGTGGTACTGGAGCACGTCCTCCAGGACGTCTGGATTGTCCGCCAAGAAGTCGAGCACGTCTTGGCCCAGGTCCTGAAACGCGGCGTTCGTCGGCGCCAAAACCGTCACGTCGGCATTGGCGTCGGACAGGGCGGTTACGATGTTCTGGGGCAGCAGGCTGACAAGGGTGCTGACCGAAGGTTCGCTTTGCGCGATTTCCACGATGTTCTGCGTGGGCTCGC
Organism: Myxococcales bacterium LLY-WYZ-16_1; assembly: GCA_031800475.1. Lineage (GTDB taxonomy): Bacteria > Myxococcota > Kuafuiibacteriia > Kuafuiibacteriales > Kuafuiibacteriaceae > Kuafuiihalomonas > Kuafuiihalomonas phototrophica. Next base: position 2,757 of record DAPKRQ010000003.1, read on the forward strand.
CATTGCCGTTGCCGTTGCCGTTGGTGCCGTTGCCATTTTCGCCATCGTCGCCGCAGCCGATCACCGCCAAGGGAGCGGTGAGGGCGAGGGCAGCGAGTCCGTTCCATTTTGTGAACTTCATCACGTTCGTTCCTTTCAAGCGCTTGGGTTTCCCGGTCGGTCGGGTCCACACAGAGCCCACCGACGTCGTGCGAAGGTTCGGGGCATCGGTGCCGAGCGGATGCACGCGGATGCAGGTTCGACGAATGACTGCAAATCGATTGCGATTCCGGAGGCTTGCGCGGCTGCGACAAATTCCTCGGACCATGACAGAAACGTCAGGGTTCCGAGGCGCCCCTTCCGAAAGGCCGAAATTGCTGTCCTCTGGACTCTTCCTTCTCCATTCCACGGTCCGTGGGCGACGGTCCGCAGCGTGGTTGGTTCGGGCGTTCCTCCCGGTTGGTTCGCATGGCCGGCCGGGTGGCGGGGCGCGAGGTGCGCCAGCGGGTTCAGGGCAGCTTCGAGCAGTCGCTCGAGCGACTGGCCCGGTCCGAGGTCGGGGCCCGGGTCGACCAGGCCAAAATCGTCGTCGAAACCCTGGGGCAGCTGAAAGGCGCGGTCATGAAGGCCGGGCAGCTCCTCAGCATCGACGCCTCGGAGTTTTTGCCGCCGGAGGCCCTGGACGTGTTGGCCAAGCTTCAAAGCGAAGCCGACCCGGTGGATTTTTCGGTGGTCGAGCCGGTCCTTCGAGAAGACCTGGGGGACGCCTACGAGCGGCTGGAGGCCCTGGAGCCCAAGGCTTTTGCTGCGGCCAGCATCGGTCAAGTGCACCGGGCCTTCTTCGAAGGCGAGCCGGTGGCGGTGAAGGTGCAGTACCCGGGCATCGCCGAGTCCATCGACTCGGACCTGGCGGCGCTTCGCCGGGTGACGCAGAGCTGGCTGCGGGTGTCGGGCCGGCAGGTGAAGATGGACGAGACCTTCGAGGAGCTTCGCCAGATCCTGCATCAGGAGGCCGACTATGCCCAGGAACTCGCGAACCTGAACCGGTATGGAGCGCTGATCGGAGACGACGATCGGTTTCGGGTTCCCCGAGGCTACGAGGCCGTGTCGGGCCCGCGGGTTCTGACCATGGCCTGGGCCGAAGGGCAGAGCCTTCACGCGTGGATCCGCACCGAGCCGTACCCGGCCGACCGACTGGACATGGCCCACCGGGTGATGGACCTTTACTGCAAGGAATTCTTCGAGTGGGGGTTCGTCCAGACCGACCCGAACCATGGAAACTTCCTGGTCGCTCCGGACGGACGGCTCGCGCTCCTGGATTTCGGAGCGGCCCTCACCTACGAGCGGGACTTTCGCAAAAAGTACGTGAAGCTTCTGGCGGTGATGGGGACCGGATCCGACGAAGCCATCGTCGAGGCCGGCATCGAGTTCGGACTGCTCGATCCCCGAGAAGGCGAAGATGCCCGGCTATCGTTCGCCGAACTTTTGAAGCGTGCCGTGGAGCCATTCCACCCGAGCCTTCAGCCCTTTCATTTTCGAGATCCGGACTACGCGGCCCGGGCCCGCACGGCCGGAGTTCGGTTCGTGCAGAGTCTTCGATACACCCCGCCGCCGCGGCAGCTGCTCTTTTTGCACCGCAAGCTGGGTGGCGTGTTCAACCTGATGAAGCGCCTCGACGTGACGCTGGATCTGACGCCCTACTGGGAGCGGATGGTCGGGGCCCGCTTCGAGGGGCCGCCTGCCGCCTGAGCGGGCCGGCAGGCCGGATCCGGGTGGACCGGAACTCTTGCGACGCCGACCGCTGACCGGACTCGGTTCGGCTCCCCCGTTGTCGTGCGTCGGTCGAGCCGCCCGATGATTCGGTCGAAGCGAAGCAAGCGCCGCCGCCGCCACAGCCACACCCCCGCCAACAGTCCCCCGATGACCGGCGTGGCGCCGTCGCGAGAAGGGGAACGGGTGTGGCTGCATTCGCAGCTGTCGTCGTCGAAGACGAGCCCCTGGCTGCCCATCCCGACGCCGCCGTCCGGGGGCGGACGGGCGTCTGGCCGGCCTGGGCCGCCGTCAAAGCCGGGCCCCCGGTCCGGTCCCGAGTCGACGCGCGGGCCCACGTCGGGTGGCTGGAGGCCTCCGTCGAACGGAATGCCCCCGTCTGGGCTCGGGCCGCCGTCGTCCACGCCCCCGTCTGGGCCGCCATCGCCTCCGTCCCGGCAGCCCGGAATCTCGGAAGCGACACAGCGGGTGTCGACGCACCGGTCCACGGTGCACGGGTCGAAGTCATCGCACTCGCTGTCCAAAGTGCAGCAACCCGCCGCGGCTTCGGTCCGGCACTGCCCCCCTTCGCACCGAGTTTGGGTGCAGGCGTCGCCGTCCTCACAGTCCGCGTCCTCCGTACAGCATCCGGGGATCGGGTCGGTCTGGCACCATCCCCCTGCGCAGGTGTCCTCGGTGCAGGCGTCGCCGTCGTCGCAGTCCGCGTCGACCGCGCAGCACCCCGGAATCGGGTCGGCCTGGCACCGGCCCATGCGGCAGCGGTCGGCGGTGCAGGCATCCCCGTCGTCGCAGTCGCCGTCCGAAGCGCAACAGCCCGCAATCGCGGCGTGAGCGCAGGTCCCGGCCTCGCAGGTGTCGTCGGTGCAAGCATCGCCGTCCTCGCAGTCGGCAGCGGTGGTGCAGCAACCGGGCACCGGGTTGGTCTCGCACCGAAGTCGGGCCAGGTCGCAGCTTCGGGGGGCGCATGCGTCCACCGTCGGACAGTCTCCATCGGACGTGCAGCACTGGCTCACGGCCGCGTGGGTGCAGCTGGCCCCGGGGCCCGGACAGCGATCGGTGGTGCACGGGTCCCCGTCGTCGCAGTCGCCGTCGGCGAGGCAGCAGTCCGGCCGGACCGGGTGGGTGCAGGTGCCGCCGTTGCAGAGGTCGTCGGTGCAGGCGTCCCCGTCGTCGCAGTCGGCGTCGGCGCTGCAGCAGCCGGGGACCGGCACCACCGCGCAGCCGCCCGGCTCCACGCACATGCCCACGGTGCAGGGGTCCCCGTCGTCGCAGTCCAGCGCAGACCCCGGCACGCACGCGCCGGCGATGCACTGCTCGGTGCCGTCGCACACCATGCCGTCGGGGCACGGGGTGCCGTCGGTCTGGTTTCGGTCCGGCGGGCAGGTGGGGGCCACGCCGTCGCACTGCTCTTCGGCGTCGCACGCGCCGGTCGATGCCCGGCAGACCGTTCCGGCGGGCTCGACTTGATCCCGAGGGCAGGTGGCGCCGGTCCCATCGCAGGTCTCCTCCGGATCGCACGCGCCGCCCGAGGTCCGGCACACGGTCCCGGCCGGTTCCCGTGCGTCGGCAGGACAGGTCGCGGTGCTGCCGTCGCAGACTTCGACCGGGTCGCAGTCCCCTTCCGAGGGGCGGCACGGCGTGCCCGCCGGAGCCAGTTGGTCGGGAGGACAGCTCACCGACGACCCGTCGCACTCTTCGGGCAAATCGCAGTCGTCCACGGCGAGCCGGCAAAGGGTCCCGGCCGGGAGGACGTCATCCGGTGGACAGAAGGGGCTTTGGCCGGTGCAGGCCTCCAGCCGGTCGCAGGGTCCCGCTTCGACGCGGCAAAAGGTGCCGGCGGACGCGAAGGTGTCGCCGGGGCAGACCGGGGTGCTGCCGTCGCACACTTCGGCCACGTCGCAGGCCGAGACCGCAGGGCGGCACACGGTCCCCGCGGCCTCCACCGTGCAGGAAGGACTGCAGCAGTCTCCAGGGTCGGTATTGCCGTCGTCGCAGGCTTCGGCTCCTTCCAAGACGCCGTCGCCGCAAGTCTGGGCCCGTGCCGAAGCGGCCCCGAAAACCCAGACCAGGGCGCACATCCACGGGCCGCACCTCGTCACGTCGCCAAGGGTCGGCTCCCTGCCTGCGACCGTGACCGGGACGTCTCAGCTTGGGGCGCTCGGGTTTTGCTTTGCGCTCGAAGGGCCCAAAAGCCGAAGATCGTGTCCGCTCGGGTGTTGAAAGACGCGCAGCCCGAAAACCGGTAGCGCGGCGAGCACGTGGTCGAAGATGTCTGCCTGTATCCCCTCGTACTCGGCCCAGCGAAGATCCTTCGAGAACACGTAAATCTGGATCGGAAGGCCATCTGGCGACGGTGGAAGCTGGCGGACCAAAAAGGTCATGTCCGGATGGATATGGGGGTTCGCTCGAAGATATTCGGCCAAATAGGCCCGAAACGTTCCCAGGTTCGTCAGCCGTCGTCCATCGATGGGGCTGGCCGGGTCGACTCCATGGGCTTCGTTCCATGCTTCGAGTTCCGATTCCTTCTTTTCGAGGTATTCCCGAAGGAGCACAACCTTCGATAGCCGCTCGCGATCGTCCGCGGTCAAGAAATGGACCGAGCTCATGTCGAGATGGATGGCTCGGGCTATGCGGCGCCCTCCGGACTCCATCATGCCCCGCCAGTTCTTGAACGACTCTTGCATCAGCTTGTGGGTCGGGATGGTCGAAATGGTCTTGTCCCAGTTTTGGATCTTCACGGTGTGCAATGCCACGTCGACGACGTCGCCGTCGGCCCCGTATTGAGGCATGCTTATCCAGTCGCCGATGCGCACCATGTCGTTCGTGGCCAGTTGAATGCTGGCCACGAACGACAAAATGGTATCCCGAAAAATCAATATGATCAGAGCGGTTGCCGCGCCCAGACCCGACAGAACGCCGATGGGCGACTTGTCGAGCAGGGTGCTGAACAAGACGATGCCGCCGATGATCACCACGACGATCTGAGCAACCTGGACGTATCCCTTGATCGGAACGCGGGCGCGGCGACGCGTGTTGTCGTAAATGTCGTTCAGGGCCCCGAGCAGGCTGATGGATACTGCCACGACCACCACCACGATGTAGGCGAGAAGAAAACGTTGCAGGATACCCTGCAGTTCGCTCGAAAAGTAGTAGGCGAAGTAGTATAGAACCAGCGCCGGCGCGATCCAGGCGACCCGGCCGACGACCCCCCGTTCGTATAGAATGTCGTCCCAGCGGCTCTGGGTGCGCTGTACCAGCATGCGCGCGGCCCGTACCCCGAGCCGGCGGGCGACGACGTAGGCGATGCCGCAAGCCAACGAGATGCCCAAGACGACCGCAGCCTCTTCGACATACGGCGTCTTTCGCAGCACTTCCCAGAATCGCTCGAGCTCGCTCACGGGCGCACCGAAGTCCCGGTCGAAGTCGAGGCGCCCCGCGAAGGGGCATCGTCGAACGGCCAGATCTGCAGGTTGTCGTAGGCCACGTGGTTCTTCCAGTTTCCGAATGCGAAGCGATCGTGCCCCGGGCCCTCCAACGGGTTCGGATCTTCCCGCTCGAGGTAGAGCTCGCCGTCCACGAACCACCGAAGCGAACCGCCTTGCTTTTCGATGCGCCAATGGGTGTCTCGTCCGGGTCGGATCGTGGTGGGGCGCTTTTCCACTCGACCCCGCTCGTGCTCGTCGAGGCGGGCGATGGTCGAAATGGTGTTGTCCCACCCGCCCAACACGAAGACATAGCCCGATTGATGTCGAAGCCCGTCGGTCATGAGCTCGACCTTGGCGTCCACGTGGCGGCCCTGGGGACGCACGTCGACTTCGAGCACCACGTCGTCGGGCAACGCCGCCTTCAAGAACAAGGGTGCATTGTGGGCGCCGGTGCTGACGAGCTGGCCCTCCTGCACGGTCCAGTGCCCGCCCGACGGATACCAGGCGTCGCCGAGGGCTTTTCGGTCGAAGCGGTCGGCGTAGGGAAGGGAAACCGTGGGTTCGAGCCGGTCGGCCATGCCGCTCGAACACGCAGCGGCGGCGGCGAAGCACGCGCTCAGCGAGATACGGGAAATCATGCGCCCCGCTACGCAACTTGTGCGCCTCGGTGCAACCCGGGTGTCGGAGGGCGACAGCCTTCGCTGCGCTGCGAGCGGCCGCCAGCACCCCCGCAGCGCCTGTGGGGCCTCGCGGCGACCGGCGTTAGGCATGACGAAGCAACCTTTCAATGCTGATGCTCATGCAATGCATGGGTGCCCCGGACGAGCCGGAGGGGCCCCTCCGGCGGCGACCGAAGCGGATCGGGGACGTCCTTGGAACCTTCCCTTTCCGGGTCTGATTCCTCACAGTCGAGACCATGCCCGAGCGTCTTCCTCGCGCTCCGGAAGATCTCGAAGCCGAACGATTCGTGTTCGATTCGAGCGGCGTCCAACGGCAAGGCCGACAGCTCGACCGGTGTCCGCTCTTGGGGCCGCACCGAGCCCGAATCGTGCACACCGCAGACCACGTGCGGCGGGAAGGCGAGTCGTTGAGGATCGCTTTGTACCACTGGCACGGCGAGGCGCTGTGGCTGCAGAGCGCCCACTTCGAGCGCGAAGGCGACGACGTGATCGTAGCTCTCGAGCCGGCACGACCGCACGACCAGGTGCCGCAGGAGCCCTGGCTGCTTCAGTCGATCCTGGATCACGCGGGCGACGTCATCTTGGTCACCGAGGCCTGGCCGCTGGACCCGCCGGGTCCGCGGGTGGTGCATGTCAACGAAGCTTTCACGCGACATACCGGCTACGCTGCCCGGGACATCATCGGGCGCACGCCCCGCATTCTTCAAGGCGAGGCCACCGAGCCCGACGCGGTCGAGCGAATGGGTCGGGCTCTTCGCGCTTGGCGTCCGGTGCGGGTGGAGGTGACCAACTACCGAAGAGACGGCCGTCCCTTTCTCGTCGACCTCGACATTCGTCCCATCCCGGATCAGACCGGTTGGATCACGCACTGGGTGTCGGTCCAGCGGGATGTCACCATGCGGCGCGCCGCCGAGGCGCAGGAGCTCGAGTCGGACCGAATTCAGACCATATCGCTGCTGGCTGGCGGCATCGCCCACGACTTCAACAACCTGTTGGTCGGCGTGGCCGGCAACCTCGAACTCGCCCGGGAGTCGTTGCACGCACCGGAAGAGGTCCGGGAGCTCTTGTTCGAAGCGGAGCAAGCCTCCCAGCAGGCTCGAAACCTGACCCGGCAGCTGAGGGACATGTCCAAAGACGCCGAGCCCCATCGCACGCACTTTGCCCTGTCGGCGGTACTGCGCCAGGCCGCGGGTTTCGCCTGTCGCGGCTCTTCGGTGCAAACAAAGGCCGAGTTCCCCGCCGACCACCCCCACTTGCAGGTCCATGCGGACTGGGGCCAGCTCACCCAACTGTTCACGAACCTGGCGCTCAACGCCGTGGAGGCCATGGAGGGGTCGGGTCAACTCACCTTGCGGGTCCGGATTGCGGACTCGGGTTCGATTCCGGTGGAGCTGGACTCGTCGCGGGAATGGGTGGTCGCCGAGCTCGAAGACTCGGGTCCAGGCCTGTCGGGCTTGGATGTGAAGCAGCTGTTTCGGCCTTACTTTTCGACCAAGGCTCGGGGATCCGGGATCGGCCTGACGATTTGCTGGATGGTCGCCCACCGTCATGGAGGCCACGTGGACATGCAATCCACACCGGACGGTGCCAAGGTTCGGGTGTTCCTCCCGCGGTCCAAAGAGCACGTGAACGGCTGCCCGGAGATCACTGGAAGCGTCGAGTCGACAATGGGACTCCCAACCCGAGAGGGGGCCCGCCCTTCGTCGGGTCTGCGGGTGCTCTGGATGGACGACGACGAGATGGTGCGAAACGTCGCGACGCGCATCGCCCGCCGGTTCGGTTGGCAGCTCACCCTGGCCAGCCGGGGAGAGGAGGTCTTGGACCTTCTGGGCTCGGATCCCGAGGCGGTGGCGGATGTGGTGCTGCTCGACCTGACGGTCAAAGGGGGCCTCGGGGGCAAGGAGACCCTCGACGCCATCCGCAAGATCTCCCACGAGCTGCCGGTCCTTTTGGCCAGCGGCTACGTGACCGCGGGGGAGGCGGGCGACGCCGAGGGAATGGCCCGCGTGCGGCGCATCGCGAAGCCCTTTCGGATCCGGGAGCTCCGAGAGGCGGTCGATGCCCTGACCGGGAATGAACGGGAGGTGCTCTCTCCGCCGTCCACGGGGGGATCACGCGGTGGCGGCTGACGCGATGGGCATGCTCGAGTCGGCGAGAGGCCGCGCCTGACCGGGACCTCCGGTTCAGCCGCCCTGCACGAGCGATTCGCAGCCGACGGCTCGTCCGGTCTCCGTGGCCCGGTAGGACAGCACGACCGAGGCCCGGGCGGGCGGAACCACATCGCTCGGAAAGAACACGGCGTTCCGTCCCGGGTCGTACCGCCAAGCGCCGGCTTCGAAGGGGAGGACCTCTCCTCCGACCCGCACGCACAAGGGAGCCCGTTCGTCGCAGGTCGTGCCTTCGTCGCAGCACGGGATCGGCTCGCTGCAGTCGGGAAGGCGGGTCAGCGGAAATTGCCGGTCGAGGCCGGCTGCGTCGAATCCGAGCTGATCCAAGACGGCGCCGTAGTCCTCGGCGCAGATCGAGCTGAACACGCCGGCTTGCTCCAAGACCTGAACGAAGGCCGGTGCCTCGAGCCCACAGCTGCCCTCCGCGCATTGGGCGCAGAGTCCTTCGCCGCAGGAAAAGCGGCCGCAGTCCCCGTCTCGCTCGCAGGTGTCGGGCAAGCACAATCCGAGCAGGTCGGGTACCGGGCGGATGCAGCTTCGGCCCTGCGGGCAGGTGAGTCGGGTTCCGTCGCAGGCCTGCAGTGCCCGCACGCCCCGGCTGTACATGGACAGCTGAACGTACCGGGTGCCCGGTTGTCCGGAAAAGAGGCCCGCGGCGTCCTCCGGATCTCCGCAGCCGCCATCGAAATCGTCGCCGTTGCTGCCGTCCAGATCGGGGTCGCCGACAATGGCCGACAGCGAAACCAATCCCTCGTTGCCGACCCCTTTGACCGTTTCCAGATTGCGATAGTGGAAGGGAATCGGGCCAAAGGTGCCATCCTCTTCGTCCGAAACGAAGATCACGAACAGGGACGCGTCGTCCCGCAAAAAGCCGTCGTTCTCTTCCGGGGCCGGCACCGGGACCGGGTCGCCTCCTTCGTTCCGAAAGCCTCGGCCCACAGCCTGGGAGGCGGCTTGGATCCCCCGCTCGCCGGTGGCGGCCCCGGCAGCCAGGCGCACCCGAACCAGCTCCGAAAAGGCCGCGCCGCCGCGCGGTGTCGCGGGTGTCACGAAGCGCAGGGGTGCGGTCACCCGGTCGCAGATCCCGTTTTCCGGGTCGGACTCCGGGTCGTCCGGGTCCGGTGCGCAGGCGTTGGGCCGGTCGGAGCAATACCGCACCCGTCCGTTCGCCGGGGGCACGCCCACGTCGGGAGCGCAGACCCCGATGGCCCGAAGCCGGCCTTCGTCCCGGGGGTCGGTCGAGACCACCCCCACGTGGTAGTCGGGTGGCTGGCAGGGCAGGCCGGATCGCTGGCAGGTGGCCGTTTCCAGGTCGCACCGGTCTTCCTCGAAGCCCGTGCCCTGGCAAAAGATCAGGTTCGAGATGAAACGGTCGAAGTTCTCGGCCAGGAGGGTCTGCTCGTCGAGCATGGTCTGGGAGTTGTCGACCACCCAGAGGATGTCCACCCGAGCCGCGGCGGCCTGCTGAAGCTCGTCGACTTGGATGTCCTGGCGGACGACCAGGCCTGGGTCGTCTTCACAGGCCACTGCCAGGCCGAGGGCCGCGACCCCGGCGGGGAGCATGCGCGAACGGAGGAACGGGCGTCGGACAGCCACGGATCGTGAATACTCGAATCGTTCGGGCTTCGCCGAGGATTTCCGTCTTCGGCCGGTCGCGGGGATCGCGACCGAGTCAAAGCCCGAAAGACCCAGCGGTTGACTGCCGCCCCGGGACCTCCCATAGCGGCCCCATGGCGTCCAGCGGCCCCCCGCCCGAGAAAGTCCGCTTCACGGACATGCCCCTGTCCAAAGAAGCCCAGGCCGGCCTCGAGGCCCTGGGTTATGAATTTGCCACGCCGGTCCAAGCGGCGGTCTTCGAGCATGCCATGGCCGGCAAGGACCTGATGGTCCAGTCGAAGACCGGCACCGGGAAGACCACCGCCTTCGGCCTTCCGTTGGTGGAAAAGATCCGGATGGAAGGCGCCACCGATCCGCAAGCATTGGTGCTGTGCCCCACCCGGGAGCTGGCCAACCAGGTGGCGGAAGAGCTGGCGGAGCTGGGAGATCCCAAAGGCGTGCGGGTCCTGCCGATCTACGGCGGCGCGCCCATGGGACCGCAGCTCAAGAGCTTGAAGGCCGGCTGCGACGTGGTGGTCGGGACGCCGGGCCGCGTGTTGGACCACATTCGGCGCCGGACCCTGCGGCTCGTACACGCCCACCTGGCCGTTTTGGACGAGGCCGACGAAATGCTTTCGATGGGCTTTTGGGAGGACGTGACGGCGATCCTCCAGCAGCTTCCCGACGCCCGCCAGACCCTGTTGTTCTCGGCGACCCTGCCGGACCAGATTCGCAAGACCGCACTCGGCACCATGCACGACCCGGAGACCATCGACATCTCCCGGGACGAGCTGACGGTCGAGGGCATCGTCAACCTGGCCTACGAGGCGGACGACCGCCTGCCGAAGCCTCGCAACCTGCTGTACGTCCTCGAGGTGGAGCGGCCCGAGAACGCCGTGGTCTTCTGCAACACCCGGGACGATGCGGCCACGGTGGCGGCCTTCTTGCGGCGGCAGGGGCTTCATGCCCTGGCTCTGTCGGGAGAGCTCAACCAGCGCGACCGGGAGCGGGTCATGCGCCGGATGAAATCGGGAGAGCTGCAGTACCTGGTGGCCACCGACATCGCCGCCCGCGGCATCGACATTTCGGACCTGTCCCACGTGGTGAACTACTCGCTGCCGGAGTTCACCGAAGTGTACCTGCACCGGGTGGGGCGCACCGGACGGGCCGGAAAGCGAGGCACGGCCGTCTCGCTGGTGGCGGGCCGGGATCAGATGACTTTCACCCAGCTGCAGCGGGAGTTCGGCATCGAGTTCGAGATGAAGACCCTGCCGGATTTCAAAGAGATCGTGGCCCGGCAAGCCGAGCGGGTGGCGCTCGAGCTTCAAAAGGAAGCGCGGGATACGGAGGTGACGTCGTTTTTGCGCCTGGCGGAGCACCTGCTGCAGGCCGAGCCGGCGGTGGAGGCGGTGGCGTATCTGCTGAAGCAGTATTTTTGGCAGCTCGAAGAGGCCCGGACCCGCGATCCGCTCGAGCAAGCCGGAGCCCGGGAGGACGAAGAGACCGAGCCTGCGCCGGAACGGGCGCCCAGGGCTCGGCGGGAAAGGTCGGGCGACCGGGAAGACGGGCGCAAGCGCAAGAAGAAGGGCAAGGACAAAGACCGGGACCGAAGCGAGCCCGCGGAGCCGTCGCTGCAAGATGGCGTGCGCCTTTTCGTCAACCGGGGCTCGATCGACGGGTACGACGAGCGCCGCCTTCGGACGTTGGTGGCCCAGGCATCTGGGCTTCAGGAGGGGATCGGCCGGATCCAGCTCCGCCGGACCCACAGCTTCGTCGAGGTGAGCCCCGAAGTCATGGAGGCGGCGGTCGCCGCAGCCAACGCGGGACTCGAACGGGAAGACAAGCCGGTGAACATGGAGCCGGCGCGCACCCGGGGCTGAGGTGGCGCGCACCCGTTCCAAGCAGCGCTCCCCGGCCGCCGCCGGGACGCTTCGCAGTCGGGGCCGCTCCCCGCGTCCCCAAACCGCGGCGACCCAGACCGAGGCCGCCATGGCCGAGCGGCTTCGGACCCTGGAGCCCGGCACCCAGCGGTGGACCGTGCTGCGGACCGCCATCGACTTCAAGCGGTCGTGGCTGGAGCTGGCCCGGGTCCTGACCGAAGTCCGGGATCAGGGGGCATACAAGTCTTGGAGCTACCGGACGTTCGAAGCCTACGCGCAACACGAGCTGCACCTGCGCCGGGAAACCGCGCAGAAGCTGGTGCGGTCTTTCGATTTCATGGCCTCCCACGAGCCGCGGGCGCTGGAGACCGCCGAGCGAGAGCCGGACGCCATGGCGCTGCCGAGCTACCAGGCCCTCGACATTCTGGCCGAGGCTCGCCAAAACCCCTATCTATCCGAGTCGGACTACCGCGACCTGCGCGACCAGGTCTTCCACGAAGATCCGGCCCCCAGCCAGCTCCGCAAAGCCCTGCGGGAGCGGGCCCCGGAGCCTCCCAAGCCGGCGGAAGAGCCGGCCGTGCGCCTGCGAAGATGCCTGAGCCTGGCCGAGCGCCTGTACGGCATGGTGTTGGAAGAAGACGTGCCCGATGGCGTCCGCCGGTCGGTGGAAGAGGCCGTGGGGGGCTTGCGCAAGCTCCTCGATGAATGACCGGTGTCTGCGGTTGGGGGCTCGTTTGAATGCCAAGCCGGGCCGTGCCTCCGACGTCGGACCGCGGGGGGCCGGTCCTTCGGTTTCGCCCCGGCCCGCGTCCGGGTTAGGGTCCAGCGCGTGCGGGCCTTGCTCCCGGCATTTTTGGAAGGGTGGCTGGAGTCTCCCCGAGTCACGTCGCTGCTGTTGCGGCCCGACCTGTTGGTCGTGTGGCAAGCGGACGGGCCTCGGACCCACTCGGTCGAGTGCTCGGCGTCCAGCTTGTCGGCTTGCGTGAAGAGGCTCCGACCAGGGCTTTGTTCGGACTGTGACGGACTGGGGCCGCTGCGGGGGGAGCTCGACCGCTCCTGGCGCCTTTCGGTGTGGGACTCGGCGCGCCGCCCCGCGATGCGATTCGATCGGGTGGAAGACGAGCGGCGCGAAATGCCTTCGGAGCTCCTGGCGGCCGGGTTCGAAGCGGCGCGGCGAGCGGGCGCAGGAGGCGTGATCTTCGGGGCGCGTGCGTCGGGTCTGTCCACCGGGTTTCGGACCGTGGTCGAGCACTGGGGGCGCAACGCATGGATCCATTCGGTGGAACGGACGTCCTCACCCGCCGAGCTGGCCTCGCTCGTCGAGCAGGGCGTCGAGGCTCTCGCTTGGATGGAGCCGGCCGCAGACCGCTGGGCGGAGCTGTTTTTCGGCCCTCGCCCGGTCGTGCTGGGCATGTGGTCCTGCGGTCCCGAAGCGGCAGAGGCCGAAGCGGTGGCTCGGGTAGCGGCATCTCGTCCGGGCCTGCCGGGACTGGCGACCGAGCGGCTGGTCCAGGCCAAGCTTCGGTGGGCGCTTCGCGTGGATGCGAGCGGCAGTCCCGAGCAATGGTGGTCCCGGGAGCTGGGACCGGCCTGGCGCGCGGCCTGGCGTCGAACGCCGTCGCCGTCCGAACGCGATGCCCGAGGGGCGTCCCGGGTCTCGGAATCGCTTCAGGCCCCCGGTCTTCAGCGGTCCGACGAACCTTCGGCGGTGCCCTCGGGGCGCCCGCGGCCGAGCCGGCGGCCGGGCCGAACCGTGGGCCGTCCGGTCGGCCGGCAGGGGGCCGCTGGGGCGCAGCCGGGCCGTTCGCCGGGCCGTTCCCAACCGGGGGTCGATCCCGGAGGCGGCGAAAGCGTCGCTCCGGACGAAACGGTCCGAAACGAACGGGCCGTTGCGGAGGGGATCCGCGGCGCTCCGGCGCCCAGCCCGAGGCCACGGGGCGGAGCGGCCCCGCAACCCGAGGTCGAGGTCGCTCCGCCGCCCGGCTCGGCCGCCCCGACAGCGGGCCACGCCCCGGCGGAGCCGTCCCGAATCGAGCTGGACCCGCAGTCCAGCCCGGACGCCGCGCCGACGGCGGGCCACGCCCCGGCGGAGCCGTCCCGGATCGAGCTGGACCCGCAGTCCAGCCCGGACGCCGCGCCGGGCGGCCACGCTCCGGCGGAGCCGTCCCGAATCGACCTGGACCCGCAGTCCAGCCCGGACGCCGCGCCGACGGCGGGGCACGCCCCGGCGGAGCCGTCTCGAATCGAACTGGACCCGCAGTCCAGCCCGGACGCCGCGCCCTCCGGCCACCCGCCGGGCGCCGGGCCTCGCATCGCTGGACCCCTGGGTCGGGTTCGGCCGCAGGGGGCTTCATCGGCCGAGGTGCTCGACTCGGGCGTGGACCGATCAGACCCTGCCCGGCTCGGTGCGGTGCAGGTCGACCTCACCCGGGAGCACGACTGGGTCGACCCGGAGTCCCTGATGAGCCACTCCCTGTGGGTCCGGGTGCACAACGCCGACGACGAGCCCGCCTCCGACGAGATCCCAGACCTGGACTCGGAAGAGTCCACGGCCGGAACCATGGACGCGCTGCCCGTCTTTGACGACGGCCTCACCCGACCGGGGACCGGCGTGCCGGAAGACGAACTCGATCGGACCGCCCACGGTTCGATCGCCTCGGACGTTCCGGAGGAGGGCCGCGTCGCCGACCCCTTCGCGGAGGAGCGGACGCCCGCCGGACCCTTGTCCGGGCTGGGGGGGCCGGCCGCCGCGGGCTTTCTTGACCACGGAGCCGAGGGCTGACCTCATCCCTCGAACCCTATGGCTCGTCGGCAGGTGGACCTGGTCGGGCAGCTCGAGCGGCTCCTGGCCGGCGAGATGGAGGTCCGGGACTTTCCGTGGCTCGACGAGGACGAGCGGCGGGACTTCGGCGCCAAGGCCCTGGCCATGCTCCAGGCCGGGCAAGGCGAGGCGGCCATGGGGGCTTTCGCCGTGCTGATCGACCTCGAGCCCGACGTGGCCGTCCACTACTTGATGTACGGCCACGCCGCATCCCTCATGGATCAAAACGCCGACGCGTTTCAGTCCCTGACCTGCGCGATCCAGCTGGCCGCGGACGATCCCGAAAACGCCGACGTGGCTGCCGAGGCGTTTCTGGCTCGCGGCGACCTGCTGTTGCGGCTGGGCCGGACGGTGGAGGCAAGGGCCGATCTGGCGGATGCGTCCAGCCGCATGGACGATCCGGTGCGCCGAAAGGCCCTGGAGACCTTTCTTGCCACATGAATGTCACAAAGCCTGGCCTTTGTCGCAAACTTGCCACAGCCCATGCCTTGTCCACTGGGGGCCGTGTCCCACAGTGTAATCCCGTTCATGGACAAGCTCGGTGGACAGCAAGATCTCGACCCGTCCCGGTTCGCCAATCTGCGGCCGGTCACCCTGGATCGGCTCCAGAAGGGCAACACCCGAGAGGTGGGCGATGCGGGTTCCCTGCCGACCGGCGTCAGCAACCTCGACCCGGGCCTTCTCGGTGATCTGAACAAGCTCGAGGGCAACGACCAGGGCTCTCCGCTGCAGGCCCTGTTGACCCAGTCTCTCGACGTCGCCGGCCGGCACTACCGCCCCTCGAAGAAGACCGGCCCCGCGTGGATTCAGGTCCAGGGGAGCAAGAACGAGGGCCGGCTGACACCCGGGCAATCGAAGCTCGCCCGATTGCTCGCGCCCAGCATTCCAACGTCGGTCCACTGAACCGAGCACC
>DAPKRQ010000004.1:0-6761 GCA_031800475.1 Myxococcales bacterium LLY-WYZ-16_1
GGCCCGCGCGTTATGTTGTTCGTCCCCCGTTCGCCCCTGGGCTACGCTTCGAGGCTCATGGGCCGGCTCTTCGGCAGACTGGTGGATCTTCGCGATGGCGAAGGTCCCGCCCTGGCCCGGACCGCGGTGATCCTGTTCGGACTGATCGCCGGGCACACCATGCTCGAAACCGCCCGGGACGCTCTGTTCCTCGGGACCCTGCCGCCGGTGCGACTGACCTGGGTGTACGCGCTGCTGGCGGTGCTGGCCCTGGGGTTCTCCGAAGTGAACAACCGGTTCGTCGGGCTGTTCGGCCGGCGCAACGCCCTGATCTTGACCCTGATCTTCGCCGCCTTCGGGACGGTGTTGTTCTACCTGCGCCCGATGCGCGGGCCCGAGGTGTTTGGGCTCTACCTGTGGTCGGCGGTCCTCGGAACGGTGCTGGTCGTGCAGTTCTGGCTGCTGGCCGGCCACGTCTTCACCGTGTCCCAGGGCAAGCGCCTGTTCGGGATCTTGGCGGCGGGCGGGGTCCTGGGCGCGGTGGTCGGCGCGCTGGTCAGCGTGGCCGCAGTGCGTTTCGCCGGCGTGCACGAGCTGCTGGTCGGTGCTGCGGCCCTGTTTTTGGCCACGGCTTGGGTCGCCACCACCATGCCGTCCGACGAGCTGGCGGAGGACATCCGCCAGATCCACCGGCAGCGGCGGCGGTGGGCCGGCGGATTTCGGGCCCTGCAGGAACAGCCGTTCTTGCTGCGGCTCGCCATGGCCACCGGCTTGGCCACCATGGCGGTCCTGACCTGCGACTATCTGTTCAAGTCGGTGGCGGCCGCCCGGTTCACGCCGGAAGAATTGGGCCCCTTCTTCGCCCAATATTACGCCCTGCTGAACTCGGTGGCTCTGGCCGCCCAGGTGCTGGTGGCCGGCGCCTTGGTCCGGCGCCTCGGAACCATCGCGGCGTTCTTGCTGCTCCCCGGGCTGCTCGTGGCGGGCGGAGCCGGAATTTTGGTGTCGGGTGCGGCCCTCGGGTCGATCTTGTTGACCAAGGGCGCGGACGGCGCGCTTCGACACAGCCTTCACCGGATCAGCCTGGAGCTTTTGTGGATGCCGGTGGACGACGCCCTGAAAAACCGGACCAAGCCTTTGGTGGACGCGGTGGGGGTCCGGGGGAGCCAAGCGCTGGCCGCCGGCGGCCTGTTCGTCTTGGCGAGCTTCGGCGTCGATCGGCCGATGGTGCTGGCCGCGGTGCTGGCGGCGCTGGCGGTGGCATGGCTGTGCCTCGGCTTCAGCCTGCGCCGGCCCTACCTGGACCTGTTTCGAGACGCCCTTCGCCGAGAGGGCCCAAACGAAGCCCACGGCGCCCTGCGCTTGGACATTCGCTCGGTCGAAGTGGTGGTCGAGGCTCTGTCGAGCCGAAACGAGGAACAGGTGCTGGCAGCGATCGATCTGCTGGCGTCGAACGGCCACGACCGGCTGATCCCCGCTTTGATCCTCTACCACGAGTCCGAAGCGGTGCTCCTGCGGGCCCTGGACAGCATCACCCATCCCGACCGCAAAGACTGGGTGGCCCTGGCCGAGCGCCTGTTGACCCACCCGAGCGAGCCGGTCCGGGTCAAAGCCCTGCAGGTGCTGGCTCGGGCGGGATACATCGGGCCGGTGGAGGAGCGGCTCTTGGACGTGAGCCCCATGGTGCGGGGCCAGGCGGCCTTTTGGCTCGCTTCGAAAGAACCGGGCGAGCGACCGGCGAGCGACCACCCGGCGGTGCGGCAGATCTTCGAGATGTCCGGACCGGCTGGCGCCCGGGCCCAGGTGGGCGTGCTCGAAGCCGTACGCGACTCGGCAGACCCCAGGTGGGCGGAAACCTTGCTCGAGTGTGCGGAAAACAAAGAGGGGCCCGTGTCCGAGGCGGCGCTGATCGCCATGGCCAAGGTGCCGGACCCCCGATTCATACCGGCTTTGATCGCCCGCCTCGACCGGCGAGATCAGCGGCCCCTGGTTCGGGACGCCCTGGTGGCCTTGGGAAACCCGGCTCGCGAAGCCCTGGCGCGGGCGGTGCAGGACCCGAGCTTGCCCCGGAGCATTCGCATTCACGTTCCCCGGTCGATCAGCAAGTTCAGGGACCAGGCGGCGGCGGACCTGTTGTTCGAGATCCTCCAGCACGAGCCGGACGGGGCGATCCGGTACAAGGCTTTGCGGGGCTTGGGGCGGCTGGTGGCCGAGCAGCCCGAGGTCCGAATCGACATGGCTCGGATCGAAGCCCGGGCGCAACACGAGTTGCTCGAGTACTTGCGCATGTTGTCCCTCGAGCTTCCCTTGAGGCGAAGCCTGCCGGGTGCGCCTCCCCGGTCGAGGGCGAGCGGAGAGCTGTTGTGCGACCTACTGGTCGACAAGCAAAAGCAGGCCATGGAGCGGGCCTTTCGGCTCCTGCAGATCGCCCATCCCCGAGAGAGCATACACAGTGTGGCGAGCGCCCTCGAAAGCCGAGACCGCAAGGTCCGAGCCCGAGCCCTCGAATACATCGAAGCGCTCACCCTCGCTTCGAAGGCGCCGCAGCATCGCGAGGTGCTCCGGTTGGTGGGCGATGACCTGGCGCCCGAGGAGCGCCTGCGCCGGGCTTCGCCGTTTTTGGAGCGGGTTCCGAAGACGGGGGACGAGGCCCTGTCCACCCTGATCCGAGAACCGGACGAGGCGGTGGCGAGCCTGGCGGCCTACCACGCCCTCGAGCGGGGAGACGAAGCCCTTCGAAAGGACGTGGCCGCCGTATCCGAGCACCGGTCCCTGGGAAGCTCGCTTCAATCGTTTCTGGAGCTAAAGGCGGCCCGGGAGGAGACACCCGATGTCGCCTGACCCCACGTCGATCCGCGTCGAACACGAGCTGTTCATGCGGAGCTTCTTCGCGATCTCGCCGCCCCAGAGGGTGACCCGGCAGATCACGGCGAGCGTTCGAGATGTGTATTTCGAGCCCGGTGAGGTGGTGTTCGAAGCGAACACGCCGCCGCGGGTCTTGTACTTCGTGGTGGATGGCGAAGTCGACATGGCCGAGCCTCACGAAGACGCTTCGGCTTGGACCTTTGGGCCCATGTCGCTGATCGGGATCGTCGACGCGAATCTGGGACGCCCCCACGCCCGGACCGCCCGGGCCAAGACCGACCTGCACCTGCTCGGGATCCAGGTGGAGGACTTCTTCGACATCCTGGAAGACAACTTCGATTTCGCCCGGGCCATGCTGCTGGACGCGTACTCCGCCACCTGGGAGCGGACCCTGCAGCTTTCGGCGGAGCACGTGTTTCCCCACGACCCACACCGAACCGCCGAGCGCCCGTGGACGGCGGTGCAAAAGCTGAACACGGTGCAGCGGTTGATGGTGCTCCGCAGCTCCCGGTTTACCGGCGGCGGGCCGGTGCAGCCCCTGGTGGTGTTGGCCGGACAGACCCGAGAGCTTCGGCTGTCGGCCGGGGACGTGTTCGTGGAGACCGGCGGGCGACTCGACGCGGTGTGGATCGTGGCGGACGGGCTGCTGACGGCGGAGCACATCGTGGGGCCATCGGGGCTCGGAGCATCCGAGAGCCGTTGGGCGGCCCAGGTGGCGGCCCTTCGAACCTGGACCACCGGACGCATCGAGGGGCGCTTCGGACCCGGCGAGCTCGTGCTGGCGACGGCGGCACTGCCCGCGCCAGTCAGCCCCCTGCAGGTGAAGGCGGAGCGGGACACGGTGGCCCTGGGCGTTCCGAAAGAGGCCCTGTGGGATACCATGGAGGACCACTTTGGACTGTTCCGGCGGGCCTTGGCCTACGTGAGCCGAGAAAACGAACGGATCCGGCTTCGGCGTTCGCAGCTCCCCTCCCGAGACCTGGAGGCCACCGGGTGAGCGACGACCGGTCCACGGCCCAGCGCTTCGAGCTCGGCTCGACCCCGCTCATCGCCCGAGCGGTGGGAGGCGTGGAGACCTGCTACCAGCTCCCGGGCTTCGACCTGAACCTGGACATCGGCCGCTGCCCAGACGGCGCCGAGCGGCAGTCGCGGCTGTTGTTGACCCACGCCCACATCGACCACGCGGCAGGGCTGCCATACTACGTGAGCCTGCGGGGCCTGTACGGCTTTCCGCCGCCCACGGTCTATGCACCGCGGGCGTCGATCCCCGCCATGTCCGAGCTTCTGAGCGCTTGGGGGCGGCTTCAAAGCGACAGCGAACGCTGCATCCTGGTGGGTGTCGAACCGGGCGAGACGGTGGATCTGGGGCGCGGCCTTTCCGCCGAGGTCTTTTCGGTGGACCACGGCATCGACTCCGTCGGCTACACGATCCGCCAGCGACGCCGAAAGCTCTTGCCGGAGCTGGCCGGCGCACCCGGCCATCGAATCCGCGACCTGGCCGACGCGGGCGAAACGATCCACCATCACATCGAACACCCGGAACTGTCCTTCGCCGGCGACACAACCATCGAGGTCCTGAGACGAAGCCCCCAGATCCTCGAGTCCCGGGTGCTCCTGCTCGAATGCACCTTCGTGGGTCCCTGGGTCTCTTCGGACGAAGCCAAAGAGCGGGGCCATGTTCACATGGAGCAGCTGATCCCCTGGGCGGACCACTTCCGAAACGAACGCGTGCTCCTCACCCACTTCTCCCAGCGCCACGAACGGGCCCTGGTCGATGCCGAGCTCGAAAAGCTCCCGGTCTCCCTTCGTCGAAAGGTCGAAGTCGTGTGGTGACGGACTCCGCCCGGCGAGCCCGGCGCAAATCCTCGACGTGTTTTCCGACGAGCAGCCTTTTCGTCGCTCGGTGCTGGCCCGTGCCGGGCGGCGTCACTCGTCCGGGCTCGAGCCCGAGGGCCCGTCGGACTCGGCCCCGAGCTCGCCCAGTTCTCGCTCGAACACGTCGTCGTAGCAGCTGGGGCAGATGCCGTGGCTGAAGCGAAGGTCCAAGTTTCGGCCCAGGTACTTTTCCAGCTGGGTCCAGTAGTCTTCGTCGGACCGGATCCGCTTGCAGTACGCGCAGATCGGGATCAAGCGCCGCAAGCGGCGGTTGTCGGCCAGGGCCGCCTCGAGCTCGGCGACCCGCTCTGCCAGCCGCTGCTGCAGATCCATGAGCCGAATCCCGGTCTCCATCCGGGCCCGGAGCTCCGCCGGGTGAAAAGGCTTTTGAACGTAGTCGTCGGCCCCGGCTTCCAGGCCGCGAACCACGTCGTCCTGGGCGTTCTTGGCCGTGACCAAGAGCAGGTAGCGGGGGTCCATGTCGGTGGCCGCCCGGACCCGCCTGCACACCTCGGGGCCGTCCATGCCCGGCATCATCCAGTCCAAGATGGCCACACAGGGACCCGAAATGTCCTGAAGAGCGCGCCAGGCGTCCTCACCGGTCGCTTCGACTCGCGGTGCGTGGCCCCACTGCTCGAGCCAGCGGACGGTGACCTTCCGCTGGACCGGATCGTCGTCGGCCACGAGGATCTGCATGCAGGACCTGCATCGGCAGGTCACCGCCCAAATCCAGTCTACATTCCGGCCATGGCGTGAAATCCGCAGTCGACGTAGAGCACCTCACCGGTGACCCCCGAGGCCATGGGGCTCACCAGGTACAAGGTGGCATCGGCCACTTCCTGAGGCGTGATCGGCCGGCGCAGGGGGCTTTTGGGGGCGGACCCCTCGATCATCCGCTCGATGTCCCCGATCGATTTGGCGGCCCGGGAGGCGTAGGGCCCTGCGGACACGATGTTGACCCGGGCGCCCACATCGCCGGCGAACCAGGACAGCGTGCGGGCGTCGCTTTCCAGGGCCGCCTTCGCCGAGGACATGCCGCCGCCGTAGAATGGCACCGCCCGCTGGGCGGCGATGTACGACATGCCAACCACGGCAGCATCCCGCCCTTTCATGCGGGGGAGCGCCTGCTGGACCAAGCTGACCAGTGAAAACGCCGAAATCGAGAGGGCCGAAAGATAAGCCTGCCGGGAGACCTCCGCGTGGGTCTTTTGAATCTCGGGCGAAAACGCCACCGAATGGATCAGAATGTCGAGGCCGCCGCCGCTGAGCGCATCGAAACGAGACATGGCCCCTTCGATGGACACGTCGTCCTCGCCGTAGCCCTTCACGGACTTCTTTTCATCGGGGATGTCGGCGGCGCGGTCGTACTCCACGTCGCAGCCGAACAGACCGTCGGCCTGAAACTCTCCGTCCACCCCGTACGGAAGGCGCCGTGATTCGCGGCTTTTGTCCCGGGTGAGGGTGCGCTCCACGATCGACACCACGCGGGGGTGGCAAGCCAGATACACCTTGGCCCCGGCCGCCTTCAGGGATTTGGCGATGTGCCACCCGAAGCCCACGTCGTCCGAGACCCCGGTCACGAACGCGTTCCTGCCGGTGAGATCGATTCCGACCATGGGGCGGGCAAATCAGGAATGCCCAGGCTGGGCAAGCGGCTCGCCGGTGTCCCCGGCGGGAGCGGGCTGCGGCGCATGGCGCAGCAGGAGCAGCCACTGCACCGTCAAAGCTCCCAAAAGAAGCGCCGCCCCCCACAGGTGCACGACCTGCAGGACCGGGGGCACGCCCCACTCGGACATGCCGATCCCGGCCCCGATCTGCACGATCAACAAGACCGTCGCCGCCTGCATGCTCCGCCGGAGCCACCGGTCCACCGCGAGCCGCTGCCGGATCAGGGTCGCCAAGGCGAGCACCGCCAGCCCCAGCCCCACCGCGAAGCTTCGATGGACCGACTCGACGGCGCCGAGGGCGTCGATCCACTCGGCCCGCGAGAGGCCCGCTTCG
The DNA here is from genome assembly GCA_031800475.1 of Myxococcales bacterium LLY-WYZ-16_1. GTDB lineage: Bacteria > Myxococcota > Kuafuiibacteriia > Kuafuiibacteriales > Kuafuiibacteriaceae > Kuafuiihalomonas > Kuafuiihalomonas phototrophica. The sequence goes on from DAPKRQ010000004.1 coordinate 6,721, forward strand.
GCCGCCTGCTGCACGCCCGCCCGCACTCCGGCGCCCAGGCC
>DAPKRQ010000005.1:0-13007 GCA_031800475.1 Myxococcales bacterium LLY-WYZ-16_1
CCCGCCCCGAGCGCACCACGATCCGCCGGACCGCGGCCTCCGGATCGGAGTCGGGTGGCTGGATCACCACCGTACTCCCCGGCTCGACCCGGAGCATGGCGCCGCCCGCGTATTCGAGCTCGGCGGTGGCCCGCTGGGCGGTCTGAACCCAGTCTCCGGCAAACAGATCGGCGCCGCCGGACAAGGAACGCCAGGCGCTGCTGCTGTACAGCCGCCGCCGGACGTCGCCGTCCGTCGTCAGACAGCGCGCCACCGGATCCACCGGTTCCAGCGAGGGTCGGGTCCCGCACCCGTCGCAGGCCGGTGCAAAAAGACCGGCGGCCAGCAGAAGGAGCCGGGCGCCGGCCGCGCGCTCACCCTGCGGTCGGGTCGGTCCGCTTCCGGCGTCCTGCCTCGCGGACACTTCCCACGTCCTGTGTGTCGGTTTCTTCACGCGGTGCCGAACTCCAAGACCACCGCCGAGCCGCCTTCGGCGGTGGGACCGTGACGCAGCCGGACGCCTTGCTCGGCCGCGACGGGGGCCGCCCGTTCGACGAGCGGCCCGGTGGCCGAAGGCGGAATCGGTCCACGAACCCGCAGGATCAGCTCCCGGTCGGCCTTTTGGGAAAGCTGCGCCTCCAGGGGGCCCGACGCGGCCTGGGCCAGGCCGGACATGGTCAACAGCAGCAGCTCCCGAACCTTCGATTCATCCGCTTCCACCCAAGGGAGCAGCACCGCGTTCGGGGCCGAAAACGTGACCGGCACGCGCTCCACGCTCTCGCAGGCTTCGCGGGCACAGGATGCCAGGTCCACCCGGTTCGATCGGCGCGCAGCGAACAAAAGCGCGCTTTGGAGAGAGTTCGACGCCTGCTGGGCCAGGTTGCGCAGCCGTTCGGTGCGCTCCGCCGTGGGCTCGCCTTCGAGCTGTTGTTGGATCGCCTGGATCCGGCTGGCCAGGTCCTGCTCGAGCCAGGAGGACAGATCCTTTCGGATGCGGGACGCCTCGTCGGCGGCCATGGCTCGCTGCGAGGCGAGCACCTGATCGTCGCGCTCCCGGAGGGCCTCGGTCATGCGGGAGAAGTAGCTGGCAAGCTCTCGCACTTCGTCGTTTCCGCGAACCGAGGCGGTCTTCGTGAAGTCTCCCTGCGCCACCTGCCGGGCCTGTTGGGCCAGCTTGCGCAGGCGCCGGGTCGTGGTGGAGGAAAGCAGCAGGGCGAGGACGGCCGATACGGCCAGCACCGATGCGGCCACGATGCCGACCTGCCGGCTCAGCACCTGGATCTGCGCCCGGGTTACGGACTCGGGGCTCAGGGCGACCACGGCCATGCGCCCGGCCTCCGCGCCGGCTCGGGCCCATGCCCCGAGCACCGTGGACCGATCCTCGCCGTAGCTTCGGGCGCCGGAGGGCGTGGCGGGAGCGAGGGCATCGGCCAGGAGCGGATGGCCGGTCAGGTCCGGCAGGGCGGGCGGTCCGGCCCGCGTCACCAACTGTCCGCCCGGCGCCACGACCCCCACGTCCACGTTGCGCGCCACCCGAGCCAGGTCCGTGAGCCGCTCCCGAGGGACCTCCGCCAGGGCCCACCGGTCCGGTCCGCCGGCCGCGGTCCACAGGCGCGTCCCGTCGGTCCAAAGGTCGAAGCCCTCGGGCCCGATCCGGGAGCGGGCCGAGCGGACCCGGTCGACGTCGAACGGGCTTCCGAACACCGGCCGACAGCCGTCCGTCCTGCACACGGCGAGCCGTTCGAACTCGCCGGCGGGGCCTTCGTAGGTGTTTCGGGCCAACGTCAATTCCAGCTGCTTGCGCCAGACCTGGCCCTGTCGCTCGAGGGCGGCCGCCACCGATCGGGCTGCCGTCAGATTCTGGTCTTGGACGTAAAAGCGCCGGTCGATCCGGGTCTGGCGCAGGGCCACCCAGGACACGCTCGCCACCGCGGCCACGGCCATGGCCACCGTCAGCGCCAAGATCCGGGCCCCCAACCCCAGCCACGGGCGCGTGGGGGCCACTTCGAGCGGCCCCATGGACGACGGTGCCAGGGCCTCGGCCGTCAGGTCTTCCGGGACTCCGGAAGACGGGGTGGGGGACCAGGTTGGGTCCTGCCCCGGCTCCGCGTCGGGCGCCACGACAGCGGCATCCAGACCCAGGTAGCGGCTCCAGACGCCCACCTGGGATGCGGCCCCCGACTCGAGCCATGTGCCCCGAAGCGACGGTTCGCCGGCCCGGGTCGGTCCCCCCGTCATCTCCACCACCTGGTCCAAACTCTCCTTGGGGATCCGATCGTATCGGACCAGGACGCGCTCACCCGACGAGCCGAACACGCCACCGAGCACTCCGTCGAAGTCCAGCTGCAGGTCCAAGTGGGGGACCTCGAAGCGAAGACGAATCGGCGTGCCCACCGGCGGGCCCCGCTCCGTGGCGTCGACCCAACACGCCGGCGCACTCAGCTCGGCCAGGAGGATTCGGACCAGCGCCGACAGGTCTTCGCTGCGGCGCAGCAACACCGGTCGGCCGAGTCCAGCGCTGCCCCGGGGCCGAATCGCTCCGGAAAGGCGGGCAGCCCGGGCCAAGTCGCGAAGCTCGGACTGGACCTGCGCGACCGTGGGCCGCGCCTCGGGCTCCTTGGACAGCAGACGAAGCAGCAGCGCACTCAGGGCGGGTGGAATCGTCGGGGTCAACGAGCGCGGGTCCGGCGGCTCTTCGTTGACGTGCTTGACGATCACTTCGATCGAAGAGTTTCCACTGAAAGGACGTTCGCCGACGAACAGTTCGAACATCATCACGCCCAAGGAATAGACGTCGGCGGACCCGGTGGTCGGCTGGCCCATCGCCTGCTCCGGGGCGATGTAGTCGGGCGTGCCCATGACGGTCTCCGGAGAGGTTTCGCTGTCCGAGCCTTTGGTCCCTCGAGGCCCGCCCGCCAGCTTGGCGATCCCAAAGTCCAAAAGCTTCGCCGCGACCCGGTCACCGCGCACCTCCAAGAACACGTTGTCGGGCTTCAGGTCTCGGTGGACGATCCCCTTTTAATGCGCGGCGTGCAGGGCCGAGCACAGCTCGTCGAGGATGTTGCAGGCTTCGAAGAACGGGATCTGCCGGCGCTGGATGGCGCCCTTGAGGCTCTCGCCTTCGAGCCACTCCATCACGAAGTAGCTGCGGCCGTCCGCCAGCGCCCCGAACGAGAAGATGTCGACGATGTGCTCGTGCCCGATGTGATTCACGGCCCGGGCTTCATCGACGAAGCGTTTGATCAGGGCCTCGTCCCGGCTGTGCTCGGCTTTGAGCACTTTGATGGCGGCCCTCTTGCCGATGATGGGATGGACTGCCGCGTAGACGGTGCCCATGCCCCCGGCGGCCAACCGTCCCTCGATCCGGTACTCTCCGACCACCGTTCCGCTCGGAAGATCCACGTCCGTGGCGCTGGTGCCGGAGGCCGAGGGTCGGGTGGTGTCCACGTCGAACCGACTTCAACCCCTCTCGCCCCGTCCTGCAAGGGTACCTTTGTGGGGTCGAGACCTGGCCGCCGGATCCGAAGAGCGCTACATGGCTTGCATGGCCGGGTGGATCGCCGTGGGAGCGGCCCTCGGGTGGCTGGGGGCAGCCGATCCGTCCGCGCTCACGTTGGAGGTCGGCGGGCCCGAGCCCCTCGTCCTGGGCCAGATGACGTCGGTGCCGGTGCGGATCCGGGCCCCGGAAGAAGGTCCGGTGGCCGAGCGACCCCTTCGGTTGTCCGTCAACGTGGGCCGGTTCGGTCCGGTGCGAAGGCTCGGGCCGGGACTGTACGAGAGCACCTACGTGCTCCCGGAGGCCCGCTTTCCCCAGGTGGCCTTCGTGGCGGCGTGGCGCGAGACCGGACCGGACGCGGACGTGGCCTTCTTTCGCATTCCCCTGCATGCCAACACCACCGTGCCGGTTCGGGCCCCCAGCGGGAGTCGAATCCGGGTGGAAGTCGGCAAACGGGTGTTCGGTCCGGTGGTGGCGCGGCGGGGCCGGGCCCAGGTAGAGATCGAGGTTCCGCCGGGCGTGGAGGACGTGGCGGTGATCTCGAGATACCGCGACCGGGAAACGCAGGCCCGGGTGTCCGCCGGCGTCCCCCCCTACAACCGGCTCACCTTGGCGGTGTCGCCGTACAAGGTCCCCTCGGACGGGCGGGCCCACGCCACGCTGCACGTGTTCTACGATCGGCCCGGTGGCCTGGACCCGGAGCGGCTGCGGCTGAATGCGCCGGCCGGCCGGCTGACGCCTCGGGGCTTTCGGGGTCGAGCCTACACCGTCGAGTACGTGCCGGAACGCACGGAATCTCGGCGCATCGTGCGCATCGAGGGGCGGGTGCGGGGCGATCCGGCGTCCCGGGCCTCGGTCGAACTGGAGTTGGGCCTGCCCCGACCGGAACGGATCGTGGCTGCGGTTCCCCGGCAGCCGTGGGTTTGGGACGGCGAGACGCCCCACGGGTTCAGCGTCCTGGTGACCGATCGGCTGGGGCTCGGGGTCGACGGCCTGACGGTGGTGGCCACGTCGACGGTGCCCGGAGTGCGCTTGCAGGTGTCGGCCGAGGGAGAGGGGCGCTATCGGGCCGAGGCGCTGCCCATGGATCCCGTGCCGTTTCCGCCCGCCGGACAGGTCGGGGTTCGGGTCCGGGTTTCGGAGCATCCGGAGTTGCAAACCCGGACCGCCATCCCGGTCGACCCCGCTCCCTGGCCCACCGATCTGCGGATCGAGACCGAGCCCCGGGTTCCGGAGGCCCGGAAGGGGCAGACTTTTGGGCTGCGGGTGTGGGCCCTGCGGGCCGACGCGACCCCGTACACCGGTCCGCTGGAACTGTTGCTCGGTGACGCCGGCGAGCCGTCGGGACCTCTGGATGCGGCCGGCGAGGGCCTGAGAACCACCGAGGTGCGGGTGCTGCAGCCCCAGCCCCAGATCCGGGTGTCGGTGCGGACGCCCGACGGCCAGGCCTTTCACTCCCGTCGGGTGGAACTGCGGCGGCCCCGGCACCGGGTGACGCTGGCGCCGCGGATCGGACCCCTGATTTCGGAGGGCCTGTTCCTGTTCGGGGGCGCGGCGCTCGAGGTCCGGCCCGGGTGGCCGAACGAGCGGCTGAAAGCGGTGACTCGGGTGGGCTACTGGCAACGGGAGCAGGCGTCCGAGCTGTTCTTCGAGGACGGGGTGGAGCGGTTGAACGCTCGGCTTTCCCTGCTGCCCGTCTCCTTGGGGCTGGGCTACGAAGTCTGGGCCAGCTACGGATGGTCGTTGGACGTGGTGGCTTTGGGGACCGCCGCTTGGGGATCGAACCGGGTCGACGGAGACATCCCGGATGCCCGGCGGGAAGACCAGTTTTTGTTCGGGGGGGCCGAGGCCGGTGCGGTGCTGGAGGTGTTCGGGTTCACCCTGGATGGGTATTTCGGGTGGCTGCAGGTCGACGAGGCCCGGGTGGGAGCGCCCAGCTTCTACGGGGGCGCGGCTTTGGGATACCGGTTCGGCCTGTGACCAGGCTCGGGGTATACCTGTCATGGGCATCTGATCGAATGTACAGTATTTTCGGCCCATGGTGCGTACCGAGGTGGAGCGGCTTCGAGCGCGGATCCGGGCCGAGGCCCCCTTTGTGGGGCACGTTCCCGGGGAGCCCACCGGCTGGGCCGAGTTGGACCAAAATCTGGGTGGCGGGTTGCCTCGGGGAGCGTGGACGGTCCTCACCGGTCCGCGGGGTGGGGGCCGGAGCACCGTGGCCGCCCGGGTGTTGGCGGGCCGGTCCGGTCCGGGGTGCCCCGTGGCCTGGGTCGATGGCACGGCGGATCTTCACCCGCCGGGGCTGAGCCAGCAGGGGGTTTTGCTGGACCGGTTGCTGCTCGTGCGTTGCCGGACCCGGGCGAGCCTTTCGGCATTCGAGCAGATCCTCTCCAGCGGCCTGTTCGGCGCGGTGGTGGCCTCCGGACTCGAGCCCTGGATCGAGCCGGCGGCCCTGCGCCGGCTGCAGTCCGCGGTCGAGGCCGGCGGTGCCATGGCGCTGTGGATCTGGGAGCCGGAGGGGGCGGACCGTCCGACGGGCGCCGCGCTGCGGCTGCGGGTGCAGCGAAAGCCGGACCCCCACGCCGGGTCGGCCGCACCCCTGGCGTTGGAGGTCGAAAAAGACCGGTCGGGCCGGGCCGTCGGACGGAAATTTTACTTGTCAGCCGGCCCCTCGTTCCCGCGCGGAACGGTCCTCGACTCCCGCAGGTGGCCGAGTGCGCATGATTTGGGAATTCCCGACGCGGGGCCCGGTGAGGTAGCCTCGGTCCGGTGAGCCAGGATCTCTACCGAGCGCTCGAGTGTCCCCCGAACGCCACCCTTCAAGAGATTCGCACAAGTTACAAACGGCTCGTTCGAAAATACCACCCGGACCTGAACCCGAACGATCCGGAGGCCGAACGTCGCTTCAAGCAGATCACCCAGGCGTTCGGGATCCTTTCCGACGCAGAGCAGCGGGCCCAGTACGACCGGCACGGGGCCGCCTCCCTTCACCCCGAGTTCGCGGCTCGGCGTCTCGTTCGCGGGGCCGACCTTCGGCTGCCCCTTCACCTCAGTTTCGTCGAGTCGGTGAACGGCGCCGTCCGCACGGTCAACGTTCCGATCGGAGAGGTCGAGCCCCGCCGGGTCGAGGTCCGGGTGCCGCCCGGGATCCGCTCGGACCAGGTGCTGCGGGTCGAGGGGGGCGGAGAGCCAGGACACCCGCCCGGAGACCTGCTGCTCGACGTCTCCGTGGCGCCCCATCCGGTGTTCCGGCGCCACGGCCGCACCGTGATCCTCGACCTGCCGGTGTCCCTGGGCGAGCTCGTCTTGGGGGCCGACATCACCCTGCCCACGCCGACTGGCAAGATCCCTTTCCGCATTCCCCCGGACACCGCGCCCGACGCCGAACTCTGGGTGCGCGGTCACGGAGTCGCGGCGACCGCCAAGAACCCCGCCGGCGATCTGAAGGTGTTGCTGCGCTTGAAGCTTCCGGCGGGCTTGTCGGCGCGGTCCGACGCCCCCGAGGTGATGCACCGGTTCGAGGCACTCTACGATGGGCCCGTTCGAGACGGGTGGTTTCAGTCGGTCGGAGCCGGCTCGTCGCCCCCGTCCACGTCGCCGGCCTCGGCCTCCGACCCGTTCAGGGAAGACTCGACGTTTTCGGGACTCGACTGAATGTCGGTTTCGGTCTTTTCAAAAGAAGACGCACCGCGGCGGGCCGCATATTCGCCGAGCAGGTCTCCGGCCAGTCCGCCGCCGAAAGCGCCGACCAGCGTTCCGATCCCGGGAACCACGCTGCCCATCCAAGCTCCGGCGAGAGCGCCCGTGGCGGTTCCCGTCAGCCCGCCCACGTGTCGGCCGAGCTTTTCCTTGAACTGCTCGAACGTCATCTCGCCGGCCCGCAGCCGATAGATTTCTTGGGCGAGTTTGACGCCCAACTGCGCTGCGGCGGCCACCACCAACGGGTGCTTGAGGCGGTCGACGATCTTGTCGGGGAGCCCAGCGTTCACAGCGACCTTCGACGCAGCCCCCAACCGTCGTCGGACCGCTCGGGAGTCCGTCCCTCGGCGGCCGAGGGAGCGGTCTCTTCCATCGGCTCGGATTCCGGCTCCGTTTCGTTCTCGGCCGGGCGGCTTTGCAGCCGAACCTCCGCGTGCTCCACGGCGGCTCGACCCAGGCGGGTGCCGAACTCGTCGCCGACCACCGACCCGGAGAATGCGCCGAGCATCGTCCCGAGGCCCGGAGCGAGCAAGGTGCCGGCTGCGGCGCCTGCGGCCGCCCCCATCATGCCGCCCGAGATGCTGCCCACGTGCGTGACGCCGCGCCGGCCGAACTCGGCCCGGTCGATCTCGCCGGCTCGCACTCGGGCGTAGTCCTTGCTCATCCGGAACGAAAGGGTCGCGGTGGTCACCACCACCGCCGGGTGGCGCTCGAGGCGCCGGATGATCCGCTCGATCGGGGATCTCCGCAGCAGCTTCATGGCCAAAGGGTAGCCCACCTGGCCTCGGGTTTCATGTGCAATCGGCCTTCGGCGTCCTCGCGACGTCGCGAACGCTTGTCGTGCGCGCTTTCACAGGCGATATGGGCTCGCCCCGCGCTAGCGCGGCGGCCATGCTGGAGTGCCATTGCGTCGAACCGGTCGATCCATCCCCCCAGGAATGTGGGCAGCGACGTTGGCGAGCGCGGTCCTGGGCTGCGCCCGGGAAGATCTGGGCATCGACCCCTTCCGCGAGGGGCCCGAGCAGCTTCACGTTCCCTTTGGCGCCGCCCGCATTCCGCCCTTGGCGGCCGCCTCGCAGCCGTCGCCGGAGGACGTGCTGGTGGTGGCGAGCACCAATTTCGACCAGCGCTTCAACGCAGGCACTCTTTCGGCCTACGGACTGCAGGCTTTGTCCGAGCTGGCGCCGCCCCGGGCGGCCTCTTGCGCAGACCAGGAGGTCCGCTTCGATCCGAGTTTCGGCGGCGATGCCGGCACGCCAGCCCACCGGGCTGCGGTGCGGATCCAGTCGGCCAGCGGTCCGCTCACCCCGTTTTCGTTCAAAGGGGCGTGGGTCTTGGCTCTCCCGACCCGCTTCGACCAGTCGGTGACCCTTGCGCAGGTAAACCCGAGTGCACCGGAGCCCGGCGGCATTTTGAACTGCCGAGGGCCGTCCGAGGCCCGGCTCGGCGCCACCGACTGTTCCGCCCGGTTCGTGATTCGCCTCGGTTTCGACGACCCCTTCGACGTGCAGCGGGTTGCAGGCTTGGGGCTCGTGGTGGGCCACGTCACCGACCCCGACCCCCGGCAGCGGGCCTTCACCGGCTCTCCGTCGATCGGCTACCTTTCCGTGATTTCCGAGGCCCGGCTCGACGCGCGCCTCGGTCCCCCGGGCGGGGCTGGTCCGGTTTCCCAGCCGCCGCCGCTCGCCTTCGTCTTTGGCCTGGACGGAGCTCGGGCGGTGCAGGCCCCGGGACCCGACCCGGTGTCCGAGGTCTTCGTCAGTACGGACCGGGAGTTCGCGGGCGAAGTGCCGGTGGTCCGGATCCCCACGACGGCGCTGCAGGATCTGCCTCCGCCGCCCCCCGGCCGGTTGACCGCCGACCTGACCGACCTGGGCAACCGCCTGATCGAGCCCGAGGACCGGATCGACCTGGTCCCGACAACCCAAGGCTTTGGCACCCGGGGGCTGCTGCATCTGCCGGCGGAGGCCGGGTTGCCCGCTCGGCTGTACGCCACGGTTCGGGTGTTCGAGGTGCAGGACAGCGACAACTCGGTGCTGGCGGTGCTGTCGGCCGAAGACGGACGGCTTCGGGTCCAAGGCCTGTTGGAGGTGGGCGAAGAGTTGGGTCAGCCGGTGCCCTATCCCTTCGCCCCGCCCGGGCAGCGGTGGCTGTACGTGCCCGATACCCGAGACGACCGCATCTACGTCGTGGACGTGACGTCCGACGTGCCCACCGTTCGGGCTCGCATCGACGGCCGCGCCGTTCGCACCTTGCCGAGTGGCCGACAGATCCTGGCTCGGACCTTGGCGACTCCATTGTCGATTGTCTTCGACCGAAGGGGAGGACGGCGATTCGCCTACGTGACGAACTTCGAAAACAGTACCTTGGCGGTGATCGACGTGAGCGACGATAACCCCCTGCAACACTGCGTGGTCGCCCGCTTCGGACGGGACCGCGCCCTCGATGGCTCGACCGAAGCCGAGGGGGCGACGCTGTGAGGGGCTCGATCCGTTCGTTCGGATGGATTGTAGCCCTGGCCGCAGTCTGGGCCTGCAGCGAGACCGAGCGCGACTCGGAGGCCGGGCTCGCGCGGCCCAGCGGCCTGGTTGTTTTGAAGCGAACGCCTCTGTTTACCACCACCGCGACCCTGGCTCGGGCGGACGTTCTGGTGGCCGACTCGGAAGCCGACGGGGTTCGGGTGCTGCAGCTGGCCGACTCGCAGCGACCGCGTTTTCTGTTCGGACCCCTGCTGTTTCAGCCCCTCCTGATCACCGCGCCGGGCTATCCGACCGAGGTGAGCGCAGTCGGAGGGTCAAACGTGCCGGTCGTTGTGGCCTTTGCACCGGGGCAGGGCGCCTTGCATTTTTTGTGGGTGCCCGAGGTCCGGTTCGGGGCCACATCGCAGTTCCAAGACGGGCAGGTCCGCTTGGCCAGTCTGGCCTTGGCGTCCGAGGGGCTGGTCGACCCGCTGTCGTCGCTGGATGCGCCGGTGGCCACCGTGTCCATCTTGGGCACGCCCGAGATCCGGGATCGGGTCGAAGGGGCCTTGCCGGCGGCGGCCGTGGTCGTGGACCAGCAGACCGTGTCCGGCGCCGAGCCCCCGCAGTATCGCCAGCGCCTGATGGTGGCCTACGACCCGCTGACCGGTCCGGATGGTCCGACGCGGCTGGTGGTGGTCGACGTCTCGGTCGGGCTTCCCGCGTCGAGTGCGGACCCGGTTCGCACCGCCACGGCGGCTTCGACGTCCCGGGGGCGCATCGCCGTCGAGGGTCTGGTCGATACGGCCACCGTGGCACCCGGGCTCCGGAGGTTCGTACGTCTTTTCGATGGATCGTGGATCGCCACTTCGGTGGCGAGTGGCTCCGGGCGGTCGGGTCTCACCCAGTTGCGCGTGCCCTCGTTCGAAGAGAACCATTCCATTCAGATCTCCCGGATCGCGGTCGGGGGACCGGTTCCCTCGGTCGTTCCGATCACTGACACGGACCAACCGGGTTTTTTGGCCCTGCGCTCCGATGCGCCCTTGGTGGAAGTGTTTCGCTGTCCTCCGGACCAGTCCTGTGTGCGGGTCGATGCAGAGCTTTCGAGCCCGTTCGGTTCGGCCGAGGAGCCGGGGATCTTGCGGCTTCGGGAGTCTCCCGTGGTGGCTGGGGCCTTCGCCGACGACGCACCGCTGGTGGTGCAGCAATCCGGGCAGGGTGCCGCCACCTTGCATGACCCGGACGCCGCAGGGGGCGTCACCCACCTGGTCCACCGGGATGCGGTGGCGACCTTTGTGGTGGGGCCGGTGGACGGGCTGCAGGTGGCCACCACCCGGACTGCCACTTTCGCGTTCCCGGATGGCCAGGTCGGGCGGGAACCGCTGCCTTTGCTGGAGGCGTTGTTTGCCCGGACCGAGGGGGCGGTGGGCAGCACGATCGACGGCTGCGATTTCGGACCGAGTCTTTCGTGCCCGGCGGTCCCGAGGCCGCCGCCCGCTTGCGCGGACCTTCGGCTTCGGGAGCTTCCCGTCGACGCCCTGTACCGAGCGAGCTTTCGGGGCGAGCTGGCCAGCGGCTTCGAGGCCGAGCGGTTGATTCAGCAGGACGATCGCTGCAGCGACGGCTCGGGCCCGTGCCGCTACCGCTTGGAGTTCGGTTCGGCTGCGGCCCTCGGCACCGACCTGGCGCGGCGCCTGTACCGGGCCGAGATCGAACCGGACCCGGGGGCCGGTGCCGGTCCGATCGACCGGGTCGACCTGTATCTGACCTGCACGACCGATCCTCCCGTGAACAGCGACCCCCAGGATCTGGAGATCGCCTTCGACGGCGGCGCGTCGCTGCGGCTGCATCGGGTCGAAGGCCGTTCTTTCGAAGCCCTGGGCGAGACCGAACCGGATGTGCGAGTCCGGGGTACCTTGTCCACTTCGCCCACACCGCCCGGTTCCACGGTGCCTCCGGCCCTCACGGACTGCGATCCGGACACGTTGGAGCTGTTCGCTTACCGGATCTACCCGGCCGGTTCCGAGGCCGTTCTGACCTTGGAATCCCCGGAGGACGGGGTGCTCGAAGTCCTCCAGCGAGCCCCCGCCACGGAGCAGGCCCGCTTCGACACCGAGGGTCTGGCGTTCACTTGGCGGTCCGCGGCCGGCCCTTTCGCGTGCGATCTGCCGAGTGAACGGCCAACCGGCCTGGCCGGGGAGTTCCCGGTTACGGGGTCACCCTGTGAGTCCACCGACACGTGTGGCCCGGGACGCTCGTGCATTTTCGGGGATGGGGGCGACGCCGCAGTGGATTGCCCGGGGGCGTGCCCGGTGCGCTGCCAATCCGCCACCCGCTGCTTCATCGGTCTGCAGCCACGGGTGTGTCCCGAGATCGAGATTCGGGCGAACGGAGCGGGGCCCGTGGCGTTGGACCTGCGGCGGCGTCCACGGGCGGGCAGTACGGAGCTCATCGCCATCGTTCCGGAACAAACGGTCTACGTTCCGGCACGGCGGGCGTTCCTGACCAGTTTCCCAGGAGCCCGCAGCCTGCGAGAAGTCCGGCTGACCGACAGCGGAATCTTCGAATCGGTGATCGATTAGGCTTGCGCAGCGGGTCGCGGATCTTGCGCCCGTCCATGGGCTTGCATACAACCAGCGCCGACGGCGCCCAGCGCCTGCCGACCGATGGAGCCGGGATGTTTCAGCTGACGATCAACGAAAAAGGCGGAGCGACGCGCCAGGAAAGCTTCGAAAAGAACGAGGTCACCATCGGCCGCGTCCAGGGCAACGACGTAATCCTGCCCAAGGGCAACATCAGCAAGCGCCATTCGCGGATCGTGCTGAAGGACGGAAAGTTCATCATCGTGGACCTGAAGTCCACGAACGGCACCTACGTCAACGGCAAGAAGATCACCGCGCCTCAGGTGGTGAAGGCTTCCGACAAGATCTACATCGGAGACTTCACCATTCAGATTCAGCCGAACGGAGCCGCCGAGCCCCGGCCGGGACGCTCCGCGCCCGAAGAGATCGACCTGTTCGGCGGCGACGCGGCCCCGATGGACCCAGAGCCCGCCCGGGGAGGTGGTGCTCCGGGCCTCATCGATGACAACTTCGACCAGGAATTCGAGGCCCGAGCCCCCGAAGCCCATCTGTCTCCGCCGGAGCCCGAACCAGATGTGGCCCCCGAACCGGTGGCCCCGGAACCCGAACCGGCGCCCGAGCTCGATCTGGGCGGCGAGGGGCTGAACCTGGAGGACGGTTTCGGAGGCGGATTGGATCCGGTGCCGGAGGTTCCCGAAGACGCCCTGGCTGAAGCGGAAGCGGAAGCGGAAGCGGAAGCGCCCCCCTTGGACCCATCTGGCTTTTTGGACGGACCGGACGCCGCCCAGCCCC
>DAPKRQ010000006.1:0-2949 GCA_031800475.1 Myxococcales bacterium LLY-WYZ-16_1
CTCCCACTCGAGGAAGGCCCGAAGCTCCTGTTCGTCGGCCGTCTGGGACCGGCCAAAGGGTTCGACGTGGCGGTGGAGCTGCTCGACGCACTGCCCCAGGCTCGGCTCACCGCGGTCGGCCCCCGGGAACCGGGTGTGCGCTTGCCGGACCATCCCCGCTTTCGGTGGCTCGGCGTACGGTCCCATTCCGAGGTGGCCCCGGTGTACCGCGAGCACCACCTGCTCGTGCATCCGTCCCGGGCCGAGGGTCTCGGCAACGTCTTGGTCGAAAGCCTGCTGGTGGGCCGACCCGTGGTGGCCCGCAGCGTCGGCGGGATTCCCGAAGTGGTGGACCCCAAAGTGGGAGCCCTGGTCACGGGCGACGATCCGGCCGCCTGGGCTCAGGCGGTCGAAGCGGTGTGGCGCCGGCTCGTGCGCTGAGATCTCGCCCCCGAGCGGCTCCGCCGGTGGGGGATGCGCTTCGCTTGGGAAGCCAGCGGTCCCAGGCTCGGAAAGCTCTTGCGCCGGGTGGGCGAGGGCCGGGGGCTCGACGAGCCTGCCGCGGGTCGGTGATCTCACGGAGGCGGCCGCACCCCCGAAAGTCTGGATGGTGGGCCTGGCCTTGGCAGCGGACCCGGCTCCAGGTGAGCTTGTCCCATGGAAGAGCGCTTGGTCCGGATGATGTACGACAGCCGCCCGCAGGTGGGGCCGGTCAAAATCCGTCGAGACCGGACAGCCAAGTTCTTCGATCGGGTGGTTTCCATTCTGTTTCCCACCGACGGCGAACGGGAGTGCTACACGGCCTTGCGGGCCGACATGTCTCGGGCCGAAGCGGACTTCTTGGAGCTTCTTGCCGCGGCGGGGCTCGAATCCGACGCGGTTCGTCGGATCTCGGACCGCTTCTTCGAGGGTCTGTCCGGCTTGTGCCGGTGCCTTCAGCAGGATGCCGAGTTCATTTTGGACAACGATCCGGCGGCGGATTCCATCGAAGAGGTCGTACTGGCCTACCCGGGATTCTACGCCATCGTGGCCTATCGGGTCGCGAATCTACTGCGTCGCATGCAAGTTCCGACCATTCCGCGCCTGGTCACCGAGTACGCCCATGAGCGAACCGGCGTCGACATTCATCCGGGTGCGCAGATCGGGTGCCCATTCTTCCTCGATCACGGCACGGGCGTGGTGATCGGAGAGACCGCCAAGATCGGAGACCGGGTCAAGATCTACCAGGGGGTCACCTTGGGCGCGCTCAGCGTCGACAAAGATCTTGCCGACAAGCAGCGGCATCCGACCATCGGCGACGACGTGGTGCTCTACGCCAGCGCCACGGTCCTCGGCGGCGACACCCACGTGGGCGAAGGGAGCATCATCGGCGGCAACGTGTGGCTCACCGAAAGCGTCCCTGCCCGCTCGGTGGTCTACCACCGAAGCACGGTCAAGATTCGCCGCGAAGACGACGCCCCGGAGGCTAGCGAAGCCCCGGTCTGAACCCAGGCGCCCAGGGCGCGGTCCCGGCGCCGGCGTGGGGCCCGTGGGATCAGGCCGTTTCTTCTTCTTCGGGTTCGGCCCAGGCCACGATGCGGCGATAGAGTTTGTAGGTGTAGAAGGCCAGGACACCAATGACACCGAGCACCAGGGTCAAGACCACGATGTTGAAGACTGGGATGTGGGTGTACTCCGGGGCCACGACGCGCAGGGACAGGGCGTTGGGGTAGGCGTCGAAGAACTGAAAGCGCCAGCCGTAGGACTTGATCAGCACGGTGGCGTCCGGATCCGACTCCTGGATGTTGGCGGCTTCGGCGGCCAGGTCACCGCTGTTGAATTTCAAAAAGAAGGGGAAAGACCAGCCCGTGTCTTCGTTGCGGTAGGCGAGGCTTCGGCCGGTTTCCGCGTCCCGGGCGTAGATGAACCGTACGTCCCGGTCCGTTCCGCCTTCGGGATTGTCGGACTCCATGCGCTTCACCTCGATGCCCACCACGTGGACCTTGCGAGCCGACGGCAGGTAGTAGGACAGGAGCAGCACCACCGCCAGGGCGGCCACCAGACCCAGCCCCAGGAATGCCCATCGGACCACGCGAAGCACGGCCGGAGCTTCTCTGTTCGCGTGCGATCCGGCAAGCTCTCGGTGTTGCGCCTCCGATTCGTGCCCAAGCCCCAGGAGTTGCCCGCACCGCCGCCCACCGGGCAGGTGGCGTTGATCGATGTGGCCTTCGCCCACGGCGACGCCTTCGAGCGGGTGACCCGCCCCTTCATCGAAGCGCTGGGGGACCGACTGGCCGCTTGGGTCGACCACCACGACCACGATGCGTGGCCGAACTACCGCAAGGACTCCCGTTTCGTCCTGGTCGAGAAGGTCCGGGCTCGGGCCTGTCCCGAACTCGTGACTCCGGGGCTCGTCCAACGGGTGGGTCCGGTCGACCACCTGTGGGCCCATGCCGACTTCGACGGCTGCGTGGCAGCGGCCAAGTTTCTGAACGGGGGCGAGCCGCCCTATCCCGAAGCCGACGAAGACGCCCGCTGGGCCGACGCGCCCGGACGCGGGTTTCGGGTGTCGCAGCGGGGCCGCCGCTGGGCCCAGGCACTGGACGAGGCGTCGGTGCGGCTTTCGACCCCGGACTACCTGGAGCTTCTTCGAAGCCTGGCCCAGGCGATGGTCCGGGGAAACGAGCCGGTAGAGCTCACCCAACGCCTCGACCGGTTCGAGGCGTCTCTGCAGGAGCGACAAGCCAGCTTGCGGGAGCGGTTTCTCGACGATCTGACCCGGCCCCACCCCGAGGTGCTGGTCTTGGACCTGCCAAAGTCCGTGGAGAAATCGGACAAGAAATTCCTCCTGCGACAGATGGAAGAACGGGCCCGGGTGGCGGTCGTGATCGAAAAGGGACACATGACCGCCGCCACCTTTCACGACGATGCGAATGGCGGGATCGACCTGCGCCAGGTCCCGGGGCTTCGGGGGCAGGAGGAATAGATCGG
>DAPKRQ010000007.1:0-4286 GCA_031800475.1 Myxococcales bacterium LLY-WYZ-16_1
GCGCCTCGGCGAGCAGGACCGGTCCGGCGGCTGAGCCCGCCCGCAGCCGCACGCCGCCAGCGCCGGCGCCTGGGGCAGACCGCTTTTTCCCTTTACACAACCCTTGGGCTGTGCTAGCTTCTGGTTTGTGTTCTGCTTGAAAATCAAGGTGATATCCAAAAAAGACAGGCACTACATCATCATACGTTGCCATATATTTACGGGGTGAGCTGGTGAGGATCCGAAAGCTCGATATCTTCGGCTTCAAATCTTTTATGGAACGGACCCGGCTGCGGTTCGACGACGGCATCACCGGCATCGTCGGGCCCAACGGCTGCGGCAAGTCCAACGTGGTCGACGCCATCCGCTGGGTGATGGGCGAGCAGTCCGCCAAGCACCTGCGCGGCAGCGGCATGCAGGACGTGATCTTCGCCGGTTCGGAGCATCGCGGCCCGTCGGGCATGGCCGAGGTCACGATCACCTTCAAGAACGACGGCAAGCTGGTTCCTCCGGAGTACCAGGGCCTGGACGAGATTTCGGTCACCCGCCGCCTGTTCCGGGACGGCACCTCCGAGTACGGCATCAACAAGGTCACCTGCCGGCTCCGAGACATCTTGGACCTCTTCATGGGGACCGGGATCGGCAAGAATGCCTACTCGATCATCGAGCAGGGGCGGATCGGTCTGATCGTCACGGCCAAGCCGGATGAGCGGCGGGCCTTCATCGAGGATGCGGCGGGCGTTAGTCGCTACAAGGCCCGGCGCAAGCAGGCAGAGCGGCGGATCGAAGCCACCGAGCAGAACCTGCTCAGGGTCCGGGACCTGGTGGACGGCTTGGCGGAGCGTCTGGCCTCTCTGTCCAAGCAGGCCGAAAAGGCCCAAAAGTACAAGACCCTGAAGGGCGAGCTGAAGGGACTGGAGCTGCACGCCTTCGCCCATCGCTACCTGGAGCTGCAGGCCTCGCAGCGCTTCGAAGAGGCGCGGATCGCGGGGCTCCGGGGCGCGGTGGAGTCGCGGGAGTCGGCCATCGCCGAAGAAGAAGCCCGGCTGGCCGAGGTCGAAGCCCAACTCGAAGCCGACAAAGCCGAGTTGCGCGAGCGAGAGCACGCCTTCTTGGAGACGGAAAAGTCCCTGGCCCTGGCCGAAAACAACGCCGAGGCCTACGGCCGGGAAATGGAGCGGCTCGAGGCCCGCCGCCGGGAAGCCGAAGGCGAGCTGGCCGAACTGTCCGGCCAGGCCGAAAGCTTGAAAGGCGAGATCTCCGAAGCCGAAGCCCGGACGTCTCGGCTCGACTCGGACGGGGGCACGGAGGCCGACGCTTTGACCGCCCTCGATCGAGATCTCCGGCAAAAGCAGGCCGAGCTCGAGGCCGGGCGGCAAGAGCTCGAGCAAAAAAAGCAGGCGCTCTTCGACCTGCTCTCGCAGATCCAGGACACCGAAAACCGGGTGACCGGCGCGAACCGCTCCATCGAAGAGCTCGACCAACGGGTGGAGCGGCTGCGGAACGCCGAGGCCGACGCCCGAGGCCGAGCCCACGCGTCCACCCGCAAAGCCCAGGCGGTCCAAGCCGACCTGGACAAGAACCGGCAGCTCAAGCTGGACCTGGACAGCCGGCGAGAGGAGCAGCAGGCCACGCTGCAGGCGGCGCGGGACGAGCTGTCGAAAGCCAGCGCCCGGGTCGAGGAAGTCCGAAACGAACTGTCCGAGCAGAAAGCCCGGCTTCAGTCCCTTCAAGAGATTCATCGAAACTTTGAGGGCTGCACCGAGGCGGTCCGGGCTTTGATGAAGCGAAAAGAAGTGGACCGGGAGCTCGAACGGTCGGTTCACGGGATCGTGGCCGAGGTGGTCTCGGCCGAGCCTCGGTTCGAACGGGCGGTGGAGGCGGTTTTGGGAGACCGCCTGCAGTACGTCATCGTCAACAGCCAGGACGACGGCGTTCGATCGGCCCAGTACCTCCGCACCGAGGGCCAGGGCCGATCCACCTTCGTACCGCTGGACTTGCGGGAGGACCACACCAGTTGGGCCCCGCGGAAGCGGGCCTTTCGGACCAGCGCGCCGCCCGTGAATCCCATTCCGGAGGCGACGGCGGGGCCTGCAGCCGCCGCGCGGCCGAGCACCCAAAGCGACGTGGGTCCCGTCCAGCCCGCGCCGGCCGCAGACCTTCCGCAGCCGGGCGCCGGCTTTCACGCCCCCATCGAGTCGGGACCCCCCGGCAGCCACCTGGTCCCGCTCGAAAGGGGCTCCGAGTTGCCCGTGCCCGAAGCAGCGGACTCGGCCCTGTGGATCGAAGTCGAAGACGAGGCGTGGCCCGACCTCAGCGACCCTTCGGTGTGCGGCAAAATGGTCGAACTGGTTCAGGCCAAGCCGGGATACGAACACGTGGCCCGGGTGCTGCTCGGCGATGTGGTGGTGGTGTCCGACCTGGAAGAGGCCCGCCGTCTGTGGCGGGACAACGGTCACCGCAAGACCTTCGTGACGCTGGACGGCGAGGTGCTGGACCCGGTGGGCCTGCTGACCGGAGGAAGCGCCGACGGCCACCGGTCCGCGGGCATCCTGACTCAGAAGCGCCGGATCAAAGAGCTCGAGGAGGAGGTTCGGGCCCTCGAGAACAAGTGGACCTTGGCGCGACAGCGCCACAGCCAGCTCGAGGAGCGGGTGGGCGCCCTGGAAGCCGGTCTGGAAACCTTGTCGCGGGAGCGCCACGAAGGCGACCTGTCCATCGTCAACCTGGAGCAGGATCTCGCCCGTTTGCGAGACGAATCCACCCGCGAGGACCAGACCTCGGAGCAGGTCCGAAAGGAGATCGAAGAGCTCGAGGGCAAGCGCGGGGGCCTGTTCGAACAGGTCGAGGCCCACCAGCGCGAGCTCGAAGACCTCAAGGGGCGCAAGGAGCGAGCGGAGGCGGCCCTGGCCGAAGCGGGCGAGTCCGTCGGTCGCTTCGCCGAAGAGGTGGAGGCCCTGCAGGACCGGGTCACCGAACTGAAGGTGGAGGTGGCCGCCAACCGAGAAAAGCGAGATGGCGCCCGGCGTCAGCTCGAGCGCCTGCGCCAGCGACTCGAAGAGGTCGAAGGGCGGACCGCTCGGGTGCAGACCAATCTGAAGGAAGCGGTCGACGAGCGGGCCGACCTCGAAGCCCGGGTGGAGGCCGTGCGGTCCGAGGGGAGCGAACTTCGGGGTCACATCGAGCGGGAACGAAACGAGCTGCAGACGGCCCGCACCGCCTTGGCCGAACGGGAAGCCCAGTTCAAGGAATCCGCCGCTCAGACCCGCTCCCAGCGGGCGGAGATCGATGGGCTGAAGGAGGAGGCCGGCACCATCTCGGTTCGGCTTCGGGAGCTGGAGATCGGCACCGAAAACCTGCGCGACCAACTCCAAGAGCGGTACCAGCTCGAGGTGGACGATGTGCTCCGGGAACACCACGCGGCATCACCTCAGACCGAAGCGGACCGCAAGCGCATCAAGTCGCTGCGACGGCAGGTGGACGGCATGGGGCCGATCAACCTGACCGCCATCGAGGAGTGCGAAGAGGTTCGGGCCCGGCACGACCGGCTGGCGGAGCAGCAAAGCGACCTGGAAGAAGCCCTGGCCTCCCTCCGCAGCGCCATCCGGCGCATCAACAAGACCAGCCGGGAGCGCTACGTCGAGGCGTTCCGGCTGGTGAACGAGAAGTTTCAGCAGATCTTTCCCCGTCTGTTCAGTGGCGGACAGTGCTCGTTGGTCATGACCGACGAATCGGACCCATTGGAGTCGGGCATCGAGATCATGGCGCAGCCCCCGGGAAAGAAGCTGCAGAGCGTCAATCTGTTGTCCGGCGGTGAGAAGGCGTTGACGGCCGTGTCGCTGATCTTCGGCATCTTCCTGATCAAGCCGACGCCCTTCTGCCTGCTCGACGAGGTCGATGCGCCCTTGGACGAAGCCAACGTGGGGCGCTACAACGACATGCTCCGGGAGATGTCCTCGATCTCCCAGTTCATCCTGATCACCCACAACAAGCGGACCATGGAGCTGCCCGACCGACTGTACGGCGTGACCATGGAGGTGCCCGGCGTGTCGAAGCTGGTGCCGGTGGACGTGGTGTCCGACGGGCCGGAAGGCAACGACGGTTCGACCGCGGGCGGGGACGGTGGCGCGTCCAGCCCGGAAGATTCGCTCGAACCGAGCAGCGCGCCGGGGCAAGCCCCGGAAGGGGAGGCGCAGCCGGAATCTCCGGCAGCGCTGGATACCGAAAGCCCCCCCGAGTCCGCCCAGACGGTTGATTCCGGCGCGACCGCCTGAGAAGGGATTGTGCTGATGCTGCTCGACCCGATC
>DAPKRQ010000008.1:0-2643 GCA_031800475.1 Myxococcales bacterium LLY-WYZ-16_1
GGACACTCCTTCGGTGCGGGTGTGGTCTCTGGGTTCGGCCTGCAAACACTGCCCCCGGTCGCCTTGGCGACGAAAGGCAAAACGCTCAGTGTAGGCGCGACGCACGGACGGGTCAACCCGGCGCTGCACCAGCGGACGCGACGAGGCCCGGCGGGCTTCGTTCTTCTCCGATTGGGTCGGGTTCCTTCCGCCCCATTTCGTTCGGGACCGCGCGGATTTCCTCGCACCGTCCACGGGCAACGACGACAGGGACGGACGACAAGGACGGAAGGGGAGGGTGAAATCACTCTTCATGAATTTGTTACTTGACGAAATGCGGAGAGGAGGATACACTCGATTTAATGAGACCCAGTCTCATAAGGGCGGGCAGGTGAGGGCAGGAGGGCTGCCCATGCGGTATTTCGAGGAGCAGACAACCGACATACTGGCACGGGGCGCGCGTGCCGAAGAGACCGATCCCGCAGAGCACGACGCGGCGTGGAGTGCCTTCGTCGATTATCTTCGGGACCGCGGCGATCGCATCACCACCGCGCGCCGGATCGTGTTCGACCGCGTGATGAGCCGGAAGGACCATTTCCGGGCGGACGACCTGGCGGGCGAGTTGGCCCGGGGGACCGACCGCGTGAGCCGCGGAACGGTCTACCGGACTCTGGGGTTGATGGAGGAGGCGGGCTTCGTCGCCATTGTCCGCGACGGCGATACGCACCGACACTACGAGCCGACCTACGGCCGGGCGCGGCACGACCACATGGTCTGTGAGAGCTGCGGCGCCTTCCTGGAGTTCGATGATCCGGACCTCGCGGAGCGGATCCGCGAGAACGCGCGCGACCAGGGCTTCGACCAGCGGCAGCACCGGCTTGTCGTCTTCGGCACCTGCGCCAGTTGCGCGAATGGCAATGGCAATGGCAATGGCAATGGCCGGAAGCACCATCGCTGAGTCCGTCTTCGAAGTGGTGTCGCGCGGCCCGTTCCGTGCGGAACGCTCTTCGTTCGGACGGTCGGGGACGGCCGGCCGGGTTTCTCGTTCCGGCCGGGTGTTGGGATGAGTGCTGCGGGAGGTTGTGCGCAGAATCGGGTCCCGAAAAGGGGCTTGACTTCCGGGCTTCGCCTGCCAAGATGGGAGCACTCGCCGGGATCCCCCGGACCCCGGTGGAAGCGCGGCCCGCGCCGCGCGGACGATAGTACGTTTCTCACGGGCCGTGGCTCAGTTTGGTAGAGCGCTTGTCTGGGGGACAAGAGATCGCTGGTTCGAATCCAGTCGGCCCGACCATCCACAAAAGAGGCCCGTTCGGCAAGTTTGTCGAACGGGCTTCTCTTTGCCACGTCTAGACTTACGTCCCCCAACATGCGGTTCGAACTTATCGCATCCAGAATCTCCCGACGGACGGAAAAGTTCGAACCGTGCCAAAAATCGAGCGCCTGTTGGCTGAAATCGTACACCGCCAGCGCCGTCTCGCCTGCCTGCGGGTCCACGAAGTCGTCGTCGAGCTGCCTTTCGAGCTCTTCCACCTCCGCCTGAAGGGCCGATTTCTTCGCTTCGAAGGTTGTCTCGTCGATTGAGCCTGAGATGCGCAGGTCGAGACACCTCTCCTGCATCTGGCGAAGCTCAGAAAGCCGCTTTCTCGCGACCCGTTTCTGCTCCCGCTTCACCGTCACATCGTTGCCGAAGGCGGCCTCGATGGTGTCCCGGAACCACAAGGCGGTCTCGCGGTCGGGAATGATCAGGCTGCGCAGTTCCGCCTCCACCGCCTTGTCGATGTCGTCCTGCTTCCAGCGCACCTTCGGATGGTCCCGGTCGGCGGTGTTGCGGCATTTGTAGTAATAATGCAGCCTGACGCTGCCGTCGTTCTGCTTGCGGCGGATCTTCTCGCCGGTGATGGCCGAACCGCAATAGGCGCAGCGGAAGAACCCGCCCGCGTAGGGAATCTCAGGCTTGCCCGTGCGGCGGTTGCGTCCTTTGAGAATATCCTGACAGGCCTCGAAGAGGCTGCGGTGAATCAGCGGGCGGTGCCTGCCGGGATAGCGTTTCTCCTTCCATTCGATCTCGCCCGTATAGAAGCGGTTGTTCAGGATATAGCTGAGCGTGGTGCGACTGAAGGTCGGGTTGGTGGAGCGATAAATGAACCCCTCTTCTTTGAGCTGCTTCTTCATGGACTCGAAGGTCTGGTCGCCCTTGGCGTACAATTCAAAGATGCGGATGACGGCCCGGGACTGTTCCGGGTCGGGCTGGATCGGCTCGTCCTTGTTGCCCTTGGCATTCAGGTAGCCGAAGGGGGCGTGGCCCGGAAGCCAGCCCTGCCGCACCTTCTCGTCCATCCCCTTGATCACCTCGCCCTGCAGGTTGTCGCTGTAGTACTGCGCAACCGCCGCCATGACGTTGAAGGACAAGGCTCCCGCCGCACCGGGACCGAACTCGTTCTCCACGAAGGCGAGCTTGACCCCGCATTCGTCTTCCAGCTCCTGCATGCGCACCGCGTCGCGCATGTTGCGGCAGACCCGGTCGAGCTTGTGGGCCACCAGGGCGCCGATCCGTTCCCTGCGGGCGTTACGGCGGATCCATTTGTGCATCCGGTTGAACTCCTCCCGGTCGGCGCCGCGCTTGGCGGATTCGGCCACGGTGAACTCGCGGATCACATTCCATCC
>DAPKRQ010000009.1:0-2779 GCA_031800475.1 Myxococcales bacterium LLY-WYZ-16_1
CTGTCGGCACTCGAATACCTGCTGCAGGGGAGGGCGACGGTATCGCGGGACCGAGGCTTGTTCCTGAACATGACCCGGCGTCTCCATCCCGCGGTTTGTCGCTTCATCTCCGAAACCTTCTACGAGGGGCGGCTCGTCCACGATCCGTCGACGGCGCGCCGTTACATCGAGCACGGACCGGGCAGCCGGCTCCCGCCAGCCGGGATCGTCTTCGAGCCGGTGGTCCATCGCGGCAACGGTCGGTCCAGCGACGAGGAGGTGGCCCGGATCCGACAGCTCGTTCGTGAGCTCTCGGAAGCGGCAGTGGTGTCGGAGGCGGACACCTCCTCTGCGCCACCCGAGAGCGATGCGAGCATCCGCCGGAGGGCCATCGACCCGGCGCGAGACGTGCTGGTCGTGGCACCGTACAACGCCCAGGTGCGCAGGCTGCAGGCTGCCTTGCCGGGGCTCCGGGTCGGCACGGTGGACCGCTTTCAAGGACAGGAAGCCCCGGTGGTGATCGTGTCCATGTGCGCCAGCGACGCGGAGTCCTCGCCCCGGGGGCTCGAGTTCTTATTGGATCCGAACCGCTCGAACGTGGCCCTGTCCCGGGCCCGATGTCTGGCCATCGTCGTGGCGAGCCCGTACCTGGCCGATTGTGCTGCTTCGAGCTTGGGCCAGATGAAGCTGCTCAACCTGTTTCACCGGCTCGTGGCAGTCGGGGGCACCTCGGAAGACGGGCGGAACCCGCCTCCGGCGCATCCCGTGGGGTTGGCAGGGCCACCCGCGGAACGGGTCCGCTGTCGGGACTGCCATCGCTCGTTCGATGTGGAGGCCGAGGCCGAGATCGGGGCGGCGTACATGAACCCGCCCTACAACTATGAAGAGGCCCACCGGCACACTTGTTTGGCCTGTTGGCTCAGCATCGATCGCACCTCGTCGACCGCCGACATGAGCGGTACGTCAGCCCACGAGGAGTCGCCGCAGTGAATGGGAAAGCCGGAAGCCCGCGGCGCGCCGCCCGTCGAGGTGGCGCGGGGAACGCCCGCTCACTGCTGTGGGCTGCGCACGCGACGTCGCCTCCAGGCGAGCCCCAGGGCACCCCAGCCCAGGAGCCAAGTGGCTTGGGCGGAGTTTTGCGTGCAACCGCTGGCATCGGGCCCGGTGCCCACCGCGGGGCCTCGGTCGGCGGGGCCCATGTCCTCGGGGTCGGAAGGACCGGCGTCGGCGCGAGGGCCGCCGTCCGTCATGGGCACCGAAGCGTCCACCGATTCCGGGGGCAACCCCAGCAACTCGCGCAGGGCGGCTTCCGGTCGGATCAGTCCGTAGCCGTAGAGGGCGTCGTGGCCATCGGGGCCCGGCGTGGCAAAGAACGACTCCGCGGCGGTCTGGCGGAGGAGTGCGCCCACCTCACTGGCCGTCAGCTCGGGCTCTGCGCTCAAGAGCAAGCCCACCACGCCGGCCACGATGGGAGCGGCCGACGAGGTGCCGCCAAAGAACGAGGTGTAGTCTCCTTCGCTTTGGCCATCGGGGCCGGTCAGGTCGGGAGCCAGGGTACCTGTCGGGGCGACCACGTCCACGGAGGGGCCGCGATTGCTGAAGGGCGTGGCTTCGTCGAAGTTGTTGGTGGCCCCCACCGTGAGCACGCCGGGGATCGCTTGCAGCTCGTCCGCACCGATGGTGCGGTTGTCGTTTCCGGCGGCGAAGACCACCACTGCGCCGGCCCCGCCTCGTCCTTCATCCAGCACCCGTTCGATGATGGCCCGAAGCGGCGCGGGAACCGGTACCGGCTCCACGAACCCCCAACTGTTCGACACGACGTCGGCCTCGGCTTGGAGTGCGAACTCGAACGCTGCCACGTCTCGCGACAACGGAGTTCCGCTCGGGTTGCTCGTCAGCATTCGGACGCACCGAATGCGACAGGCGGGACACGCTCCCGCAACGCCGACGCCGTTGTCGGTGGCGGCGGCGGCCAGGCCGGCGCACGCAGTTCCGTGTTCGTTTCCGCGCGTGTTCGGTTCGAACGAAGGGTCGTCGTCTTGGTCGACCACATCCCGGCCGGGATCGAGCTTGTCGGCCAGGTCGGGATGGCTGGCGTCGCAGCCGTTGTCGACCACCACGATGGTCAGGTCTGCGGATCCGGTCTCGAGACTCCAAGCCCCTTCGATCCCGATTCGCTCGAAGAACCACTGGGCGGCATAGCGCGGGTCGTCGGGGGGCACCGAAATCGATGCGGTGCGGTGCGCCAGGCGAAGGTCCGGCAAGACGGCTTTCACCTCCGGCCCGATGGCGTCCTGGAGCCTCAGTGCCACGTCGAGTCCGTCCTCGTTCGGCCGTCCCTGCACCCGGGCGAGCTGCAGGGTCCGCGAGGGCCAGCCCACCACGCGAACGCCCAGCTCGTCGAAGAGCTCGGGTCGAGCGGGCCCGCGAAGCCAGACCAAGGCGTGGCGGTCCACCGTGGCATAAAAGCCATCCCACCGGATTCGATGGACGTCCAGCCGCTGGACCCGGACCGCTCGGGCCCCGTCCCAGACGACGGCGGCGCGACTGCTCGGGGACATCGAGGCTTCGGCATCTTTTCCGCCTGCCTGCAGAGCATGATGGGGCCGAGCATCGCGAGGCCGTGCTTGCATCGTCTCGCCGATCCCCGGCTGGGATGGGCCTGGGCCCGTCCGGCCCTGGTTCGAACTCCCTCGGCTCGTCTGGGCTCGCTTCGCGGTGACTGGGTCCGCTTTGTCTGGGTTCGTGGTGCCTCGGTTCGATCGGGTCTGCGGCGTGGGGGGCTCGGGGGGCTCGGGGG
>DAPKRQ010000010.1:0-1752 GCA_031800475.1 Myxococcales bacterium LLY-WYZ-16_1
ACGACGCGGGCTCGCTTGGATCCCCTCGAGATGAGCCGCGAGCTTGGATACCTCGCGATCCCGCCCCCGCTCGCCTGATCCGGCCCAAGCCACAAACTGATCCCTTCCGCAACCACTGCTTCACGGGACGCATACGATCAGAAGAGAGCCGGATCCCGATGCATCCGATGAAAGTGGCTCCCTTCAACTCCGTTGGCGACATTCCAGCAGGGAAAAGAGCGCCGGCACGACGAAGGCCGTCAACACCGTCGACAATGCGAGTCCCCCCAACACGATGCTGCCTACCCCGCGGTACAGTTCAGAGCCGGACCCGGGAAAGAAGACCAGGGGCGAAAGGCCAGCCAAGGACGTCAATGCGCTCCTGAAGATGGGGCGCAGCCACTTCCGCACGGACAGGTCGATGGCCTCAGCCAGTTTCGAGCCGTTCCGCAGGAGCTGTGCGGGGCACCGGCGACGGGGTGCCCCTACACCCCTCGCCACCTACTCTCGCGAGTAGAGCCTCCCTCCGAAGACACCCGAACCTCAGCTACGTGGATCTAACAAAAAACCCGTCAACGAGGGTGCCACGACGGGATCCCCATCACATGGCTGGATCGAAAAGTGGGATAAACAAGGGATTTAGGTGGTCTGATAACACTCGCCGAGGCCGGTCCGAAATGGGGTGTCAAAAACGCTTGCGGCTCGCGGGGTCGAATCGCCCGCAGACGGTCGCGGACGATCGTGATTCCGCCGGTGTATCCCTGGGCACGGAGATGCTCGAGAAGAGCGGGAGCTTTGATCTCGGGGCAGTCCTCGAGCTTCTTTCGGATCAGAGCGTCGAAAGGGTCGAGAATGGACGCGGGCGGCTGCTTGGGGGGTCGAGACGAAGGGGGCGGGAGCCGCCCGAGGATCTTGCCGACGGTGGTGCGGCTCATGCCGAGCTGCCGCGCAATGGCGCGAGCCGACATGTGCTCGATCATGTGCAGATGAAGCATCTCAGCCTTCTTGTCGGGATCCTGGCTCACGGCGCCGTCTCGAAGAGCCCCGGCTGCTCGACGCTTCGGGAGCGGCCCCGACTCACGCGAAGCCGAATCAGTTCGAATGGAAGAGCTCGAAACGCCTCAGACCCATGAGCCAGCCCATGCGTTTCGTCCGCAGACAACACAACGTGCACCGGACGCTTTGGGGCTGGCACGAGCTCGTCGAGCCAAGTGTGGAAGCGCTCTCCTTGAAACCGACGCTCCGGGCCGTTCACCGGCCCCGAGATGGATATCCAGGTCTGGTCGTCGAACGGGCGAAGTCGGATCCGAAGATGGCGCTGCGGCATGACGCACACCGGACCTTGCCGATGCGACTCGATGAACAGAACCCTGATCCCCCACGCGACGCCAAAGTCGTCTGCGACGCTCGGCATCCCGGTGGTCTGCTCTTCCCTCGGGGCTGTGTCGATGCCGCCGCCGCGCGCTGCGGAGCGACTGCCTTCGAGCGCGCATCGAGCACTCGTGGCTGCAATACCGATGCCCGCGGTCGCAAGACCGGCATATCGTGAACATCTCGCGGCAACCGCCACATGCCCTGCGCCTGAGCTCCACCCGAACCCACGGGCAAGAACTGGACAGGCGGAGCCGAATGCCGCAGTCTCTTCGCTGAGACCAAGACGGCTCCACCCGTCGGAGGTGGTCCGGCTGCTACCCGGGCCACCTCGTCTCCACCCTCAAACGCAAGATGCTCTGCAGCGAGGCCGACCGCCAGTTTTCCACCGGCCGTCCACAG
>DAPKRQ010000011.1:0-5049 GCA_031800475.1 Myxococcales bacterium LLY-WYZ-16_1
GCCGGTGCTTCCCACCCGGCCGCGGCTCGTTCCGGCGCCGGGCTCTGAGCTTCCCGGAGGCTTCTCGATTCACGCGGGCGTTCGCATCGAAGGCGACGACCGAGAAGGTCGCGAGCAGCTGCTGAGATATGCGTCGCGGCCCGCGTGCTCTGAGGTGCAGCTGTCGCTCCTCGAGGACGACGTCGTCGAGCTCGAGCTGAAGTCGCCGACGGCTTCGGGGCAGCGGGTGGTGCATCTTCACCCGGTCCAGTTTCTGCGTCGTCTCGGTTGGCTCATCCTCCTCCGCCTCCCGATTTCCTGAGACGGATCATTGGGGGCGCGATAGTAGGGATAAAGTGAACCTTGGTCGAGCTGCGGGGGCTTCGGGACGGCCGGATTGGCTTGTCATAATCTCCGTTCTCGCCTTGATATGGAATCAAGGCGGACAGAGCACCCGAGCTCCTCGCAAGTGATGCGCCGAGAATGGATGCATGCGGTTGTATATCGTTGCCAGACGCGGTGAAAAACACACAGCATTTGCCCACGGTGGACCGTTCAGTAGATGAGCCAATGTACTTGGTTCCGCGGCGCGAAATGACGGCCGACGAGCGGCTCTGCTCCGAAATACGCTCTGTGCAGCAGTGGTTGCCGGGTCCCGGCTCGAGTCGCATCGCCCTGCTGGCCCTGGTCCTGGCCCTGGGCTTGGGCTGCGGAAATGCCGGGACCTACGACCTGGACGCCGCCTGTCGAATCGCCACGACGCCAACGCTCGTCCATGTCGACGCCGCCCGGTTGATCGGAACGCAATTTCAGGCGGTCGAGATTCGAAATGTTTCAGATTCCTCCGTCTGCACCGTCGGCCCTGGTCGTCTCGACGTCGCGGGACGCGAGTCCGAGCACTTCTACGAGGTCGTCGACGTCTTGCCTGGCACGGCCTGGGTGATGAATTTCGGAGTTGGGCTCCCGAGCTCGGGCTCCGTGATCGCCACGCTCGAGGTCGAGACCAGCGACCCGAACCTCCCTGTGGTCCGCTTCGAGTTTCGTCGCGACTAGGGGGCCTTTAGCTGGGGTTCCTCGGCAAGCAGTCGACGAGTTCCTCCCGTTCGAGCCCGCCGACTTGGACGAGTGTGCTGGCAACAGCCTCCAACTGCGCTCGTCTGCTAGCGAGCATGCGCCGCACCACCGAGAGAAAATGGCTCACGGTAGCCTCCGCTCGGGCGGTCCCTGCGAGCTGCACTGCCAAGGAGGTTGCCTTCGCCAGAGCGCGATAGTAGGGATAAAGGGACCCTTGGTCGAGCTGCGGGGGCTTTGGGATGGCCGGAGTGGCTTGTCATCATCTCCGTTCTCGGGCCTTTCCTCGAGTTGCCTCCGGGAGGACCGAGAATCGGAGATGATGACAAACACTCCCGGGCAGCCATCTGCCCTGGCCGCTGATCCAGGGTAGCTTTATCCTGTCTATGGCGCCCTGGCGAAACGCCTCCTCGAGCCATCGTGGCACCGGCTTCCGACGACCCGTTGCTCGGCCGTTACAATGTCAGCCTGTCGGTCGGCCCGAGCATCGGATGAGAGCTTGGAGCCAACGTCTCTTTGGGGGTTTGGCTGGGAGGCCCGGAAAGTTACCTTGCTTCCGACCTTCGCGTGTCCGGCGGCGCGTACGTGTTCGAAGAATCGACAACTTCGATGCTCCATGTCAACGCCGGTTTTGGCTACCGGCATGTCTTCCAAGTGAGCCGAGCAAAGATCGTCCCGCATCTGGCCGCTCTCTTCAGCATGGGACATTTATGGGAGTACGAAGGTCCATTCACGTTCAACTATCTGGTACCTCACTTCACGATGGGTGGCGGCTTTCTGTACCGGACAGCAGGTCCGGTGGACTTCGGTCTGGATGTCGGGCTTCCGCTGGGCTACGGCTGGAACTATGATCTCGACGATGGTTTCGGTGGATTCTACGGCGGCGCCCGCATCAACTTCATGGTCATGCTCTGAAGACGTAGGAGTTCAGCCTCCGTTAGAGTTAGACCGGGATACCAAAGGAGACGGTCCCAGACGGTCGCGTCATCCTGGGAATCCGCGACTTCTTGGGGCAGCTCGAATTTCAACCGGTAAGCCCACAAGGGTCTTTTGGTTCGTTTGAAAGGCGCACGTTTGGTTACTGTGGAGGGGGCACCTCCGGAAGGAAACCTAGGGTTTCCGGTCATTTAAGGCTGCGCCTTGATCTGCAAACACCCATGCCATATGCCCTCGTCATGCTGGAGCCTCGTTCGCCCCCCCCTCAGAGAAGAGCTAGTGGTGGCCAACGGCCTAACCGAGAGCTGTCGAGCCGCCCTTTTAGCCCACGGGGACGCGCCTGATGATAGTTTCAGTAGCTCTTGCAACTTTCGCGAACCTTGTGTTCGAGCAGAACTCCGGAGACCTGGTACCGGGCCAGAACGTTCCTCCCGGCGCCCCGGTTCTGGAGACGAGGCCCATCGAGTGCGCCTATGGATTCGACGTCACGTCCTTGGCGGTCGGAGGTGTGTTGGAGTTCGAACATCGACGCATGGGAGCTGTCCTGCAGACCGATAGCTTAAACATTCAAGACGGTACGGAAACGATCTTCTTGATCACGCCTCTCGAGGCCAACGATCAGGTGGCCGTCCGTCAGACGGCTCCCGCTGCCGGAGGTGGACAGACCAGCCCGAGCGTTTGGCGCAGCTTTCCCGTTGAGGCTGTCGACGACGCGGAGCGCGCGATCGAGCTCGAGGTCGAGGCTCCTGCTCTATGCGCCGATATCAGCGTGTTCACGAGCGTTCCGACGAAGGTTGACCTGACGATCACCAACGGCTCCATGACGCAAGTGCGCACTCTTCGCGCCTACCGCAACCGCTCGTATGGGAGCGGAAAAGACAATCCCACTTTCATGGCCGTCGACTTTGCGCGGGAGTCTCTCGGTGAGGGAGCGCGCGTAGAGGCCGAAGTGAGCTTCTGCGGGATCGTCCAAAGTGCTCGGCCCCGTCCTTCGACACTCGAGAAGATCGAGAACCTTCCGGCCCCGCAGATAAGCAACGTGGTGCTGTACGACTCTTCGCGCATCGAAGTGACGTACACGGGAAAGAGGCCGGGCGCCCGTGTCGTCCTGTTGGTGAATGGAATCGAAGAAGCTTCGACCTATAGGCCGTCCTATCGTCCTGGGTGGCAGCAGCACGTATTTTCCGCC
The DNA here is from genome assembly GCA_031800475.1 of Myxococcales bacterium LLY-WYZ-16_1. Classification (GTDB taxonomy): domain Bacteria; phylum Myxococcota; class Kuafuiibacteriia; order Kuafuiibacteriales; family Kuafuiibacteriaceae; genus Kuafuiihalomonas; species Kuafuiihalomonas phototrophica. Next base: position 3,176 of record DAPKRQ010000011.1, read on the forward strand.
ACGGTGCCGGGGGTGACCGCCGGAGACCAGGTTCAGCTGCTTCAAAGGTACTGTGCCGTGCCGGGGGCAGGCGGTGGTGGAGGCGGAGGGACCCCGTCCCCGCCGGTCCCGCTGCCCACGCCCGTTCCGGATCCTACGCCTTCATGCGGTTCGCTCGGCACTGTTCTCCCCGATGGTCCGGTCAGCGAGGGCGCCGAAAGCATCGTGCTCGCCCGCCCGCCTTCCACGGACTCGACCGTGTACGTGTTCGATGACATGAACGTGCAGATCGGTCTCAGTTCGGCTCGAACCGTTGCCTTGACCCGGCCGTTGGTTTCCGGGGAATCGATTCGCCTGCTTCTCGTCGGAGCTTCCGGCTGCCCATCCGTGCAGGTTGTGCGGGTCGAGGTGCTGCCCGCGTCCTGCGCCGTGCCCACCGTGCCCGTCCTGCCCGTGGGGCAGTTCGAAATCGAGGAAGTCGAGGAGTTTCGGATCGAGGATGCAAACGGAGCTTCACCCAACCGGGTGGTGATGCCCGCGTACGACTTGGGCGGCACCATGATGATGCCCAACGGAATCTATGAGCTCGATGACCCGGTAGTTGGTCGGGCGGTATGGCCCTCGGTCGCGGGCAATATCCCGAACGACCTCCCTGTCGTGATCTTCGTCCATGGGATTTGTCCGAACCTGCCTGGAGACTTTGCCTCGCTCGGCGGCTACCGGGTCTTGCAGCGGGCACTCGCCCAAGACGGTGTGGCGTCGTTCTCGTTGGTCTTGCGAAATTGCGATTCCAAATACCCTGGTGGCCCCTGGCGTGCACTTCTGATGGAACGGTTCGTGGACTTTCTGCTGAGGATGCCGGTTGCCCCTGGGGCGCAACCTCTCCCCGACGATCCGTTTCAGGGGCAGCTCCAAGGAAAGCTGGACCTCTCCAATCTTCTTCTGGTCGGGCACTCGACGGGCTTTGAAGGCATTGCCCAATACCTGGTTCGGCGAAGCCCGGTGAACACCCACCCTGCTTCACTCGGGGTGCATCCCTCTGTCGGCATTCGGGGGGCCGTGGGCCTCGGCGGATGGTTTTTGGAGCCTTACGTCGTGGACCCCACTACGAGTCAGGAGGTCGCGGAGTGGAACATCGACCGAAGCCATGTCCTGAGCGAACTGGACGACATTCCGTTGCTCATGCTTCTTGGCTCGGAAGAGCCAGGGTATCTGTCTGACAACCTCGGCGGTATGCCGAATATGAACCAGCGAAATGCCGGTGCGGCCCTTCATTGGCTTCTTCACCGGGACCGAGCTGCCTCACTGACCTACATTCAGCTTCCGGACGGCAACCACGATGAATGGAACTCTCGTTGGCCCGACCCGGGTGCTCAGGCGGACTCCCCGGCATCGTTGGTTCATCTGCGTGGAGCCGCCCCGATCCTCCGCCGCTGGGCTCGCCTGCTGCTTCTCAACGAACCTCAACAAGCACCAGCGTTCGATGGCCGCCGAACCACCCTCGACCGAGGACCTTACACGGACTATCTCGTCTTTCACTCACCAGCTGTGGCCGCGAGGAGCGACCTCTTCCACCCGCCGTTCGCAGGCCCGATCGTTCCCGCGCCAGGGGTCATGGGTGGGATGCCTTGGTCGAAGCTCGTGTACGAGCCGTTCGCTTCTCCCGACCCACTGTGGGAGAACGCGTCGGATCCTCTGGTTGGGGTGGCGAGTGCAGCGCCGGCAACCATCTCGTTCGGGACCATGGGCTGGTTCCAGCCCGCAGGACCTCGATATCTTCAGGTCGACGGGACATCGTCTGGTGAAGGGGCTTCGGTGCAGCCCCTGGTGGGTTTGCCGAACGGCGAGTGGTTTCCGCTTCGTTCCCTGACCGACAGCTACCTTCATCCGACGTC
>DAPKRQ010000012.1:0-4884 GCA_031800475.1 Myxococcales bacterium LLY-WYZ-16_1
CTTTGTGAAGGCCCACACCTGCGGGTATGGTCTCCAGCGCGCGTGGGCGCTCCGCACGAAGATTCGACCCTGGTTGGTCCGGTGAAGCGGTTCGGCCGGTACACTTTGGTCAAAAAGCTCGCCACCGGCGGGATGGCGGAGATCTGGCTCGCCCGGCAGCGGGGCTTGGCCGGGTTCAACCGCTTCGTCGTCATCAAAAAGATCCTGAGTCACCTGTCGGAGCAGAAAACGTTCGTCGACATGTTCCTCGACGAAGCCCGGACCAGCGCCCAACTGAACCATCCGAACATCGTCCAGATCTTCGACCTGGGGCGGGAGGAGGACGCCTACTACATCGCCATGGAGTACATCGCCGGCGAGAACCTGGCGGCGGTGGCCTGGCGCGGAATGAAGCGGCACCGGCCCATCCCGCCGACGTTCGCCGCCCGGATCATCGCCGACGCCTGCAAAGCGCTCCACTACGCCCATCACCTGCGAGGCTCCGACGGACGTCCCCTCGAAATCGTCCACCGGGACATTTCGCCCCAAAACGTGCTGGTCACCTACGACGGCGAGGTGAAGATCGTCGACTTCGGGATCGCCAAGGCGGCCACCAAGTCCGAGCAGACCAAGACCGGCATGCTGAAGGGCAAGTTCAGCTACATGAGCCCCGAGCAATGTCTCGGCGCTCCGGTGGACATGCGGTCGGACGTCTTTGCTCTCGGTATCCTGTTGTACGAGCTCTGCACCGGAAAACGGCTGTTCAAGCACGAATCGGAGCTGATGATCCTGGAGATGATCACCAAACGCACGGTGGTGCCTCCGTCTCAGGTTGCGGAAGACCTGTCGCCGCTGCTGGACGGGATCATCATGCGGGCTCTGGCGAAGAATGCCACCGAGCGTTACCAGACCGCGCAAGAGCTCCAGCATGCACTGGAGGGATTCCTTCGAGAAGAACCGCATCCGGCTACGAGTGTAGAGCTTGGAGAATACGTGCGGAGCCTCTTCGGGGACAAGATCGACGAAAAGCGTCGCATGATCGAGATCGCTTCGCGCGACGATTTCGAGGAACGCCATTCCATCGCCGAAACCGAATCCTTTGCGTCGGGCCCACGGCGAACCGTCCACGGGCTTCCGCCCAGCCAAGTCATGGTGCGCGGTGTTGCCACCGGTGCCCGAGGTTCCGTCGGGCCGACCGCGGCCTTCGTGCCTCCCACTGCGGGCACGCCGTCGATGCCTGGGTACGCCCACCCCTCCCAGTACGCATCCCATGGGACCTCAGCCACGGCCATGCGGCCCGGTCCCTCCTGGGCCAGTCGGGCGATCATCGCCCTCGCGCTGTTCGTGATCGCCGGGGCCAGCCTCGTTTTGTGGGCCTATCGCCAGCCGGTGGAAGCGGTCACCCAGATCGACTCGGCACCGGCCCAGTCCGGCCCGATCCGCACCGGGTCGCTCAGCCTCAAGTCCAAGCCCTCCGGAGCCATCATCGAGCTCGACGGAAACGAGATGCCGCTCCCGGACGGCACCGCGGCCCGGACTCCGGTCGACCTGGGTTCGCTGCAGTACGGCAAGGAGTACCGCATCCGCCTCCGCTTGGACGGCCACCGCCCCTTCGAGCAGGTGCTGATCATGGACGAAGACCGAGACGGCGCGACCTTGGAGCCCGAGTTGGTCCCGTTGCCGGCCACGGTGGTGGCCCGGGTCGAAGGCTCGGGTGCGGGTGCCGTGCGGGTGTTCTTCGGAGAAGAAGAGGTGGGCAGCGGTCCGGCGGTTCGTCGCACGTTCCCGGGCGACGGCCGCCCGCTCGAGATCCGCGCCGAGCGGCCCGGACGCGTCTGTCGGGCCGAGCCGGCCCGGGTCACGCTCGATCCCGACCGGACGGTCGACGTCCGCGTCCGCTGCCGCCAGCCGCGCAAACGGCGCCGGACGCCTCGCCCTGCGGTGGCTACGCGCGCCGCCCCCGCAGCCCCCGAGCCTTCCCGACCTGCGCCGCCGGAGGGGTGCGCGCCGGACCCCGATCTTCCCAAGGGGTTTTTGACCATCGACACCCGACCTCCGAGCCAGATCTTCTATCGCGGCCGAAAGCTCGGCGAGACGCCTCTTCCGAAATATCCGCTTCCAGCGGGTTGCATCGAATTGCAGGCCAAGAGCCCCGACAAGTCCAAGACCTTTCGGGTTCGGATCGAGCCGAATGGGGTGGCCGTGTACCGGGTTCAGCTGTGAGTTGCGCCCGTCCCATCGGCGTTGACGAGGGCGGGGCCAAGGTGTACAGCCCCGGGTCCACAGGCGCGTAGCTCAGGGGTAGAGCGCTACCTTGACACGGTAGAGGTCGTTGGTTCAAAGCCAATCGCGCCTAGCGGGGCCCGCCATGCGGGCCCCGTGCCACGTGCCGGACGGACCGAGCGCCGCTCGTCAGCTGGCTGCCTTCCATCCCTGGGCCTCTGCGGCTTCATAAGACGAGACCAGGTGCTTGAGGCGGCCGATCACGTTGGCCCGTTCGGAGCGCTCGGCCCGTTTGTCCCCGGGAACCCGGTTGTATGCCGCAGTGATCGCCCGGCGTTGATCGCCTTTGAGCTGGGAATCATCGGTAATCGTGCCGTCCTTCAGCTGCTCCCAAATGGCATCCAGCGTTTCCCAATCCAACTCCTTCAAAGCGTCCAGATCTTTTTGAGCCCACCGGGCGACCTTGTTTCGGCGTCGGCCGCGACCGCCCCGGCCGCCCCCACCGCCGGCTCGACGGCGTCCTGCCGGCACGTCGCCGCCCGAAAGCATGGTTTCGACGGTGCGGACGATCTCGTTGGCCTTCGCTTCGGTCACGACCCGACCGGTTCGAGTAAACGCATCGATCCCGCGGATCAATGCATCCTTCAATTCCTTGGAGCTGTCTTCTTGAGCTTCGAAAGTAAAATTCATCGAACGGATTGCCATGATTCCTCCGTAGGCGTTCCGGTTATAGTTCATTTTCCCCAAAGTCAAAATTGATCATCTCTGCAGTTGCCCGGCACCCCGAGATCCACCGACACTCGATCCGTGAATCGGAAGTACGGTCGCTGTCGACTCGCTGGGTTGGGCGTCCTGCTGGTCGCGACCGCCGCGGCCTGCAGCGACGAAGGCTCGGGAACGGGGGGCGGAGGCGTCGACGCGGGCGGCCCCCGCGACGAGGGAGGGCCTTTGGATCTGTCGAGCCCGGATCGCGGGGTCGACGGAGGGTCCGACGCCGGGGGCTTTGCAGATCCGGCCTGCGACCCGCTCGACCCCGCGGCCTGCGCCCTTCCATGGCCATCGGATCGGTACCAAGAACCGGACGAGAGCCAACCTCGTGGCTTTCGATTTTGGGTGTTCACGGAAGCGACGCCACTCAACGGAATCCCCGAACCCATCCAGACCGAGCGGTGGTTGCTCCGGGACGGGTACAGCCCCTTCGCCTCGGTCCACACCGTCGTCGAAGACTTGGACCCGACGGGTTTGCCCGGTCCCGCCGACCTCGAAGCCAGCCTGGCCGCCGACGCGTCCATCCTCCTGTACCGGGTGGAGGGGACGCGCATGGTTCGCGTGCCCTATCTGCTCGACGCGGAATCTGTGGGCTCGGGCACCCTGCTTTCCCTTCGGCCGGCCGCCGTTCTCGAACCGGGCGCCCGGTACGTCGTGGCGTTTCGCAACCTGAGGCGCTCCGACGGCTCCCGGGTTCCGGTCTCCCCGGCGTTTCGGGCTCTGGTCGAAGGTCGGACCGCGGGAACCGAGCTCGAGCAGCGGCAAGCGGACTTTTTCGAGATATTCGGGCGCCTCGACGACGAGGGGGTGTCTTTGGCCGAGGTGCAGTTGGCGTGGGACTTCTGGGTCGCGCTCGAGGACACCCTGTCGCAGCGCCTGCGGGCCATGCTCGCCGCCGCCGGCGACGGCCCGCCGCCCTTCACCTTCACCAGCACCTCCTTCGAGGACGAAAGCCCAGTGTTTCGATGGACGGGAACCTTCACCGCACCGAACTTCCTGGTCGACGCCGAGTTCGGCGGCGCCACGGGACAGGCGTTGGCGGGCCCCTTCGTAGCCGAGCCCCCTTCAACGGGCACCGTCGAGGTTCCTTTCGAGCTGGCGTTGTCGACGGATGCGTTTCGCCCCACCGAAACCCCGGGCGACGTGATGATGCTGGCCCTGGACCCGTTCGTGGCCCTGAACCAGGTGTACTCGGACGAGCTCGAAGCCTTCGTCCGGGACGGCCCGTACCTGGCCGGGTGGGCAGAGTGGCCCGGGCTCGGTGCCGGGGACCGGCAACTGTGGCGAGACGCCAGCGCCCGGGCCAGCGCGTTTCAGTTGTCGGCCGAGCCCCTGCTGCAGGCCATCGTGCACCAGGTGCTGTTTTCTCGGGTGCTGCACGCCCTCCAAGACCTCGACTTCTTCCAGAGTCAGTGGGAGCTGGACGGCACCGACGTGGGGCTGGTGGCGGGCAAGGAGCTGGCCGGCCCGGCGCTGGCGGTGGCGGCCTTGTCCGACGAGGTGCAGCGCTCAGCCATTTTTCGGCCGGTCCTCGACCTGCCGCTCGGCCTGCGCCGAAGTCGAGCCCTTCGGCCCCTCCTGTTCGGCGATCCCGGGATGGCCATGGCCTACGGCGGGCGCCCCGCCGCCCAGGTGACGGCTTCGGTGGTTCACATGTACTTCGCCGAGGCCGGGCCCGCGGGCTTTCTGTCCGAATTGGGCGACGAGGACCTCTTGTTCGCTCTGGCCCGCGGGGACCACGACGCCTCGCCCGTCGACACCGAGCGCTTGGCCCGACGCCTGGACGTGCCAGCGATGCGGCCCTACGCAGGTCGACCGGTCCTGGGTTGGCGGGACGTGGCCTCGCCCACGTCCAGCTCGGCGGTGGTCCTGTACGACTTCGGGCTCCCTGCGCCCCCGCCTGGCCCCGAACCC
>DAPKRQ010000013.1:0-11579 GCA_031800475.1 Myxococcales bacterium LLY-WYZ-16_1
TCTGTGGCCGGTGCTCGAGGTGGCGATCCGGCTCGACGGCCCCGAACCCCAGTTGAAGGCCCGGATCCAGGCCGCCCTGAACGGAGCCCCGGTTCGCTTGGCCCGCATCGCGGTAGAGCGGGAGGTGGCATCGCCCGCTCCGGCCGTCCCGAGCCAGCGGCTGGAAGACCTGTCGGAAGGCGAGGTGTTTCGCCAGGCCTACGTGCGAGCCAGGGGTCACCCGCCCTCTGCCGAGGTGGCCGAGCTGTTCGCCGAGGTGCAGCACGCGGTGGACGCGGCCGGCGCAAACGGAGCGGAGCCGGAGGACGCGAAGGTGAAGGCGTGAAGATCTGTGCGGTTCGGGGCCAGAACCTGGCGAGTCTGGAGCGCTTCGAGGTGGCCTTCGACCAGGGCCCATTGGCCGAAAGCCGACTCTTTTCGATCTGGGGGCCCACCGGCTCGGGCAAGAGCTCCTTGCTCGACGCCCTGTGTCTGGCTCTGTACGACCGGGTTCCCCGGCTGGTGGAAGCCCGCGACGAAGGCGGTGGACCCGCCGGCACCGAGCTTTCTCCCCAAGATCCGCGTCTTTTGATGCGCCGGGGGACGGGCGAGGCCTTCGCCGAAGTCGACTTCGAAGGGCGAGACGGCCGGCGCTATCGGGCTCGCTGGGAGGCATGGCGGGCCCGGCGAAGCCCGGAAGGTCGGTTTCAGCCGGTGCGCGTCCGCCTGTTTCGGACCGACCCCTTCGAAGAGCTCTCGGGCAAACACCGCACCGAGACCTTGGAAACGATCCGAGACCGGGTGGGCCTGGGTTTCGACGAATTCCGGAGGGCGATCCTGCTGGCCCAGGGCGATTTCGCCGCCTTCTTGAAGTCCCGCCCGCAAGAGAGGGCCGCCATCCTCGAGCGCATGACCGGCACCGAGCGGTTCTCGGCCCTGTCGATCGAGGCCCATCGGCGCCATCGGGCGGAAGAAGCGGAGCTTCAGCGCCTTCACGACGCCCGGCAAGGGCTGGAGGTATGGGCCGACGAAGAGCGAGGCCGCGCCGAGATCCGGGCCCGAACGCTGGCCGAAACCCGGCGGGCGCTCCGCTCCCGGATCGACGGGCTGCGGCAACGGATCGAGTGGGCCTCCGCCCTCGAGACCGCCAGGGCCGAAGCGGACGAGGCCCGCCGAGCTCTGGCCGAAGCCGAAGTCGCTTGGGAGGGAGCGGCTCAGCTGCGTGCCGAGCGCGATCGGATCCAGCGGGCGCACGAGCTGCTTTCCGCCCTCGACAAGCGGGCGTCGTCCCGCGCGGATCAGGCGGCGCAAGCCCATCGGATCGAGACCGCCAGCGAAGCCCGAACCCGGTCGGCGGTGCAGGTGGCGGAAGCGGAGGCCGCCGTGCAGGCGGCTCGGGCCCGCTGGGAACGGCTCGGTGCCCTGGGGGAGGAGTTGGCGCCAGTCCTGCGCCGGGCCCGGGAGCTGGACGCGGAGCTTCAGGCGGCCGGACGCCGGGCGAAAGCGACCGAAGCGGACCGGGCCGAGCGGCGCCGGTCTCTCGAGGCCGCGTTGGACGAATCCTTGGCGGTTCGAGAAGCGGAGCGGCTTCAGGCGGGGCGGATCCCGCAGGCTCGGGCCGCCGACCCGATATTGGTGGAGCACGGGCACTTCTTGGTGCGGGAGGCCGAACGGTGGGCGGACAACGCCGGCGCCTTGGAGGCTGCCCAGAACCGCCTGGCCGAGATCGACCGGGAGCTCACTCGATGCAGCGAAGCCCGCCGCAGCGCCCAGCGACTGCACGAAAGCCGCAGCGAAGCCCGGCGCCAGCATCGCGACCGGGTCGAAGCCGCCCGCAAAGCGGTCCTGGAGCATCGGTGCCGCGGGACACCGCGAGACGCGTCCGACGGCCTCACCCGCCTGGGACAGCTGATGGCCCGGGTCGACGAGCTGACCGCACGGCTCGAGGCGGACAAAAAGCGGGTCACCGAGAAGCGAAAGACCGAACGGAAGGTCGAACAGATGCAGCGAGCGCTCAAAAAGAACCGGGCCGATCTGCGGCGCGTCGTGCGCCGCCGACGACAGCTCGAAGGCGAGTTCGAGCAGCTTCGAAGCAAAATTCATGTCGATCGGCTGAAGAGCGAAGTTCACCGTCACCGGGACGCGCTTCTCGAAGACGGAGCTGCATGCCCACTGTGCGGTGCGTCGGCAGAGGACCACGCGCCGGTGGACCCGCCGATCGAACCTGCCGAAGCCGATCGGCGGCTCGGCAAGCTCGAAGACCAGATGGAAAAGCTGCTACCCAAGCGACACGCGCTGGAGCGGGACGAAGAGCGGCTGACCGATCGCCTGAAGAGCGCCAAAGAGAAGATCGGCGAGCTGGAGCGCGAATTGACCGAAACCCGAAGGCCGTGGGCCGAGCTGCGGGAGGCTCTGGAACTCGTTTGGGTGGACAGCCCCGTCCTGGCCCGAATGCAGGTCCAACGAACCGCCCTCCGTTTGGGAGAGGTCCCCGAACTCGCCCCTTTGGAACAGGTGCGCACCGACCTGTCTGCCGCAGACGGGGACCTGCGAGGCCACATGGAGGCGGACGACGCCGCGAACCGAGCCCTGGACGCTGCCCGGGCCGAGGCCCAAAAGGTCGAGGCCGAAGCGCAGGCCTCGGCCGAAGCCTTGGACCGGGCGGTGGAGGCAGAGCGGGCCCGGCACCAGGAGCAGCAACTGCTCGAACAAAGGAAATCGGCCGCCGCCCACGCGGTCGGCGCCTGTCGCGACGCGATTCGGGGGTTGCTGGACCCGGAGGGTCCGTTTCCGCCGCCGGATGGAGGTGCGGTCGGCCCGTGGCTCGAAGAGCTGCGAGATGCCGTGGCCGATGCGACCCGTCGGACCGAAGCTCGCGAGCGGGGCCTATCCGAGCTTCGGTCCCTGCGCGCGAAGCGCGAGCGGGCCGACGCACGGCTGCGCGAGGCCCATCGAGGCTTCGAGGGTGCCCGGGCTGCCGACGAAACCGCCCGGGCAGCCCTGCGAACCGCCGAGGTCGAGCGGGGCCATCTGTTCGACGGGCGGTCCGCGGAATCCATCGAGGCCGAACACGCAACCCGGCGGGAGGCCGCCCGGGTGGAATTGGAGCAGGCCGAAAGCGGGCAGCGGCAGGCCGAACGAGAGCGGGAACGGCTCGACCGGGAGCTGTTTCAGGCCCGGACTCGGCACGAAGCGCTCACGACCGAGCTGTCGACGCTCGAGGAGGACCTGTCGGCGCGGGCGGCTGAAGCGGGCTTCGAAAGCTTGGATCAGGTCGAAGCGGTATGGGCCCGAGGGCCCGAACACCGAAACCTCGTCCTCGAACGGGTGGAGCGCTTGGAACGAAACCGCCACGCAGCCCAAGTCACCCTGGCCGACCGGCAGCAGCGGGTGGACCGAATGTTGGTGGAAGGGGTCGAGCCCCCGGACGGCGCCGAGCTCGGACGGCTCCGGTCGCAGCTCGGGGAGCTGGAAGCGGAGCTGGAACAAAGTCAGCAGCAGCTGTTCGAGCTCGAGCAGCGGCTATCGGCCGACGAAGCCCAGCGCGCCCGTCGGGACCGACTGGATCGAGAGCTCGAAGGACAGCGGGCCCGGGTGCGGTTGACGGCGGACCTGTCGGAAGTCATCGGCGCATCCGACGGAAAGAAGTTCCGGAGCTTCGCCCAAGGGCTGTCGCTCGAGCTTCTCGTTCAGCAAGCCAACCTGCACCTGGCCCGGCTTCGACCCCGATACCGCCTGGAGCGCTCTCCGGGGCGCGACATCGATCTGCGCGTGATCGACCGCGACCTGGGGGGCGAAGTCCGGGCGGTGTCGACCTTGTCCGGCGGGGAGACCTTCCTGGTCTCCCTGGCCCTGGCCCTGGCCCTGAGCTCCTCGAGTTCCAAAAACCTCCGCATCGATTCGTTGTTCATCGACGAAGGCTTCGGCCACCTGGATCGGGAGTCGCTGGAGTCCGCCATCGGAACCCTCGACGAGCTCCAGTCCGATGGCCGAACCATCGGAATCGTGTCCCACGTGCCCGAAGTGGCCGAGCGCATCGGCTACGCCATCGAAATCCACCCGATCGAACCGGGCCGCAGCACCGTGCACATCCGCGCCGGCTGACCGTCGCCCAAGCCTGCATTTTTTGGTACGAATGGTTCCCGATGGACGTTCTCGAACCCCGTTGGGAGCGCAAAAATCAGCGAGAACCCGTCACGAATTCGGATGTGAGCTGCTAGCTCCAATGACCCCACGATGCTGCCCCGGAGAACGGGATCTAGATCCACTTCCGGCACCGATTGGCGAACCGGACCGAAGCGGACGGTGGCGTGGATTCGGGTCATGTTGTCGGGATCGAGCAGCTGTGGGGGCACGATCGATTCCAAACGGCGGGAGAAGAATTCCGGAAACGCTTCCTGGGAACTGGGTGACTGCAGCAGCAGTGCCTCATCGCTCGTGGCTGCCGCCGTCGAGCTCGCAATGACCGGTTGCGGAAGGCTTGCAGGCGCCTGCAACACGATGAACAGCGACGGAAGCCAGGACACGCAGCAGACTTGCCATGGGAAAGAGCAACCGGTCCAGGTAGCCCTGTGATCAGCTGGTGCGAAAATCGTGCGCCATTCCGCCCCTCCCGGAGACCTCGTTTCGAGGATGGGCCAATGGACGCTCGAAACGCACCGGAAGGTACGCAAGCTTCGGTCGGAGGGCCGAAAACTGGCCGGTACGCTCGGGGACGCGTTTCTTCGGACGCCCGTCGCTCGGTGCACCGATGCAGAAGGCAGAACGTTTCAGAGCTCGGTGTTCCGGAGGCCTTCGAGCATGACGTGGGAGCCTTCCGCGGGGATCACCAGGGTGAGGTGCACTTTGGTTCCTTCCCCGGGTGCCGACTGGACTTCGACCGTTCCTCTGAAACGACGGGCCCGCTCTTCGAGGTTGGTGAGCCCATAGTGCCCCGGGGGTCGTTTGGATGGATCGAAACCCACCCCGTCGTCGGTGACCGTCAGCGTGACCAAGTCGCCGTCGTACGAGAGCCGACAACCGACCCAGCTCGCCCTGGCGTGCTTTTGAATGTTGGTCAAGCACTCTTGCAACGCGCGAAACAGGGCGAGCTGCATCTCGGAGGGGAGGCGCCGGGCGCGGCCCGCCACCTTCAGCTCGGCCTCGATCTTGTTGCGGGCCCCGAAACGCTCCGTGTGGTCCATCAGGGTTTGGTGCAGGTCGAAGTCCCGGCGCATCATCGTCAGGGACCGCCGCAGCTCTTCGATCGACTCTTCCGCCTGGGCCTTCAGGTCTTCGACTTCGGCCCGCAGGTCGGGGTCCTGGATTTGCCTCAAAATGAACTCGGTCTGCAGGATCAGGGATGACAGGGTCCCGCCCAGCCCATCGTGGATTTCCCGGGCGAGCCGCACCCGCTCTTCGTTGATGATCGCCTGCTCCTGGGCCTTGGCGTCCATCGACCCGGAGCGTCCCGGGACGAATCCGAGGGCCCGCTCGGTGCCGCCCGCACTCCGCGTGGCGGCCAAGAATGCGCCGAGAAGCCCACTGAAGGCCCCTTGAAACGTCAGGCCCGCCGAGGCGTTCACGGCCCCCAACGGCGAAACGAGCAGCTCCACCCCCACCAGCAGCAGCAGCGCCCCACCCGCCGCCGCCGCCGCCGCCACGGGCGGCGCCAGGGCCACCAGCTCCACGGTCCACAGAGCGTGCAGCGGAAGGGCCGCTGACCCGAAGCCGCCGCTGCCGAGGCAGGTCGCCAGCCAGACCACGCCATCCAGAATCCAGACTGCCGCCGGTGCCCCACTCCATCGGTTCCACTGGAGCAGGCCCGTCCCCAGGCCCAGCAGGGCCCAGCCGGTGGCCCACAGCCACAGCGGGCCCCCCAACCGGGCGGACCAGGCAGGCACGATGATGAACGCCGCACCGAGCAGCAAAAACACCCAGCGTAGCCGAATCCAGAGCTCGCGCAACCGGGAGTCCGTCATCGGGCTCGGACCATACCGTGTCGGCCGCCGCGGACAACCCGGCCCGAAGAAAGACACGGTCTTCCCGATCCGGACCTCCGCTTGACCCGCGGTCGCCGGTCCGCAAGACGCTTTCGTCTCCCATGTGCGGCATCGTCGCCATCCAGGGCCCGAACGAGGCCGCCAAGCTCACCTACCTGGCGCTGCACGCCCTTCAGCACCGGGGCCAAGAAGCGGCGGGCATCGTGGCCGCAGGGCCCGAGGGCTTCGCGAAACACGCCGCCCGGGGCCTGGTGGCCGATGTGTTCGACCACGCCAGCTTCGAACGGCTACAAGGCAACCGGGCCATCGGCCACGTCCGTTACTCCACCGCCGGCGGAAGCGCCGCCGCAAACACCCAGCCCTTCTTGGTGGAGACCATGAGAGGCTCTTTGGCCCTGGCCCACAACGGGAATCTGGTGAACCACGCCGACCTGCGCAGAGGTCTGGAGCGGGATGGCGCCATCTTTTCGACCCGCAGCGACACCGAGACCTTGGTGCACCTGCTGGCCCGGGCTCGGGCGCCCCGCTTCGAGGACCGCCTGCGCGAAGCCCTCGCCCAGGTGGAGGGCGCCTACAGCCTGGTGATCATGAACCAAGACCGACTGGTGGGAGTCCGCGACCCTTGGGGCTTTCGGCCCTTGGTGCTGGGCCGGCTCGAAGGGGGCTGGGTGCTCGCGTCCGAGACCTGCGCCCTGAGCCTGATCGAGGCCGAATTCGTGCGGGAGGTGGAGCCGGGAGAGATCGTCAGCATCGACGAATTCGGCATCCGGAGCGAACGCCTGGTGCACGAGCCCGACGCCAAACGACGCCCCTGCATCTTCGAGCTGGTCTACTTCTCTCGACCGGATAGCCAGGTATTCGAGCGAAGCGTGTACGACGCCCGCTTCGCGATGGGCCAGCAGCTGGCCCGAGAAACCGGGGTCGAAGCCGACATCGTGGTGCCAGTCCCCGACTCGGGGGTCCCCGCGGCCTTGGGGTATGCCGACGAGGCCGACCTGCCCTTTCGACACGGCTTGCTCCGCAGCCACTACGTGGGACGGACCTTCATCGAGCCCGAGCAGTCGATCCGCCACTTTGGCGTGAAGCTCAAGCTGAGCGCAGTGCCGTCGGTCATGACGGGAAAGCGAGTGGTGGTGGTGGACGACTCCCTGGTTCGAGGCACCACGAGCCGCAAGATCGTCCGCATGCTTCGGGACGTGGGGGCCAAGGAGGTTCACGTGCGCATCTCCTGCCCGCCCACCGTGTTCCCTTGTTACTACGGGATCGATACACCGACTCGGGAAGAGCTCATCGGGGCCCAGCAGAGCATCGAGCAAATCCGGGATTACATCACCGCCGACTCGCTGGCCTATCTGTCCGAGGCTGGGCTTCACCGCTCGGTGGGCGACGAAGACCCGGAGCAGTCTTTTTGCAATGCATGCTTCACTGGAAAATACTCGAGCGGTCGAGCGCGGATCGCCGAGCGACTTCCGGTGCTGCAAGCGTGACCGGCCCCGCCCGCTTCACGGAGCTGGGGTACCGCCGGAACTTTCGAGCGACACGGGGTGCCCAGGCAAGTCGCCGGCATCGGTGATGCAGACCACCTGCGTCAGCTTGCCCAGATACTCGAGCATCTGCACGAACATCTTCCGGGGTGCGGGCCGCAGGGGAATGACCGGATCTTCGAGGATCATCGGGATCCGGTGGCGACTCACCACGGCCTCGGCCAGACACAGGCGCAGGGCCAGGTCGACCGCGTCCACCTGGTCGGCCGGCAGCTGCATGAAGGGAATGGTCTGTTGGGACCGGGTCTTCACCGCGACCTCGCCCCGGGGACCAAAGGTGGCATCGACCATCCAGCCTTCGGTCAGGGCCGACAGGTACTGGGCGAGTCGGGTCTCGAGCCCGCCGATCAGGCCCTCCACATCCACCTGCAGAAGGTCCGCGCCCATCTGCATCAGTTCTCGGGAGCGGTCGGGCCCCACAGCTCCCGCGCCGGAACCGCCGTAGGGATCCCCGTAGCCGCCCGGGCCCCCACCGGCCCCGAATCCTCCGGTCCCGCCATAGCCTCCGTAGCCGCTGGACGCGGCTTGGTAGCCTTGGACCGACGGGCCCCCCGAGTCGCCGGTGGCCCCGCCCCGGCCGCCGCTTTGCACGCCGCTGTAAGAGCCAGACCCGTAACCCCCGTCTTCTTCTTCGTCGTCGTCGAGGCTCAAGGGCGGCAAATCCTCGGTGCCGCGCACCACCTTCACGCCCCCCGGTCCGGGTTCGATGCCCATTCGACGGAGCTCCGCATCGATGGCCGCGATGCGCTGCCGGAGCTGGTTCGCGGACTGCAGGCCCGCGGAACCCCCTGCCACGTGGGCCTCCAGCTTTCGGATCCGCTCGCTCATCGCTTTTAGGCTCTCGTCGGCCCCACGCAGCTCCGGGTCCGCCTCGGCGGCCTCGAGCGCCTGTTCGGCCGCCGCCACCTGGTGCTTGAGCTTGTCGTATCCGTCCAGGCGCTCCGCGAGCTCCCTGGGTTCCTGGATCGACAGCGTGTCCATCAGCTTGCGGATCACCGAAGACTCGAGCGCCCATTGCCGGGCGAGCTTTTCCATTCGTTCTTCGGTTCCGTGTACCTTCTCGTCGATCTTTTCCAGCGACTCGAGCTCCCCGATCCACCGAATGCCGGCACCGGCAGCGACCACCAGACCGACCAGGTTGAACAGCGCGATCCACGCCTGTCCGAGCGACAGCGCCAGCACCCACGCCAGCAGCGCGGTGGCCAGGCCACCCACGAAAAACGGGTCGGACACCAGGCTTTGCGGCAGGCCGTCGGTCCTCTGCTGCACCAGTGCAGCGTACTCCCGCTCGAGCCGCTCCCGCTCCGACCGAAACCGCTGCTCGGCCTCCTCAAAGGTCTGCAGGCGCCGCCGCAGCCCCGGCGGAAGTTGCTCGAGGTCGTGCATGCTCGTCAGCTGGGAGACCACCCGATCTCGATCTTCCCGCAGCTGCTTCAACCGGGCGGTCCGCTGCTGGAGGGCCTGTTGTTCGCTCTGGAGCCGGTCCAGGAGGCGCTCGGCCTTCTCGGCCTTTTCCGCGGCCTTCACGTGCTCCAGCAAGCGGGCCCGTTCGGCCTGCAGCTCTTCCTTGCGGGGCCGAGCCGGTTCGGGCGTCGCCCCCTCCATTTCGGCCAAGACCAGGGCATTGGTGGGGTTGAAGCCGGGCGCGACGCCGCTGGGAGCCCGGGGAGCCGGACCCGCGGCGCCATAGCTCCCCGGGGACGCGCCTCCCAATGCCGCGGGCGGAATCCCCGGAAAGCTGGGGGCACTGCCGAAGCCGCTGTGGCTCGCAGCCCCCCCGAATCCGCCGTAACTCGACTGGCCGCCGAAGCCCGAAGGTTCGGCTCCGAAGGGCGCCAGATCCTGGCTGTACCCGGCGGTGCGCAGGATCGGCGTTCCGCTCCGGGTCGGTGTGTTCGGTCCGCGACTCGGCACGGTCGCGGAGCTCAGCAAGAAAAGCCGCTCGAACGACACCTCGTCCGGAAGCTGTTGCTGCACCCGCACGTACTGGGCTGCCTCTTGGGTCACCTCGGACAGCAGGGCGAAACGCTTGGCCTGTCCATCGAAGCGATACAGACGGGTCGCCCCGGTGGCGAGGTTTCGCATCAAGCGATACGCGACCTTGTCCCGTCCGTAGAACGACAATACGGCTTTTGCATCTTCCCGCTCGGCCAACTGGGCCGTGGCGGTGCCCCGAGCCGGATCCGGAAACAGCGGAAAGTAGATGCAGTCGAGAACCGCCGCGCGTTGCCGGGGATCTTCGAGTTTCAGGACGTTGATGCCGGGCCGCAGAGGAATGCGTACCGTCGGTTCGAACCCGCGCGCGTTCTGAATGGCGACTTCGACCAGGATCATCGACGCGGCCCCGGCCTGATTCCTCGCATGGGTGCGGCGCAGGTGGAAGCGCCCTGCTGCTCCCGCATCGCGCTCGGTTCGAACGACGGGCCGGCCGCGACCGGAGGCCGAAGAATCAGGAGGACGCTTTTTTCGGGCGCTTTTCGCTGCGCTCCGGGATGCGGGCCGCTTTACCGGAGAGGTTGCGCAGGTAGTAGAGCTTGGCCCGGCGGACCCGACCGTGGCTCTTGATCTCGATCTTTTCCACCGTCGGGGTGTGGAGTGGAAAGATCCGTTCCACGCCGATTCCGTAGGATACCTTTCGAACGGTCAAGGAGGCGTGAATGCCGCCCTTTCGGTAGCGGATCACGACCCCCTCGAAGACCTGAATCCGCTCCTTGTCGCCCTCGCGAATCCGGGTGTGAACGCGCACCGTGTCGCCGACGCGGATCTCGGGGTGCTTGCGCAGGTAGGGCTCGCCGACTTCATCGATGACGCTGTCCATGGTTCGGTCCTCGGAAGGCCGAGGTTTTGGAGGCGTCTTCGCAGCACGTCAAGTGAAATGCTCGGGGGCTTTCAGCCCTCTTGGGCCCAGCGGTCCATCTGGACCGCGGCCGCCACCGGACGGGGCAGCCGACCATGCGGCGATACCCGGCGCAGCGCGGGAAGGGTGCCCTCCACCGGCGGCAGCCGAGGCCCGAGAGCCAAAACCCAGCCGGCCCCGTCCCGAAGCTCGGAGGGACAGACGATGCGCCGCGGGTCTTCGGGCCGGGCCGAGCCCACCCACCGCACGCCGTCCGGAAGCTCAGCCCGCACCGAATCCGGCCCGGTCCGCACATCGAACCGGTCCGCCAGAATCAGCCGGGCCGGCCGCTCCCGCTCCCGGCGGCGACCGCGAACCACCGGCGGCGTCTCCACGTGGGGCAGGGCCTCGATCCTTCGCCGCCATTCGGCGCCGTCGGCGACCCGCTCGTGGGCCCACAGATAGACCCGCTCCACCCCGTAAGCGGCGGCGGTCCGACCCAACAGCTCCAGGTCCCGAGCCTCCAGCCCCTCCGGGTCCACCCACCACCATACCGGGGGCAGGGCACGGGGCGTCTGCTGCAGAACCAGCTGATCCGCCGGCTCGAGCGGGACCCGAGCCAGCAGTTCCGGTCGGCGGGCCCGCGTCCGCGCCAGGGACTGGGCCCGGCGCCATGCCTCGACCCTTCCGTGGTCCCCAGACACCAGCACCTGGGGCACGGTCTGGCCCTCCCACTCGGCCGGCCGCGTGTAGTGGGGGTGCTCGAGCAGCCCATCCAACCCCGGGCTGAAGCTGTCCATCTGGGGACTGTCCCGGTTGCCGAGGGTGCCCGGCAGCAGGCGCACCACCCCATCGATGATGGCGAGGGCCGCGATTTCGCCCCCGGTCAGCACGCAGTCGGCCAGCGAAACCTCTTCGTCCACCAGGCTACGAACCCGTTCGTCGAAGCCTTCGTACCGGCCCGCAACCAGCACCAGATGTGGCGTGGCCCGCCAGCGGAGCAGGTCCGGCTGGCGGAGGGGCCGCCCTTGCGGGCTCAGCAGGATCACCGTGGACCGGGTGCCGCGGGGCACACGAGACCGGGCCTCCGTCAGGGCCGCCGCCAGCGGCTCCACCTTCATCACCATGCCGCCACCCCCGCCGAAGGGCGCGTCGTCCACGGTGCGATGCACATCGCGCGTGAAGTCCCGCGGGTTCACGAAGCCCACCTGGATGCCCTGCTCCAGAGCCCGCCCGACC
>DAPKRQ010000014.1:0-10859 GCA_031800475.1 Myxococcales bacterium LLY-WYZ-16_1
GCCTGCGGCGGGTTGCGGAGAGGGGTGGGAGCCGGCTTTGCCGGGCCCGGGACCCCACGTTGGGGCACAGCACCCAGTCTCTGACGGCCGAACTGCGTGCGTCCCTCAGGGGCACGTACCCCTCCCGGCAAGCGGAGAGCGCAGCGAGCCGGAGCCGAGTCCTGCGAAGCGGGAGCTCGCGGAGGAGAGCGAAGAAGGGTGGGTCCGGCTTTTGCCGGACCCGGGACCCACTGCGATGGGCACAGCTGGATTCGAACCAGCGACTTCCACCGTGTGAAGAGTGATACGGGCATCGGAATCACTCGGGATTCGTGTGTTCTCAGCCACTTACCTCACACGGAGCGTCGCATGCCGTGTGCTGCTGACACGCGAAACCGGGACCCGCACCGGGACTTCTACCGGCCGCTCGTTGACGTTCCCGGCTAGGAGTCAGATTATCTGATTCATGGCTGAGTCCGTCACCGCAACGGAAGCATCCCGACGTTTTTCGAACATGCTCGACCGCATTCGCTTCGGTTCAGAGTCGTTCGATATCGTCCGCAACGGAGAGGTGGTGGCGCGAATCGTTCCACCGGAACGTCAGCGTTCGAGCCTAGCCAACCTGCTCGAGGCACTCGACGCTACAGGGCCAATGGGCGCCGACTTCGCCGACGATCTCGAAGCGGTCAAGCATGACCAACCGCCGCTCGACGACCCATGGACGTCTTGATCGACACGAGCGTGCTCGTCGCGTGGGAACGTGAAGGACGACCCTCGGACGTCCCGACCGATGCAGTTGTGGCCATCAGCGCCATCACAGCCAGCGAGCTTCTGCACGGAGTCCCGGGCGAGCACCGCCCAGCGCCGCCACCGACGTGAGCTATGGGTCGAAGCCATACTCGCTAGCCTAGCTGTCGTTCCCTTCGATCTCGGCGTCGCCCGAGTTCACGCCCGCATCTGGGCCGACCTGATGGCGTCCGGAACGATCATTGGCGCCCACGACCTGATCATCGGGGCTACGGCCATAGCGAACGACATGACGGTTGCGACCCGCAATGATCGCGAGTTTCAACGAATCGAGGGCCTCAGGCTGACCCGCTGGTGATACAGACCGTTCTTTGTTTTCGCGCGCGGCCCCACTCTCAGCAAGCCGAAGGCGCGCAGCAACCCAGAGTCAGGTGAGGCCGACTTCGGCATCCAGCCTTCGTCGGCACTTCCCACGTCCTGCGGGTCGCGAAGCCGAGGCCTGCGGCGGGTTGCAGAGAGGGGTGGGTCCGGCTTCTGCCGGGCCCGGGCCCCCAAGACCGCAAGCCGAAGGCGCGCAGCGAGCCGGAGTCGAGTCCCGCAAAGCGGGAGCTCGCGGAGGAGAGCGAAGAAGGGTGGTCCGTCTTCTGCCGGACCCGGGCCCCCAAGACCGCAAGCCGCAGGCGCGCAGTGAGGCGAAGCCGAACGTAGAGCGGTCGGCCGGACATGTGCCGGCCGGGTTCCGCAAGTATGGGCACAGCTGGATTCGAACCAGCGACTTCCACCGTGTGAAGATGGCACTCTAACCGGACTGAGTTATGCGCCCGAGGCTGGGTAGCATACGCATTCGAGCCGGGATGAAAAGCCCCAAAATGCACGGTGGGGCGGGCGGTGAATCGTGTCCCCCGGGGCTCGCCGGCTGGCGGTTTCGGGTGGACCGGGGGGGCCCCATTCGTCAGGGAGCCGCCCGTGGCCGGGATCGGGTACATGCTGGTGGCCGCCGCCTTTTTCAGCGTCATGGGCGCGGGGGCCAAGGTACTGGGTGAGACCCTGCCGGTGTCCCAGATCATCGTGGTCCGAGGCCTGATCACCATGGCCCTGTCGGCCGGGGTGTTGTGGGCCCGCGGCCGGTCTTGGCGGGGCACCAACGGGCGGCTTTTGTGGCTGCGCGGCCTGTTCGGCCTGGGGGGCCTCACCTGCTTCTTTCACGCCGTCCAGCGGCTGCCCCTGGCTGACGCCAGCGTACTGTTCTACGTGAACCCGATCTTCACGGCCTTGGCCGCCGTACCCTTCTTGAACGAGGCCTTGCGGCCCCGGGATTTGGCCGGGTTGGCCCTGGCCTTCGCCGGAGTGGTCTGCGTCGCCCGACCCGAGTTCCTGTTCGGACCCATGGGCGACCCGGCCGCGGGCGAAGCGTCCCTGGCCACCGCCAGCGCGAGCGGCGGGGCCAGCCTGGGGGTCGCCTTGGCCCTGGGCGGCGCCGCCTTTTCCGCCGGCTCCTACATCACGATCCGAAAGCTCCGGGCCACCGACGACCCGTGGGTGATCACGCTCTACTTCACCCTCGTGGCGGTCCCGTTGGCCCTGCCCTTGGCGCTCCAATATGGTCGCTGGCCGACCTCGACCGAATGGGTCTGGCTCGCCGTGGTGGGCCTTTGCACCCAGGTGGGTCAGATCTTGGGAGCCTACGGCCTGCACAAGCTCCCGGCCGGACCGGCGGTGGCCCTGGGCTACGCCCAAGTGGCGTTCGCCTTCGGCTGGGGTGTTCTGCTCTTCGACGAGCCGATCCGGTCCCTGAGCGTCTTCGGCGCCAGCTTGGTCTTTGGTGGGGTCTTGGTCATCGGCGCCTCGGTGCGCGCTCGGGTCCGGGCCGAAAGCCCCCCAATTCGCCCCGCCCCCACGGGCCCGCAGCTGTCTCGGCCAGCCGACCGTCCAGTCCCTCGAGTGGAATAAAAGCGCAAAGCCTTTCTCCCGGGGCCCGCCGAAGCTTCGCGCCTCGGCGTACGGACGGGCGGGCCGCCTTCAGTCGGCGGTCGCTCCCTGGACCGGGATCGTCAGCCGGCCAGCCAGCTCCACCACCGCCTCCGCCACCGCTTCCGGGTGGTCCACCGGCAGGCACCGGTCCGGTCCATCCACCACCACATGCCGGCCTTCGGGCGCCTGCAAACCTAGCTTTCGCTGCACCGTGCCCACCGGATCTGAATCGTCGTGGCTGATCATGCCCGAAAAGATCCGTCGGGCGGGAGACAGCACGGTGGTCGGCACCGACGGTGCACCGACCATAGCCAACTGCTGAAGGCTCTCTTCGAGAGCGCCGAGTTCGGCCCGCATGGCGAAGAAATTGTCTGGCTCGAGGCCGAGCCGCATCTCCTTGGCCGCGTCGACCGAAAGACCCGGCACCGGCCACCGGGTGAGCCACGCGGTGATCCGCGCCATTCGAAACCCCGCCCGCCGCGTCCATCGCTTCAGATTTCGTTCGAAAAGAAACCGGTAGGTCGAAAAGCCCTTGCTCCGGGCCCACACCTCGGTGACCGGGTCGACCAGCACCATGCCTTTGACCGCCGGATCCCGAAACGCATGAACCCGGGCGTGAACGGCGCCGAAGCCCTCACCCACCAGCAGAAACGGCCCCTCGAGACCGAGCACGCGCAGGCCCTCTTGCAGCTCGTCCACGACCTGGAACGCGCTTCGGGGCATGGCCCCCGGATCGCTTCGACCGAGGCCCATTCGATCGAACGCCACCGTCGCAAATCGGTCGCGCAGTCGCGCCTGCACCGACCGCCAAATCGGCGACCACCTCCCCCATCCGGCATCCAAGAGGACCGTCCACGGCCCTTGCCCCTCGATCCGAACGAACAGGGCTCCCTCGCCCACGGGGATCCGGTGCTCCGCCTCCTGCACCCCGGCATTCGACACCGGCGCGGCATTCGGACACAACCGCCCGCCCGGTACGCGCCAGACCGTCGGTGCATGCCGGGCCCACCACAGCCCTCGGCAGCTCGAAAACCGCCCCGCCTCAGCCTCCTTCCGCCGGCGGACCCCACAGATCTCGCATCAAATCCCGTTTGGAGGACGTCCGCCGGACCCAAGCAGCCACGTCGGTCCCCTGCAGCGCGTGCCTCAGGCGATTGGCCGAGGTGCGGTCGGCCCAGATCTGGAGGTCCCCGGAGCTCTCGGAGCGCTCCGGGGGGTCGGGCCGCAGCTCCAGGTAGAGCCCGTCGTGGGTGGCCATGCCCCGCACCACCGTCGCGGCCTGGCGGCTGCCATCCGGGGGGGCCTCGCCGCGGTCTGGCAGCGACTGGACGACCACCCGTGCCGGGATCCCACCCTGGGCCCGTCCGCCCAGCACGATGCGGGTGGCCTCCCACACCAGGACCCGGCCATGAAAACCGAACCCCTCGCCTTCTGCCCGAGCCCGCGCCGGTGCACCGAACCCCTTCGTTCGCATCGAACGAGGCTTCGGACCCTGGGACCTCCGAATGAAGCCCCGGGCGCACCCGCCCGTCTCGACACCGCGTCGGCTGAACCGGTTTCGACCCGAAGGTCCCAGCCACTCTCAGGTCGAGACCCGAAAGCGGCTCGACCATCTCACTTTCGTCGGATTTCCACCGGGCGGTCGAGCTTGCCTGCAAGCCGGGTTTCCAAAAGAGACCACAGCTCCCCGTCGCCCTTCGATGCCCGCCACTCCGTTCCGTTCCAGTCGAAGTGCCAAGCCGAGGCGTCGGCGGCCATCCAGATCTGCCGGGCGGCCCGGTGGCTATTGACCACATACTTGGCGCCGTCGGCGAACGCGATGGTCAGCACGCCACTTTCGAGCTCCACGTCGAACGCATCGTCTTCCATGTCCGCGAGGCACTCCACCATCTCGTTGAGGGTGCCATCGGCCAGCCGCTCGAATTGAGACTCGGACAGACTCATGCGCTGGAGGTCTCCATCCCCCGACGCACTTGTCCAGCCAGGATTCGGCTTTCGATGGTGTACGCCACCCCCGCTGCCAGCGACATGCCGGCCGCCAGCAGGAAAGCGCCGCCGCTGCCCCACCGGTCATAGACCGCCCCGCCGACACCCACGCCGACCATCAGCCCCCCTCCCATGCCGGAAGCCGCCAAGGCCTGCAGGCTCGTACGCTCCCCCTCGCCCGCCCGGGCCTGGAAGCGCTGGACCAAGACCAGGTACCACAGGCCGAAGGTCAGCCCGTGCAAGAGCTGGCTGCCGAGGAGGACCCGCGGATCCTCGAGCAGCCCGAGCAGCAGCCAGCGGACCGCAGCCACCCCGGACAACAACGCCAGAGCGGCGGACCGATCCACCCGCCGGATCCACCGGGGCGCCGCCGCCAAGACCGCGACCTCGGCGGTCACCGCCAACCCCCACGCCCACCCGACGAACTGGGGGCCGTGGCCCAGGTCTTCGAGCCGAAGGCCAAAGTAGCCGTCGTAGATCCCGGAGGCGGACGCATAGAGCAGCGTGCCCACCCACAAGGGGGCCAACCGCTCCCGGCGGACCGTGGCGGCCACCCGGGCCCAGACGCTGGGCTGTCCGTCGGAGGGGCTCGCGGGCGGCATCCGGATCCCGAACGCCACCGCCGCCGCCAGTGCGTGGCCGGCAACCGCCAACCACAGGGTCGCCTCCAGGGAAAACTGCGGCGCCAGGCCCGCAGCCACGGCCACGAAGCCGATGGATCCCCACACCCGGACCCGGGCGTAGCGGTGGCCCATGGGGCCGAGGGCCGCATACGTGGCGGCGTCGGCCATGGAGCCCAGGGGCGCCCGAAAAAAGCCGAAAGCCACCACGGCGAGCCAGGTGGCGAGGACGCCGGGGCGCGCCGCCAAGACCGACAGCGCCGCCGCGGCCCCCAGGCTCGCTCCCCGCATCAGCACCGGCCGGATGCGAAAGCGGTCCGCCGCCCACCCCCAAACTGGGGGAGCCCACACCGAGGCTGCCGGGATCCACAAGATGAGCCCGCCGACGGCCGCTTCGGACAGGCCTCGGCCCCGCAGGACCAGGGCCAAAAACGGCAGGATCGCCCCGAACGCCCCGTAGATGCAGAAGTAGAACGCCGCCAGCGACGCCAGGGCCCGCGGGATCACCGCCGTGCCTTTGGGGGCTGCCGGGCCCTTCGGTCAATGCAAGGTGGCCAGTCCGAAGAACGCCCGCTCGTCGAGGATCGTGTTGGGGAAAGACCGGCGCATGAATCGGCCCAGGTATTCCCGGCGTCTGCCGCACTCCTCGCGAAAGCCCCGGCGCAGGCCGCGCACCAGGTCGGCCATGGGCGGGCCGGGCGGCACCTGCGCCTGCAGATCGGTGCCAAGCCACCCGTCCAAATCCGCCGCCAGGCGTCGAAAGCTCTGTCGATCGGCATCTCGACGATCGGGCTGCCGCAAAGAGCGAAGGCCGAGCCCGACCATGCTCACCTGGCCGTCGAAGCCGAGGAGCACGTCGCGGCTGTCGAATCCACCGAATGTACAAGCTCCAGGACGGGGCCCTTCGTGCTCGAGATAGGCCAGCACCTCCGCCACCGAATACGCGATGCCCGCCGCCAGGATCGCCGGGCCCGAAAAGGTCTCCATGACCTCGGCCAAGGTCCGGCCCACATGATGCACCCGCGCCAGATAAACCGAGCCGTCGTGGATCCCGGCCCCCAACACCCCCGAAAGGTGGCGGTGCTCCAGCCCCATGACCTGGTTCACGTCCTGGAGCAGGGGCGGGTCCAGGGACGGCATGCGGACCGGATCCAAGATCTCGAGCTCGAGCACCCGGGGATCCCGGTCGTGCAGGGCCAGGATCACCTCGCCGGCTGCGGTGGTTCGCACCGGACGCCCCAGGCGATAGGGCCCGACCTGCCCCCGACCGAAGGCCGACGCACTGACCCGCTCCCGGTCGAGGCGCCACTCGTTGGCCAAGGGCATGATGGGCGATTCTAGGGGTCTGGTTTGGAGCGAAACAAGCGCGGTCCGGATCTGTCGGCGGGCCGAAAGGGCCTCGAGGCCCCGCACCGCGAACTCGGCCATGGTATCCCGGGTGTCGGTCAGGCGGCAGACCCAGCGGAAGAGACGCGCTCGAGGGCGGCGGGCCGCTCGGGCCCCACCACCAAGAGCTCGGTGACCGGGCCGCGTCGGGTCGGATCGCGATTGATGGCCCGCCCCGCCTGGACCGTCTCGACCCTGGAGCGGGCGTAGAGCTTTCGGGTGAAAGGGCAGTCGCTGTTCGACACCAGCGCATGGGCCCCCCGGCGCCAGCAAGCCTCGGCCACCCGGGCCAGTCTGTCGTGGGCGTCCGGGCCGAAGGGGTCCCGGTGGTAGGCGGTGAACGACGCCGTCGGGCTGACCGGCACGTAGGGGGGATCGAAATAGACCGCATCGCCCGGACCCGCGTTCTTCGCACTCTCTTCGAAATCTTGGACCTCGAGTTCCACCGAAGCGAGAGCTCGCGAACAGCTGCGGAGCAGCTCGGTGTCGAGCACCTTCGGGTTTCGGTATCGACCGAAGGGTACGTTGAACTGTCCCTTTCGGTTCACCCGGTAGAGTCCATTGAAACATGTCTTGTTCAAGAAGATGAATCTCGCTGCCTGCTCCACCGCCGCCAGATCCCGGGTCTTTTGGGCCCGCAAAGCATAGAACGTGTCCGGATCCTTCGCCCGGGGCGCCAAGGCCGCAAGGTGCTCGATCAAAGCCTCCACGTCGTCACGGACGACCCGATAGACGCCGATGAGGTCGGCGTTTTGGTCGCTGAGAACCGCCCGCTCGAAGCGGCGCTGTCGGGCCAGGGCGAAGAAGACGGCGCCGCCGCCGACGAAGGGCTCGCGGTAGGTTCGAATCCGGCCCGGAAGCCGGGGCAAAATGGCGTCGAGGAGCTGGCTCTTGCCCCCCGCCCACTTGATGAAAGGCCCGGGCATCGGTCGCGTCGGCATGCCCGAGCGAAGCTAGGCAAAGCCGACTCGGCCGTCCAAAAGCCGGAATTCTTGACAAGCGGGCTTCAGGCGCTCTCGGCGTCGAGGGCGGCCTCTTCGGCGCTGCTGTAGGTGGGAAGCTGGCTGCCCTCCCACTCGAGCAGTCCACCGTCCAGGGCCACCACGCCCGAGCGACCGACGGAGCGGGCCGCGTCGGCCGCTTCCTTGCCCGTCCGATCCACCAACACCACCAGGGTGTCGTCCGGCACCGACGCCAGGGCTTCGGACAGAGCCTTCGGGTCCACCACCCTCGCGTGCCGAAGGTGGGAGCGGCGGAAGTCGGCCTCGGCCCGGAGATCGAGGATCTGGGTCGGCAGGCCCTCTTTCATTCGGGTGTCCAGGGCCTTCACGTCGATGGTCGGCGGGGCCAGTCCCGGCACGTGTTTTTGGAGAAACTCTTCGATCACGGGACGGGGGTAGGCGCCGGGCAGGGCCTCCACGGGCTTTCCGTCCGCAAACAGCACCAGCATCGGCACCGAGCGAACCTGATAGCGCGTCGCGAGAAGGGGGGCCCGATCCACGTCGACCTTCGCGATGCTCACATGCTCCGCGTAGGCCTCGCTCAGGGCCTCGAGCACCGGCGCCACCTGGCGGCAGGGCGCGCACCAGGTGGCCCAAAAGTCCACCAAGACGGGCTTTTGGGCTTGGAGCACCAGGGTGTCGAAGTTGGTGTCGTCGACTTCCAGGGTGGCCATGGACCCGAAGGCTAAACCGAAAAGGCGGATCGGTCAGAGCGAGATCAACTGGTCGAGCACCAAAAGAAACAGCAGGGCCGGCAGGTAGGTGATCGAAAACAGGAACACCCGGCGGGCGGTCTGGGGAGTGAGGGTCCTCCAAGCGGCCCAGCTGACCCGAGCAAACGCGATCCCGGCCGCCAGGGCGCCGAGGCCGTACACCCACTCGGCCAGGCCGAACACCACCGGCCCCAGGGAGGCCACCACCGCCGCCGCCGTGCCGGCCGCGATGGCCCGCCCGGTGTGTACCCCTTCGGCCGGACCCTGGGGCAAAAACCGAAAGCCGCCTCGGGCGTAGTCCTCGCGGTACATGAAGGCGAGGGCCAAGAAATGGGGAAACTGCCAGGCGAACAGCAGCGCGAACAGGGACCAGGCCTCGACCTGCACCGTCCCCGTGGCGGCCGCCCAACCCATCAGGGGCGGGATGGCCCCGGGGACCGCCCCCACGGCCACCGCCACCGGGCCCCGCCGTTTCAAGGGGGTGTAGACGAAGGCGTAGACCACGGCGGTCAGCAGGCTCAACACCGCCGGAATGCCTCCACAAGCCAGGCCCAAGAGGAGAAAACCGCAGGTGAAATTGACGAGCGCGAAGGCCAGGGCCTCTTCCGCCCGCAGTCGGCCCGACGGGATCGGTCGGTCGCGGGTGCGGCGCATGCGGCCGTCGGCCTCGCGCTCGATGAACATGTTCAGGGCGCAGGCCCCCCCGCCGGTGGCGGCCGTGCCGACCACGAAGGCCACCAACTTCATCCAGTCCAGATGGCCCACTTTGGCGGCTCCGAGGCAGAAACCCAGGACCCCCGTCAGCACCACCAGGCCCACCAGGCCGGGCTTGGCGAGCTCGTGGTAGGCCCGAAGGCGCAGTCCCAAGTCCGAAACCCGGAAGCCGCGACGCCCCTCGAGTGCAGCGGTCGATTCGGTCATGATCAGCGTCGCGCGCGACCGGGGTCGGGCGCCCTCCTGCCTTAGAGACCGGCAGAAAGGGCAGTCAAGAAAGATTCCCCACCGATCGCCCGCGGCCCGGAAGAGCCGGATTCGGTC
This sequence comes from Myxococcales bacterium LLY-WYZ-16_1, assembly GCA_031800475.1. Lineage (GTDB taxonomy): Bacteria > Myxococcota > Kuafuiibacteriia > Kuafuiibacteriales > Kuafuiibacteriaceae > Kuafuiihalomonas > Kuafuiihalomonas phototrophica. The sequence continues at coordinate 9,442 of DAPKRQ010000014.1, forward strand.
GATTTCGAGCGGTCAGAGCCGGTCTGCCAAAACCCGGCCTGCAGCTTGCCTCCCTCCCCGCACCGAACTAGCCGCCGAAGGGTGGAACGGCCGCGGCTGACCCGGCTGGAAGCTGCCCACCGGCGCCTGGTGCGCGCCACCTTGGACGACCGCCGAATGGACCGGGCCCTGACCTGGCTGCAGCGCGAGGTCGGTGCCCGTTGGATCGTGGCAGGGGTGCACAACCAGCTTCGGGTGGAAGGGCTCGAGCACGTCACGCCCTACCGAAACCGCTCGATCCTGCTGGTCTCGAACCATCGAAGCTTTTTCGACATGTTCGTCATCAACGCCGTCCTCTACCGGCGGGCCGGCTTCGACCAGCGCTTTCTGTTTCCGGTGCGGTCGAACTTCTTTTACGACACTTCGGTCGGCTTCCTCGTGAACGGGGTGATTTCATTCTTTTCGATGTATCCTCCCGTTTTCCGAGACAAGCGACGTCTGCTCAACCTGGAGTCGTGGCGGGAGCTGTCCGAAGTCATGGCCGAAGGAGGCCGAAGCGCGGGCATCCACCCCGAAGGCACCCGAAACCGAGGGGACGACCCCTATCGCCTGCTGCCGGTCCATTCCGGAATCGGCCGGCTCGTGCACACCACCGCCGTGCCGGTGATCCCAGCCTTCATCAACGGACTCGGCAACGACGCCGTCGATCAGGTCTGGCGGAACCTGCGCCGCCGGGGGCCGCCGGTGAATCTGGTGTTCGGTCCACCCCTGGACCTGTCGCAGCTTCTGGCCCAACCCAGCAACGGGCGCACCTTCCGGGCCATCGCGTCCCGGGTCGCCGAGGGGATCGCTCAGTTGGGCGAGGTGGAGCGTTCGCTGTCGCCGCCTGGGGCCGATTGAGGCCGCAGTCGAATGCTTTCGATGCGGGTCTGACCGGCCCGGATCCGGACCCACCGATCTTGCGGCGCGTGGCCCGGTGCCCGCACTTCGATCAGGTGGGGTCCTTCGGACAGACCGTCGAGTTTCACCGGCGCCGTGCCCACCCGGATCTCGTCCACGTAGATCTCGGCGTCGGCGGGAACCGCTTCGATGGTCAGCCCACCCACGGGCTTGGGCCCGAAGGCCACCCACAGGGTCCCGGCCAATGACAGGGCCGCGACCACCGTCAGGGCACCGATCAACATGGCCGCCCAGGTCGGCAGACTCTTGGGTGGCGAAGTGGCGCGAGAATGGTCGTAGAAGGTGGAGGACCGATCGCGGAGCATCGAGGATGGAGCCCCGATTGCCCCGTCCGCGACCCCACCCGGCTCCGCCGCCATGACCGCGGGTCCCACGTGAACGGCCTGCGCTCGGGTGCCGGGCGCCTTCGGCCGCACCGCCGGCACCGGTGCGGCGCTCGAGATCTCGCCGGCTTCGGTCGGGGGCTCGTCGAAGGGCTC
>DAPKRQ010000015.1:0-4644 GCA_031800475.1 Myxococcales bacterium LLY-WYZ-16_1
GCGGCCGGGGGCCCGGCCGCCTTGCCCGCCGAGCCGAAGGACGTGCTGCTGGCCGGGGCCGAGCCCCGGGGGGAGGGCCTGACCGCTCGGGTCCTCCACCCCCCGTCCGGATCCTACGCCACCCTTCGGTCCCAAAAGCTCGACGAAATGCGGGCTTTGGCGCCAGCGCCCGAGTCTTTCGAACGGATCGCGGGCTGGGTCGGGGTGCTCGGGACGGGTGCGGTCGCCGTGTCCGTCGCCGCCGCAGCCCCCGAGTCCGCATGGGCCACCGTGCCCCTGATCCTGTTTGCGGGGGTTCCGGGGCTTTGTTGGATCCCGGCGGCTCGAGCCCGAGCGGCCAGCATCGAAGACGCCTTTCGCCACGGCATGTGGTTCGTGCGGCCTCGGGATCTGTACCGCTTTCTCGACGTCCGCCGCTTCCTGGTCGAGCCCATGTTGGCGGCCGCACCGGGCAAGGTCGAGGCCTTGGCCCTCGCCGACGTGGACGGTCGGACCCTGGTGCGGTTCGCCGAGGCGGCCCTGGCCGACGAAGACAGTCCGGAGCGACTGGCCCTGTCTCGAGCCCGCGCCGAGGGGGGCCGCCCGGGTGCTCAGGCCGCCGCGGTGCGGGAGGTGGACGGGATTCACTATGCCACCGTCGAGGGCCAGCGGGTCTGGGTCGGCTCGCCCGAGGCCATGGCCGAAAAGGCCCAGGTGCACGTCCCGCAGGACCAGCAGCCAGCCCTTCAGTTCTTGCTGGACCAGGGCATGCAGGTCTTCGTGGTCGCCACGTCCGACGGAGGGCTGTTGGGAGCGGTGGGGATCCGGGTCGCGGTCCGCGAAGAGATCCGGCAGGTAGGCCGCGAGCTCGGTGCAGGGCTCCTTCCGGGCTTGGCGGACCGAAGTCGCCGGGCGCTGGCGCGGGCGTCCGGTCTCACGGACCGGGTCGGTCTGGTGCGGCCGAGCGACGCCTCGCTGTTGCGCAGCGGTTCGCAGCCGCCCCGGGCAGGACTTCGTTTGCGGGTTTTGGAGCGGCACGAACGGCCGAGTTATGCCGACGGGCACGCGCCTCGCATTTTCGCCGCAGCCCTGGCGGGTCTGCCCGCCTTGATGCGACGCATTCGGAATCGCCGGCGGCAAAGCCGAGCCGTGGGGATCGCGTGCGGCGCCGGTTCCCTCGTGGCGGTGACCACAGGCTTGGCGTGGTTGGGACCGGTGCCGGGTGTGGCCACCGCGGTGATCATCGGGGCGGTCGCGGTGGCGCTGGCCGTCCCGAGTCGTCAACCCCGTCAGCGCAAGGCACCGCCCGCCGTGCCGCCGCCGCCGTAACCCACAGGACACCGGCGGCCGCGCTCCATGCCGGGGAGCGGCCCGTGTGGGCCAGCCATCCGAGCCCCACCAAGCTGACCGCGGCCCCGATCCAGGCCCACCGGCTGGACGGGTGGCCGAGCAGAAGGCCCAGGCCGAGCAGGGCCGGCAAGCCCCATGTCAGGCTTCGGACGACGCCGTCCGCTTGGACCAGACTCCATCGCTGCAGGAGCACCGACGCCAAGATGGCGGCGGATATCGCTGCCATCCCCAAAACCGCCCCGGCGGATGCGTCTTTCGCGGTGCGGGCCAGCGCATGGGACTCGGTGCACGCCAGGTCGACGGTGGCTTCGATGGCCGTGTTCACCAATTCTGCGGCCCAGACCAACCCGATGCACAACCCGAGGATGCGGCTGTCGGCGGGCGGAAGGCCCAGGGCCATGGCGACGATGCAGACCGCCAAGGTCGACACCGCGTGCACCTGCATGTTGCGTTGCGTCCGCAACGTGCGCGCGATCCCCGCTCCTGCGTACCGAAAGCTGGCGAGCCACCGCCTCATCTTCGCAGCAGGACATACATCGCGCCCGCACCGCCGTCATGGGGCCGTGCCGTACAAAACGCCAGAACGCAGCGGCTGATCCGACCCCGCTGGAGCCACGACAACAGGGCTTGCTTCAGCACCGGGATGTTGTCCTTCGAGTTGCGGCCCCGGCCGTGCACGATCAAGACGCACCGGTGTTGGGCCTCCCGGCGCTCCCACAAAAAGCGTTCCACGGTGTCCTTGGCTTCTTCCTTCGTCAGTCCGTGCAGATCCAAATGGCTGCGAAATGCGAAGTCGCCCCGCCGGAGCTTTTGGAGGATGCGGCGGTCCAGCCCTTCGACGCAGCCTTCGATGAATTCGTCCGAATCGCTGATGTCGAAGCGGGCACGCCCTTCGACCAGACGGGTGAGCTCGGCGTACGCTTCCGCATCCTCGTCGTAGACCGGGATCACGTCCGCGGCGGGCGGCGGAGGCGGGGGCCGGACCAGGCCCCGGGGGTCATGCAAGCGGCGGGCGTCGCCGACCGCTTGCAAGAACAGGTCGGCCCCGTCGAGCGCCGGCGGTTCATCGGACGGGGGCTCGACGGCGGGAGCGGACGGGCTCGCGGCGGCACCCGGGCCCGAAGCCGAGGGGTCCCGAGCCGAGGGGTCCCGAGCCATCCGGGCGGACGGATTCGACCGAGACGTCCCGGGTCTTCCGGCGCCGCCTTTGGCGTGGCGGCGCTCTTTTTTGGCGGTTTTCACCGCCTGCCGCAGGTCGTCTGCCGCGTCCCGGAACGGGTTGTGGAACGGTCCGCGGCGGTCAGCCATGGTTCGAAGGTGCGCCGGGAGTTCGGGCGAGGCCATGGAATTCGGACCCCGCCCCCGGCCCGGCACCGTCCCCGCACGAGAGCTCCGCCGTCCCGATCCGGGCCCCGCGTCGGGTTGATACACCCGGGCCCAAGGGGGCCAAACTCCTCCTTAGCTTCGAAAATCGACCCATTTCAAACACTTGGTACGAACGTGCCGGGTTGACCCGTCTCAACCTCATACGGGGCCGACCGATATCCCGGAGCAATGTCTGACCGCCGTATCGTCCTGACCATCGACGAAGACCCGGCATTTCGGAGGAACGCCACCCGATTCCTCTCCGAACGCGGGTTCATCGCGCACGAGGCGGATGGCCCCGACAGCGGGCTGGCTGCGACCTTGCGACATCGCCCGGACTTCGTCTTGGTGGATGTGCACCTGAAGGCGGCACCGGGTGTCGACCTGATCGAGACCTTGGCCCAGAGTCAGGACCCGCCCAAGGTGATCGGTGTCACGGGGTCCTCCCGGGTTCCCGAGGTCGTGGCGGCCATCAAGGCCGGTGCGGTCGACGTGCTCGAGCGTCCCGTGGACGGAGAACGTCTGCTGGCCATCATTCAGGAGATTTTGGCGGTTTCCGAGGCCATGCAGGGTCGGGGGGAGCGACCTCGGCCCGTGTCTCTGCCCGGTTCCATGGAAGTCGACGTTCTCGTCTCGGAAAGCCCGGTGATGAAGCAGCTGCTGCAGGATTTGATGCGGCGCGCCGGCGAGGAGGAGAGCATCGTGCTCATCGGTGAAGAGGGCCTGCGCCTCGATGCCGTAGCCCGTTTCGCCCACCGCATGGGCCCTCGGGCAGAGGGACCGCTGGTGATCGTGGCTCGGACCGACGCGGAGGAGCGGCTGTTCGGAAGCGCCCGCCAAAGCAGCGCCTTCGCCGACGCCAAGGGCGGCGTGGTGTTCATCGAGTCGTTGGCCTCCCTGGGCGCAGCCGGGCAGGAACGGTTGGTCAAGTTGATGCAGGGCCTGACGGGCAGCGCTTCCAACGGGGCGGTGCGATGGCCCCCGATGATCATCGGCTCCGAGCTTCCGATCGGCGTGCAGGTGCGGCGGAACCTGGTGCGGCCGGATTTGGGGCGACTTCTCGAGCCCCATTCGGTCACCGTTCCGCCGCTGCGCCAGCGGCGGGCCGACGTGCCCGTTCTGATCCATCGGGTGGTGTCCGCCATCGAAAGCCTGGTGCAGCCCAAGACCGTGCGGGTGGACGGCAAGGTGGTGGATGCTTTGGTCGGTCGGGAGTGGCCGGGCAACGTGGACGAGCTGGTGGCGACCGTGCGCAATGCTGCCTGCTTGTCTGACGAGGGCGAGCTCTTTTTGGATCTGACCGCCCGGCCGGAGGTGGTTCTCCCGCGGGTCGAGCCGAGTGCCCCCGCCGTCGTGCCTGAGTCCGAGCCCACCCAGGTCGGGTGGGCCCCGACCCTGGATGCCAGCGGCCAAGTGCAGCCCTACGACGTCTACGAAGCCGAGATCTTTCGGTTCGCGCTGCAGAACGCCGGTGGGTGCGTGTCTCGCGCCGCCGAGCTCCTGGGTGTCGGCCGCGCCACCATGTACCGCAAGATGAAGGCCTACGACATCGACGTGCCCCCGGTGAGCGAACGGGCCATCTCCCGGAGCCGCCGAAGCCGCCGTTCCAGCTTCGCGTCTTCCTCCTCCACCTGAGGCGGCATCCCCCGATGGCGGCTTCACCGAGCCGGGGCTCGGCCCGTGCAATCCTCGCCGCGACGGGCCCGTGGTGCTATCCGAAGGGCCATGGCGGAAGCGCTCCAAATCGAACCGAACGGGACCCATCCACCAACCCTGCGGATCCGCAACATCGTCGCGGGGACAGAGCGTGAAGCCGCCGGTGAACGGCGGGCCGACGACCTGTCGGCGTGCGACCGCCGGGATCGGGTGGCGACCTTTCCGCTTTCCGATGCGTCCGACGTTCGGGCGGCGTGCGAGGTGGCCCGGTCCGCCCAAGACGGGTGGGCCCGA
>DAPKRQ010000016.1:0-26739 GCA_031800475.1 Myxococcales bacterium LLY-WYZ-16_1
AGGGGGGCGGCGGGAGCGGGCCCCGGCGCCCCGGGTGTGACGGGGGCGCCCGGGTGGCCCTCGGGCCCGGCCGCACCGGGCGGGGCGCGACCTGAGGAAGCGGAGCCGGGCCGAGCGCTCAGGCAGCGGGCGTGCGTGGGGGCTCGACGTCCGGCGCCGCGGCCTCCGCCTTCGAAGCCCCGTCCGAACGGCGGCAGGGCGCCAAACCGGTGGGAGCCTCTCGCGGCGGGAAAAACCAATGTTTCCAGCTGGGCTGGGTCTCCATGTGCCGCGCCGGATCGAACACCCGGGGCGTCGGCTCGTTCACGTCCCAGACCAACCCCACCCGCTCGAGCGCTTTGATGGCGCAGTAGGTCAGGTCCACCTCCCAGCGATAAAAGCCCTGCCGGCAGCTGGCCATGTGGTGGTGGTGGTTGTTGTGCCAGCCCTCGCCCAGGGTCAACAGCGCCAGCCAGAGGTTGTTCCGGCTGTCATCCACCGTGTCGTAGCGGCGCGAACCGAACACGTGCGACAGGGAGTTGATGGTGTAGGTCGCGTGGTACAGCAGGATGGTGCTCCCGAAGAAGGCAACCCACAGGCCCGACCAGCCCAGGGTCGCAAAGACCAGCACGCCGAGGGCGGTCGGCGGCACCCAATGGAACTTTTCGAGCCAGACCAGTTCCGGATACTTCGCCAGGTCCTTCACCCGATGGAGGTCCGTGGCGTCGTTGCGCGGGTCGAAGATCCAGCCCACGTGGCTGTACCAAAAGCTCCGCCGGACCGGGGAGTGCACGTCGTCTTCGAGATCGGAATTTCGGTGGTGGTGCCGGTGGTGGGCAGACCACCACAGCACGCCCTTTTGCCCGGTGCTCTGGGCCAAGACCGCCAAGAACAGCTGAAACGCTCGGCTGGTCTTGAAGGTCCGATGCGAAAAGTACCGGTGGTAGCCTGCCGTCACGCCGAACAAGCGGATCCAGAACAGCCCGAGGCCGACCAGCACCTCGGTCCACCCAAAACCGGTCCAAAAACCCAACAGCGGCAGGCCATGCATCAACACGTACACCGCTTGGGTGACGGCTCGACCGTGGGATCTCAAAAACCGCGGCCCCTCGGACCCGGGACCGTTCGAAGTCCCGTTTCCGGTTGGATTGGCCGGATCGGGATCCGGGGCATCCTCCCGGGGGTCCCGGAGCATCGGCAGCATGGCTCGGGTCGAAGCAGCGACTCGCACGGGAGGAATGTGACCCATCCACCGCGGAAAATCGGTCACCGCATCGTCAGTTCATGTCAAAGTTCGGTCACGAGCCGGTCATGGCACCACGGACCGGGCCGGATGGGCGGAACGAGCGGGACTGCGCGTCCGAACGGGATGCAGCTTCGTTGGATCGGACGACGGTCGAACTTCGGTGCGAAAGACCTGTCGAACCGCGCGGACGCTTCAGCCCACCCAGGCCCGCCGTTCGTCGTCGAGTCGCCGCTGAATGCTGCCGCAGACCAGCTCGCAAAGTTGGTAAACGCTCGGGTCCCGGATCGCGTAGGAGACGTGACTCCCCTGGCGCTCGCGGCTCACCAGTCCCTCCCGCAACAGGGTCTGGAGGTGCCGCGACGTATTCGGCTGGGTGATGCCCACCCGCTCGGTGAGCTCGGATACCGTCTTGGGCCCCTGAGAGAGCTCGTAGAGCACCCGCAGGCGGGTCGAGTCCGCCAGGCACCGAAATCGGGACGCGACGGCATCGAATCCCCCGGGCGGCATGGGCTTGGCGGCGGGACGGCGCGGCATGGCGGGACCTTGCCATGCCGAAAACCCAACATGCAAGCTTGACTGTCTCCATATATGCGCATACGTGCATATGCATGAAGTCTCGCTGGCTCCAATTCGCCCTCTCCCATCCTCGCTGGGTTTTCTCGGGCCTCGTCGTCGCGGTGATCGGACTCGGCACCCAGATGGCGAAGGTGCAGATCGACACCGACCCAGAGAACATGCTGTCGGAAGACGAACCGGTTCGTGTCTTCCACGACGAAGTGAAGGAGCGCTTTCAGCTCCACGACATGGTGGTCGTCGGCATCGAGCGCCCCGAGCATCCCGAGGGCGTGTTCACGCCCGAATCGCTCGGCCGCATCTACGAACTGTCCAAGCGCGTCGAGGACGTCGAACACGTGGTGACCGCAGACCTCATGGGCCCCGCCCACGTGGACGACATCCGTGAAGCCGGCCCGGGCACGGTCACGTTCAAGTGGCTCTTGAAGGAGCCTCCCGAGACCCAGGCCGAAGCGGACCAGGTGCGGGAGTCGGCGAAGCGGCTGCCGATGCTCGACGGAACACTGATCTCGGAAGACGGCAAAAGCCTTGCGATATACGTACCCGTCGAAGAAAAGAGCTACAGCTACCAGGTCTCCCAAGACATCAAGGAAATCATCGCGGATCTCGACGGCCCCGAGACCTACCACTTTGCCGGACTGCCGGTGGCCGAAGACACCTTCGGTTTCGAAATGTTCAAGCAAATGGCGATCAGCGCACCGCTGGCGGCGCTCGTGATCTTCCTGCTCATGTGGTGGTTCTTTCGAAGTCTGGCCCTGGTGGTCTCGCCGATGATCGTGGCCATGAGCACCGTGATCATGACCATGGGCGCTCTGATCGGCGCAGGCTTCACGGTCCACATCATGAGCTCGATGATACCGATCTTCTTGATGCCGATCGCGGTGGTCGACTCGGTGCACATCTTGTCGGAATTCGCAGATCTCTATCCGAAGCACCGAGACGCCAAGAAGACCATTCGGGAGGTCGTAGGCCACCTGTTCATGCCGATGCTCTACACCTCGCTCACCTCGGCCGCCGGCTTTCTGTCCCTGTTGATCACGCCGATTCCTCCGGTTCAGGTGTTCGGCGCCTTCGTGGCCCTGGGCATCCTGTTGGCCTTCCTTTTGACCATCATCTTCATTCCAGCCTATGTCGTCGCCCTGTCGCCGAAGCGGCTCGCCGCCCTGGTCTCCAATACACAGGAACGCGGTTCGACGGAGCCCAAAGGACTGTTGGTCCGGGCGGTACGGGGCCTTCGCACCGTGGGTCTCGGCGCCCCGAAGATCGTTCTGGCCGCCGCCGTCTTGCTGATCGGTCTCGGCAGCTGGGGCATTTCGTTGATCCAGATCAACGACAACCCAGTCCGGTGGTTCCGCGCGAGCCACCCGATCCGCCAGGCCGACGAGACCTTGAACCGAGCCCTGGCCGGAACCTATCCGGCCTACCTGGTCGTCGAGCCCGCAGCCGAGGCGGAGGACCCGATCGAAGCAGCCCGGGCCGTGGTCGAGGAATCCGGAGACGACGCTCGGCTTCGGGTGTTCGAAGACCTGGTGAAAAACGCCGACAGCGGTGTAGCTTCGGCCCTCGACACGCAGAGCTTCGAGGACCCGGACGGCGAAGACATCTGGATCCGGGCCCTGCAGGCGTTCGAAACTGCTGAAAGCGAAGGCCGGGTGTTTCAGGATCCGACCTGGCTCGCGTGGATCGAACGGCTGCAGCAGGCAGCGGCCGACCTCGGCACCGTCGGAAAGACCACTTCGGTGGCCGACGTCGTGAAGACCGTGCACCGAGAACTCAAGGGCGGAGACGCCGAAGCTTTCCGTGTTCCGGACTCCAAGGCCGGCGTCGCTCAAACGCTGCTCACGTTCCAGAGTTCCCACCGGCCACAAGACCTCTTTCACGTGGTCACGCCAGACTACCGGGCGGCTGCCGTGTGGTTCCAGCTTCGAAGCGGCGACAACCAGGACATGAGCAAGGTTCGCGACGAACTCGACGCCTGGATCTCCGACAACCCCCCGCCAGCCGAGGCAGAAGCTCGATGGGCGGGTCTGACCTACATCAACGTGGTTTGGCAGGAGAAGATGGTGCAGGGAATGCTCGAAAGCCTGCTGGGCGCCTTCGTGGTGGTGTTCATCATGATGGTTTTGCTCTTCCGTTCGGTGCTGTTCGGACTCCTCAGCATGGTGCCGCTGATGTTCACCATTGTGCTCATCTACGGCCTCACCGGCTTCATCGGAAAGGACTATGACATGCCGGTGGCGGTGCTCTCGTCCCTGAGCCTCGGGCTCAGCATCGACTTCGCCATCCACTTCTTGGAGCGAAGCCGCCAGCTAAAGCGGGAAACCGGAAGCTGGCAGAAGGCGTTGCCGCTGATGTTCGAGGAGCCCGGACGAGCGATCGCCCGAAACGCCATCGTCATTGCCATTGGCTTTTTGCCGCTGCTCGCGGCACCGCTGGTTCCTTACAACACCGTGGGTGTTCTGATGGCGGCGATCATGGCCGTGTCGAGCCTGGTGACCCTGGTGCTACTGCCCGCCATTCTGTGGGTGGGCAACCGGGTGCGCCCGGCCGTACCCGCCTCGGGCGCCCATCCTCAACCCTCGCAAAGCTGATCTCTGAATCGCTCGAAGAGAAAGGAAGGAAAATATGAATGCATGGATCTTTGCAGCCACGCTTGCTGCAGCGTCTCCCTCGGCACAGGAGCTGGTCGACAAAGCCAGCCAGGCGCAGTATTACGCCGCCGACGACGGACGCGCCCTAGTCCGAATGATGATCGTCGACGGCCAGGGCCGAAAGATGCGTCGCCAGTTCGTGGTGCTGCGCCGCGACGTGAAAGACGGTGGACAGCAGCGTTTCCTGGTTCGGTTCGAGCAACCGGCCGATGTTCGAAACACCGTGTTCATGGTTCACAAAAAGCCCGGGTCTGACGACGACCGCTGGCTGTACCTCCCAGCCCTGGACCTGGTGAAACGGATCGCCGCCAGCGACGAGCGCACCAGCTTCGTCGGATCACACCTGTTCTACGAGGACATCTCGGGACGAGGGCCCGGCGAAGACACCCACACCCTGAAAGAGGAGACCGATGAGCACTGGATCATCGAAAGCAAGCCCAAAAGCCCAAACGACGTGGAGTTTGCGAAGTACGAAGTCCACCTTCGAAAGCAAGACTACCTGCCGGAGACGATCGAGTACTTCGACCGCAAAGGTGAGCCGATCCGTCGAATCGAAGCAGCCCGCATCGAGGTGGTGAAGGGTCATCCGACCATCACGCGCATGAAGGTCAGCGACCTTCGATCCGGCGGATACACCCTGGCCGCATTCGGTGAGGTAACCTTCGACCTGGGCGTGCCCGACGACGTGTTCGTGGAGCGGTCGCTCCGAAATCCCCCCGCAAAATGGCTGCGCGCACGCTGAATCGGGTCATTGCCATCGCGACGGTCGCCGGGCTCGCCCCGGCGGCCGCCTTCGCCCAAACGAGTTCCAGCACCGCCGGTGCCGGCACGGAAGACCTGATGGCCGGTGACGAATGGGACGCCTTCGATGACATGGAGTCGGACGCAGGCGCCACCGACTCCGGGTCGGACGACCCTTTCGGGGGAGCCTTCGGCTCCGAAACCCGGGTCGACATCCACGGCTTTCTCGAGGCGGCAGCCGCCACGCGAGTCGTGGACGACGACCGTTCGGCCGACGACTTCTTGCTCGGAGAGTCCCGGGGGCGACTCGAGGTGGGAGTCGAACGCCCCAAGGCAAAAGGCCGGCTGAAGGTCGACTTTATCGGCGACGCCTTGCTCGAGCGGGTCGACATCGACCTCCGAGAGGCCTGGGCGGACTTCACTTTGGGAACGGCGTTCAGCCTGCGGGCTGGCCGTCAGGTGCTGACGTGGGGCACGGGAGACTTCGTCTTCTTGAACGACCTGTTCCCAAAAGACTTTCAGGCCTTCTTCATCGGACGCGACGACGAGTTCCTGAAGGCTCCGTCCGACTCCCTGAAGCTGAGCTTTTTCTTGGAGGGCGTCGGACTCGACGTGGTCTACAACCCGCTGTTCGCCCCCGACCGGTTCATCACCGGCGAACGGCTGTCGTTCTTCTTTTTTCCGGGAGGCGACCGGGCTGGACCGAGCTCGGACGCGACACCCTTGGACGCCCAGACGCCCCAGGCCGACGTCGAAAACGGCGAATGGCACGCACGTCTGTACGGCACCGTTGCCGGCTGGGAGCTGGCTGCGTACGGTTACGTGGGCTTCTTCAAGCAGCCCTTGGCCTTCGACCCGATGGACGGCACCCTTCTGTACCCGCGTCTGAGCGTCTACGGCGGCAGCGTCCGCGGTCTCGTCTTCGGTGGCGTGTTCAACGTGGAAGGAGCTTTCTACCACTCCTGGGACGACGAAGACGGGACGGACCCTTTCGTTCCAAACTCTCAAGCCCGGGCACTCGTCGGATACGAGTTGGAGGTGCTACCCAAGCTCACCATCGGTACGCAGTACTACCTCGAAGCGATTCTCAATCACGGAGACCAGATCGAAAACAGCCCCTTGCCCCAGTTCGAGCCGGAAGAGCTGCGCCACGTGGTCACGCTGCGGGTCACCTACATGGCACTGTCCGACAATCTGACGCTGTCGCTGTTCGGTTTCGTGTCGCCGTCGGAGGAGGACGCCTACATCCGACCCAAAGTCAGCTACAAGATCACCGAAGCCGTACAAGCCACCCTCGGCGGAAACATACTTCTCGGGCAGGACATCTTCACCTTCTTCGGGCAGCTCGAAAACAACACCAACGTCTACAGCCGACTGCGCTTCACGTTCTGACCGATTCGGCGGACGGAATGCGCCCGAGTCCACCTCCGGTCCCAGCGGATTCCAGCCGAACGGGCCTCGTGGCACGGTAGATCGGCGCGGACACTTGGCGGCTTGGAGACGGCCGACCTAGCTTGGGACCCATGCGTCCCGCCCGGTTCGTCGAGCTGCTGGATCCACTTCCGCGCTTCGGTGTTCGAGTCACGGAGCGAGAGCGGACCAAGCTTCGTCGAGCGTTGGAAAGACGGCATTACTCCATGCCGCTCGACGCGATGCTCCTCGGGCGGCGCCTGCTGCGACGCTCCCGTAGCCCCTTGGCTCTTCGCGAGTTCGATGAAGACATTCGGCGGCTTTGCCGCCTGCGAATCATGCGCATTCGGTACACCCTGAAGGGTCGCTTGAGTATCGTCGCTTCGACCGATATGGGCTCACTGAGCCCGCCTGGACAGCGGGATTCCGCTCAGACCGTCCACGAGCGGCGGTCTCCGGCCGCGTCCGACCGGCCCGGGCCCCCACCCGCCTTCCCGGTCGCGCCGGGCGAGCCCAAATTCGGCGGTTGACCCCCTCCGTTTCGCCGGTTTGGGTAGGCGGGCCAGACATGCAGGTCACCACGCTGTCGTTCTATCGCTTTCGCGGCTTGTGGCCCCGCATCTGGGCCTTCGTGCACATGGAGCTGGGCAAGCGCCCGCTTCGCCGGCTACCCGACGTGGGGTTCCACAAGATCCTCGGTACCGGCAGCGGTGTCGGTTTCGACCCGTTCCCGAATTTCTCGGTGTACGCGATCTTGGCCACCTGGCCGTCGCTGGCGGTGGCCCGCGAGCGGGTCCGGGAGGGACAGCCATTCGGTCGCTACCGTCGCATGGCGCACGAGGAGTGGACCTTGTTTCTCGAGGCCACCCGAAGCCGCGGCCACTGGGATGCTCGAGCCCCCTTCGAGCCCACGGGGGACCGTTCCCCCGGAGCCTCGAAGCAAAGCCAGACGGAGGGCGCCTCCGATTCGGTCCGGAGCCTCCCGATCGGACCCGCCACCTCCCACATGGGCGTCATCACCCGGGCCAAGATCCGGAGCCGGCACCTGATCCCGTTCTGGCGCAGCGTGCCCGCGATCAGCGCCGCCCTGGGGGAACACCCGGCCCTGCGGTTTCAGATCGGGATGGGCGAGCTGCCGGTCGTGCAGCTCATGACCTTCTCCCTGTGGGAGGACCGAGCATCCATGCAGGACTTCGCGTACCGGGCTCCGTCGCCCCATCCGCCGGTGCTTCGCCGATCCCGCAGCGAAGGCTGGTTCAAAGAAGAGCTGTTCGCCCGTTTTCGGGTGTTGGACAGCGCAGGCACGTGGAACGGCCGGGACCCCTTGGCCGAGCGGCCCGGAGTGCAGCCGCTGACGGTGGCGGCCTCATGACCCAGGCCGTCCGACTGGTGGGCGGCACGGTCTTCGACGGCACCGGCACCCCTGGCCGCCCCCTCGACGTGCAGATCCGGCCCGGGGCGCCCCTCGCTTTGTTGGACCCCCGAACCCCCCGCACGGAGGGCACGACCGAGCTGGACGCTCGCGGATGCTGGGTGATGCCCGGCTTCATCGACAACCACACCCATTACGACGCCGAGCTGGAGGTGAGCCCGGGGCTGTCGGAATCGGTGCGGCATGGGGTCACGACGGTGACGATCGGCAGCTGCGGCCTCGGCCTGGCGGCAGGCGAGCCGGAAGAGTTGGCCGACATGTTCTGCCGGGTCGAAGGCGTTCCCCGCGACCGGGTCCTCCCGCTGCTGGAGCGGTTCAAAGACTGGGACACGCCGCGGGCCTACCTGGAGCACCTGGACCGGCTTGCCCTGGGCCCCAACCTGACCGTGCTGCTCGGGCACTCCACCCTGCGCGCCCACGTGATGGGTCTGGCCCGCAGCCTCGACCGCTCGGTGCGCCCCAGCCGCGCCGAGCTTCGCCGCATGGGCCAGGTCCTGGAAGACGCTGTGGACGCGGGCTTTTTGGGCCTGTCGGTCAACACCCTGAAGTGGGACAAGATGGACGGGGAGCGCTTTCGGAGCCTGCCGACACCGAGCACCTGCGCCCGGTGGTCCGAGCTCAGGCATCTCAACCGGATCCTGCGGCGCCGGGACCGCATCTGGCAGGGAGTGCCCAACATCTCGACCAAACTGAACCTGCTCCTTTTTTTGGCGGAGAGCAGCGGCCTCGGATTTCGAAAGAGCCTCAAAACCGCGGTCATCTCCATGGTCGACGCCAAAGCGAGTCGCCCCGCTTTGTGGCTCGCAGGCACCTTGTCTCATCTATTCAACCGCCTCCTTCGGGCAGACTTTCGGTTTCAGTCGCTTCCGAACGTATTCGACTTCTGGGTGGAAGGCATCGAGGTTCCCGTCTTCGAGGAGTTCGGCGCGGGTACCGCGGCCTTGCACGTGAAGGACCCGGCGGCCCGAGCCAGCCTGCTCCGGGACCCCGGATACCGAAAGCGATTCAAGCGAGAGTGGGGAAGCCAGATCTGGGGTCGCGCCTATCACCGCGACTTGCGCGAGACCCGGATCGTGTCGTGCCCCGACCACAGCCTGGAAGGACGCTCCTTCGGCGAGGTGGCGGAGCGCCGGGGCCTGCATCCCGTCGACGCGTTCTTGGACCTGGTGGCGGACCACGGCGAGCGCCTGCGCTGGTACACGGTCCTCGGCAACGACCGCCCGGCGTGGCTTCGGTGGATCGTGGGCCATCCGTCGGTGCAGCTAGGCTTTTCGGACGCCGGCGCCCACTTGAGGAACATGGCCCATTACAATTTTCCGCTGCGCTTTTTGAAGATGGTCCACGATGGCCACCGGCAGGGGCGACCCCCGATGCCGATCGAACGGGCCATTCACCGACTCACTGGAGAGATCGGCGCTTGGCTCGGCATCGATGCGGGCGTGCTTTCGTCCGGCGGGCGGGCCGATGTGGCGGTGATCGATCCCCGCGGCCTCGACGACGAAGTCGAAGCGCTGCACGAAGCGCCCATGAAGGGGTTCGAGGACCTGAATCGACTGGTTCGCCGCAACCCCCGGGCCGTCCCCGCCGTGTTCGTGAACGGGCGGCTCGCCGCCCGGCACGGAGAGCCGGTTCCCTCGCTGGGCCAGCACGCCGGCTTCGGACGAGTACTGAGGCCGACTTCGTGAGCCGGCAGTCCCTTCCGGTCGGCGGGATTCCGTCGACGGCCCTGTGGACCCTGTACTGTCGGGCCAGCCATCCGTCGATCCTCGCGGACCCCCAAGCCCAGCGGATCCTCAAAGCGCTCGACCTGGACCTGCGCCGGTGGTTCGGGCGGCCGGACCCTTCGTTCGCCCGGCGGGCCCGGGCCTTCGACGAGTTGGTCGCGGCGTTCCTTCGAAGCGAGCCCGGCGCACCCGTGGTGAGCTTGGGGGAGGGACTGGAAACCCAGCGCTTTCGGGTCGGCGGCTGGAGCCGCTGGATCACGGTGGACCTGCCGGACATGGTCTCGCTTCGGGAGCGATTCATCGTTCCGACGCCGTCTGCCCTTCACCGGACGGGCTCCGTCGAAAACCTGGATTGGCTCGAGGACCTGCAGGACCGACCGGCCTGCGTGGTGGCCCAGGGTTTGTTCATGTACCTGCCGGAGTCTTCGGTGAAAGCCGTCCTGCAGGGCTGGGCCGAGCGGGCCCGGGGATGCTTCGTCTTCGACGTGGTGCCACCTTGGGTATCCTGGTTGACCCGGGTCCGGGTGCCGCTGACGCCCGCCTACCGGCTTCCGGTCATGCCGTGGGGAGCGGGGCGCGGGGGCGTGCACGCCCGGCTCGGGGCCTGGTTGGGTCATCGGGTCCAGATCCGGTGGATTCCGATCTCTTTGCCATCCGGCCCCATGCCGTGGTCGCTTTCCACCGGCATCGCGTGCCTGACCCGAAACGAGAACGCTCCGGTCGACCCGAAGCCGCCGTCCCAGGCTTCGAGGCCGCCCGTGGATTGACCTGTCCGGTTCGGCTTCGCGAAGATGCGGCTGTGGACCCTTCCGCCGGCGAAGCGACGCAGGTTTTGCAGTCGGTTCGAGCCCGCCAGCGCCAGCGCCGGCGGCTCGGGCAGACCGCCACCGCCGTGGCGGGTGCGTCCGGGTTTTTGGGGCTCTTGGGCGTGGCGGGTGCGTCGTGGCTGTTGATCGGCGGGTTGCTGAGTCTGGCCGGGATGGCGGTCTCGGGCTGGCTCGGTCTGCGCATCCAGCCGACCCGGACACCGGAGCCGAACGCGGACATCGGGACCGCGCTGACCCAACTGGCCGGGGCGTCCGCATCCACGTTTCGGTGGGCTTTGGTCGGCGCCGCACTCCTGGTTCCTATCAGTCTCCACTTGGGGGCGTTTTTGTACGTGAGCGGCCTCGCGCCCTTCAGCCTGGTGGAACCGCTTCTGCCGGGCACCGGGTGGGCTCGCTGGCTCGGCCGGGTGATGGTGTTCGACTGGTGGATCCGACTGGCCGTCGTGTTCAGCGGCCTCGCCCACTTCGTGTTGGCCCGCCGTTGCCTGACTCTGGTGCGTCGAATGGAGACGGGCCATTGGGTTCGGAGCGGATTCGACGAGGGCCTGTCGGCGGTGGGGGCCGCCACGAAAGCCGGATTGGTTCCCGGGATCGTGTTCGGCGGTCTGCCGTGCTTCGCCATCCTCTGCACGGGTCTGCTCTTCGTTCCGGCGCTGTTCTCGTGGGCGGCCACCCGACACCGCCGAGAGCTGGTGCAGCTGCAGCAGGTCCGCGCCACCACCGAAAGCCGCGCGGGCACGGTGAGCCTGGCCCCCGAGCCGGGCCTGGCCGTCGTCGAACCCGCCGGGGCCTGACGGGCTCCGCACCGGCAACCCGACCCTTCATCCCGGTCCTCACCGCCGAGGGTCACCGCGCCGACCGGGCGCCGGTCCGACTCCGGGACCTCGCCGCGGTCCAAAGCGTGGCGGCGGAACGCCCGACTCGTGGAGCAACCGAATGACCCGCCAGCGGTGGCCGCGGAAGGGAGCGAGCAGCTCGAGCATCCGGGCGTCGTCCGCCCGGGGCTCGTCGGCCAGCACCGCCCCGACCAGGCGAGGCAGATCATGGTCGCCCGCAGGCACCGCATCGGCCCAACCGAGCCCAAAGCCCAGAACCGACTGGCTGGTCCAGACCCCGACCCCGGGCAGGCTCTGCAGACGGCGGGCTGACTCGATCGGGTCCCGGTCGGCCAGCGCTTCCAGGCGCCGCCACGAGGTGGCCCCCTGAATCAGCGTCCGAGCGCGCTGGGCGTCGACGCCCGCCCAGCGGTACCGGGCCAGGTCAAGGTCCCGAAACACGGCCGGAGCTGGAAAGCACCGAAGCGAACTCTGGGGAGCCGGCTCGGCGAAGCTCCGAACCAGGTCCAAAAACGAGCGAACCGCATCACGCCAAGCGACCCGCTGCTGCAAGACCACGGTCACGAAGGTCTCGAACACCGTCGGGCTCCGGCAGAGCCGAAGACCGGCCAGGCCTCGGTGCATGCGTCGCAAGCGGGGATGGTCGGGACGAAATCGGTCCGAGCCGTCGTCGACCCCCAGCATGCCCAAAGAGCGGTCGAGCAGCCACGCCCGGCCCGGTCCCCAAGCCTGCACTTCGAAGCCCCGACGGTCCCTTGTCTCGATTCGGATCACGCCGGGCCCATCGGGCGTGTGCACCGCCCGCTCCAGCCCGCCCGCCGCCAGGCGAAAGGTTGGGTCGAGCTTTCCGAAACGATGCAGCCGCAGGCTGTGGAACAGGTCGGTCGGCGCCGCCAACTCGACGTACCGACGGCGCGGGGCCACGAAGCGGGGGCCGCTGGACCGTACTGCAGCTCCGGGCGAAACCACCGCCCCGACCCGTCGTTCCGTCGAGTTGTTTCCACCCAAGGGACGCACCATTCAATCGATCTCCGAAGTCCACGCTTCCCAGACGCCGATCAGATACGACTGAGCGCCCGTTACCCACGTGAGCCCCAAAGGTCCCACGATCCAGCCAGCGGTCCACCCCGCGCCGCCCCGAACCCACAGGCCGGCCATGGCCAGCACGACGCCCAGGCCCAACGCGGCCACCACGAAGTAGCGCCAGCCGTACTCCCGCATCTGGCCGTAGATCTCGTAGGCGTCGAAGGGCGACCAGGCGTGCCCGGTGGTCGCCAGGCGGACGATCGCCAGGGGCCAATAGCAGACCGCGAGCAGCGCGAAGACCCCGGCCACGGTCCACAGACCGGGCTCCGGACGCACGAAGTCCCAGGCGCTTTGTCCTCCGTAGATGTCGGTGCGGGCCATGGCGTTCACGGCCGTCGTCATGCCGATGATGGCGGTGGGCGACCACAGCACGAAGGTCAGAACCGAAAGGGTGAGGGCGGGCCAGACGAGCCGTCCGGTCCAGTCCCGGGGGATCCGGAGGGCCGGGCCACGACCGGTCCCGCGCAGCCCCGCCACGTAGCAGCCCGCAGCCCACTCGGCCAAAAGCCCCAGAGCGGCGCAGCGGATGGCGAGCCCCCAAGCGCCGCCCAGGACCGCAGCAAGGGTCCAGACCGCGCCGAACAGACCGAGCCAAAGCCATCCCTGTCCGCGCAAGGGGACCTGCATGGCCCGGGGCAGAGTGTCCCGGAGCTCGGGCAAGCTCACGGCCATGACAGCACCGCCACGCCCAGGACCGCGGCCGCAGCCCCCGCCACCGCCCGCGCCGAAATCCGTTCTTTCAACACGAATCGCGCGAGCGGAAGCACGAAGAGGGGACTGGTCGACGTCAAGGTGGCTGCCACCGCCGCGTAGGTATGCTGCAGGCCGTACACCATCAGGTAGATGCCGCCGGCGGTGCCGACCGCCGTGCCGAGACCGACCTGCTTCGAAAGCTCGGGCTCCCGGAGCCGGCCCAAATCCCCGAGCTCCCGAAACGCTGCCGCCTGCACTCCCAAAAAGAGGGCGCCGAAACCGAGACGGATCACGCTCACTTCGACGGTAGACAGGCCCAGGGCCCCTTGCTTCGTCCAGATGTTCCCCAAGGCCTGGCCGAAGGCCGCCACGAGGCCCAGTCCGGCCCCTGCGGCCCAGGTCGCGGTCGAGTGGTCCGCGGGAGCTTGGCCGGTTTGGGGGCTTCGCTCGGCCACCACCCAAGCCACTCCCCCCAGGGTCAGGGCCATGCCCGCTCCCATCTGCAGGTCGACCGGCTCGCCCAAGGTCCCCCACGCGAGTGCCGCGGTCAGGGGCGGAACCAGCGACCAAAACAGGAGGGCCCGGCGAGGTCCCAGGCGGTTCAAGGCGCCGAAGAAGGCCGTATCTCCGAGGGAAAGCCCGACCCAGGCCGAGGCCGCCAGCCAGGCGAGGGCCTGTCCCGACGGCCTGGGGGCATCGCCGTCTTCGGCCAGCAGGGCCACCCCGAGCATGGCCGCCCCCAGCACGCACTTGGCCAAGTTTAGGGCGGTCGGCCGAAGCCGCCGGCCCGCTCGGGCGAACGAGACCGACGCCACGGCCCACGTGGCCGCCGCCGCCAGCGATGCGAGCTCCCCCACCGTCGAAGGGAGCTACGGGCCCGGAAGCCGCCGGGCAATCGAATCCCCCCATGGGCTGTGGCCCGGACCGGGGCGAGGGGGCTTGATGAGAAACGGGATGGGGCGTCAGCTGGCACCGTGGAGTATCCGGCGGACGCCCGTGCACTGGCCCACACCTTTCAGGGGCTCGACCGCCTCACCGTTCGACAGCGCAAGAACTGGTGGGAGATCCTCCTGTCCTTCGAGGCCCGCAACAGCTATCGGGTCTTCGATGAGCACGGAGACCCCGTGCTCGAGGTTCGGGAGGTCGGCCGCGGCATCACCGAGTTCTTGACCCGCTGGCTGTTGGGCACGCTCCGACCGTTCAGGGTGGAAATCCGGTCGGCGGCCACCGGCCAGGTGCTGCTGCAGTTGCGGCGACCGTTTCGCTGGTTTTTGAGCGATCTGCAGGTCGCGGACGGCCAGGGGCAGCCGATCGGGGTGGTTCGGCAGCGCTGGAGCTGGCTGAACCGGCGCTTCGACATCGAAGCGATGGACGGCGAGCGCCTGGAGATCTGGGGACCCTTTCTGTCTCCGTGGACCTTCGAACTCCGATCCTACGGAATGCCGGTCGGACAGATCCGAAAGCGTTGGCGGGGCGTGGGTGCGGAGTTCTTCACCGACGCAGACAACTTCGGGATCGAGCTCGATCAGCTGGCCAGCCCCACACTCAAGATGTTGGCGTTTTCCGCGACGGTGCTGATCGACGTGCTCCATTTCGAACGAAGCAACGGCTGACGCCAACCAGGCATGCGGTGTCCCGTGGTTGCCTCCCGGCGACCGGACAGGCACACCCGGGGCATGCTGGAGCAGGTCCGCGCGGAGCTGAAGCAACAGTTCTTGGAGCGCGACGAGGTGGTGGACGGGTTGCTGATCGCCCTGCTCTGCCGCCAGCACGTACTGCTGCTCGGTCCCCCGGGCACGGCCAAGTCCCAACTGGTGCGGGCGCTGGCCGACCGACTGGAGGGCGCCCGGACTTTCGAGTGGCTGCTGACCAAGTTCACCACCCCCGAAGAGCTGTTCGGCCCGGTGGATCTTCCGGCGCTGGAGGCGGGGCGCTACGACCGACTGATCGACCGCAAGCTTCCGACCGCCGAAGTGGCATTCTTGGACGAAGTGTTCAAAGCGAACAGCGCCATCTTGAACGCCCTCTTGACGCTGATGAACGAGCGGACCTTTCACCAGGGGAGCGGTCCTTTGTCCGTGCCGCTCGAGACCCTCGTGGCGGCGTCGAACGAGCTGCCCGACGAAGAGGCCTTGGAGGCTCTGTACGACCGGTTCTTGCTCCGTTTCCGGGTCGAATACCTGAACGGTGATGCCCGCTTTTTGGAGCTGTTGCGGCTCCCGGAGCCCACCGCCCCCGAAACGGTGATCAACCGAGAGCAGCTGTCGGTCTGGCGGCGCGAAGTCGACGCGGTCGAGGTGCCGGAGCCGGTGCTCCGGGACGTGCTCGAGATCCGAAATCGATTGGCGGCCGAAGGCGTTCAGCCTTCGGACCGTCGCTTCAAAAGTGCGCTTCGGGTGCTCCGGGGTGCCGCCCGACTGGAAGGTCGAAGCACCGTCGAGCCGGCGGACCTGGCTTGGCTTCGTCACGTGCTGTGGTCCGACCCCGAAGACGTTCCGAAGGTCGAGACAGCCCTGGACGGCGTGGCGAGCGGGTTCGAAGACGAAGCTCGCCGTTTGATGGGGCAGGCTCGCGAGGTCTATGGCTACGCGACCCGGGCCTGGGGAGACACGGGCAGCCAGGCTCGAGCCGCCCTGGAAGCCCACACCAAGCTGGTCGATCTATCGAAGCGCCTGCAGCAGTTGGCCGCCCAGGCCGAGTCGCGCGGGCGCGACTCGTCGAGCCTGAGCGCGCTCGCGGACGAAGTGGATCGAATGCAGGCCAACCTGCTGGGAGCAAAGAATTGAGTCGAAACCCGACCGATTCCACCGAAAAGACCCAGACGGTGGAGTCCGACGGCTTCGACCGCGATCTGTACGAACGACAAGTGCGTCTGCATCCGGGCCTGAAGGGCCCACGGGAGCGGCTCGGTCGCCTCTTGCCGGACTCCGAAGCCTTGCTGTTCGATCTGTTTTGCGTGCTGTACAAGCTGAACGTGGTGCCCCGGCACCCCTCGAGCCTGCCGCCGTCGGCTCAGCTCGCCCGCCGGGTGGTGGGGAGCCTGGTCGATGACGCGCGTCTGGAGCGACTGCGCGAGAGGACCCAGCTGGACGCCACCGCCGCGCAGGAGGCTCTCGTGTTCCTGTCGCACTCGGTGGCCGACGCCCTGACCCAGGGCGACCGTCTGGTAGCCCAGGAGTTCATGGAGGGCCTCGAATCCCACGAGCTCGAATCGGAGCTTTCCGACGTGACTTCGCAGATCGCCCACCTCGAGGAGCTTCCGGAAGACGCCTTCGGTCCCGATCTTCGCGAGAACCTGAAGAAGGACCTGAACCAGGACAAAAGGCGTCTGGAACGAGCGATCGAAAAGAAGAAGAAGGCCATGCGCCAGGTGGTCCACGACCTGCCCGTCTCCTTCGACCACGAGGTGGCGGGCGCCATGGGTCAGTGGACCGACGAACGACAAACGCTCGAAGAGGCGATGGCGGGTCTCGGACTCGGCTCGGGCGAAAGCCTCGACCCGAGCCGCCGATTCGAACTGGGCAAGCGGCTGCTCCGGTCCCGCAAGCTTCAGATGCTGGCTCGGCTGCTCGGCGCGTTCCGGGAGATCGCCCAAGAGGTGCGCAAGAGGCGGCTGCCTCGATCTCCCCAGAGCGTGCACGACATTCGGACCGGCAACGACCTGTTTCGGATTCTGCCGTCCGAGCTGACGGGGCTGCGCCGTCCAGAACTTCGGCGGGCGTTCCGAGCACGCTTCGCGGAAAGCCAGCTTCTGCAATACGAGCTCGAGGGCCCGAAGGCCCGTGGACCCATGGTGGTGTGCGTCGACGGCAGCAGCTCCATGGAAGGCTCCAAAGAGCTGTGGTCCAAGGCGGTGGCTCTGACCTTCGTGGAACTGGCCCGGCGAGAAAGGAGACGGTGCGTCGGCATCGTCTTCTCCGGGGGCCCCGAGATTCACGAGGTGGAGCTGTCCTCCGAACACCGGGGCCTGGGACAGCGAGCCGCTCTGGTTCCAGAGGCGGTCTTGGACTTCGCCGAGCACTTTCCCGGCGGGGGAACCTCCTTTCGAGAACCGCTGACCCGGGCCCTGGAGCACGTGGAGTCCAAGCGCTTTCGTCGGGGCGACATCGTGTTCATCACCGATGGGGAAGCGCCGGTGGGACCGGAGCTCGTCGAGCGGGTCGAGGACGTGCGCAAACGAACCCGCACCGCCATCAAGAGCATCGTGATCGACGCCGGCAGCCACCGCATCGAAGGGGTGGAATCTTTTTCGGACCAAGTCTTCCGGGTCCGAGACCTGGCCGAGGACGCGGTGGGCGAGCTGTTCCGCTGACCGGCCACCGGCGGCACGAGGACGGTTGCCTCGGGCCGAGGAAGCTGGTCGACAGGAAACCGTGCGCGCTCCCGACCCGGTGACCTTCGAGGTGCCGATGCCGGCCCTGACCGCGGAATGCGGGGTCCGATTGCCTCAGGGGGTCCTGCGCGGCTGGTGGTGGGGTCCAGCCCGGGAGGCGGACCGCTTCGTCCGCCGGGCCGTGCCGGCCCCCCCGGTGGGTCAGGTCGTCCGTCGGGACGGGGACGCCCGCGTGGCGGCCTGGACCGCCGCATCGGCCCATGAACGCCCGAAAGACGACCTGTCGGCGCCGGTGGTCCTGGGGGTCCACGCCCTGACCGCCGACGCGGCCATCGGCGGGCCCCACGGGTGGTGGCAGCCCGTGGTCGGGCCGGGGCGCGCCTTGGATCCAGACCGGGTTCACGTGCTCTGTTTCAACAACCTGGGGTCTTGCTACGGGTCGCTGGGCCCCGGGGACGAGGGCTACCCGAATCTCGGGCGACCCGCTGCCTCCGAGGCCAAGGGCGCATTCGCGCTTCCGGCAGACCATCCGGCGCCGGTCGGCACCTGGGATCAGGCGCGGGCCCTGCTGGCAGGCCTGGACGCCCTGGGCATCCACGACGTGCGTCTGGCCACGGGTGGCTCCCTCGGCGGCATGGTCGTGTTCGCCCTGGGCATGCTCACGCCCCGGATCCGGGCGGTGGCCCCCATCGCCAGCTCCACCCGGAGCACGCCGTGGATCCAAGGCTTCAACCACATTGGACGGATGGCGATTCTGCAGGACCCTGGCTGGCCCGAGGCGGTCGGTCCCGGCCTGGAATTGGCCCGTCAGCTGGCCCACCTGAGCTATCGGGCGGAGCCTGGCCTTCTCGAGCGCCACGGTTTTGATGCCCCGCCGGGAACGCAGCTGCCGATCCAGACCTACCTGCAGCACCAGGGCCGCAAGCTGCGGGCCCGTTTCGATGCCCGGGCCTACCTGACCCAGATCGCGGCCATGGACCACCACGACGTGACCCGCCCGCCGCCGCCTCCCGAGTCCTTCGAAACCTGGACCCGGAGCGAGCCTTGGAGCTGGGACCGATGGACGGCGCCCTGCTCGGCGATCGGTATCGACACGGACCAGCTCTACCGACCGGAACACCTTCGGCAAGTGGTCCGAGACCTGGACGCGCGAGGGGTGTCGGCCCGTTACCGAGAGATCGTGTCCCCCCACGGGCACGACGCCTTCTTGATCGAGTGGGATCAACTGAATGGCTTCCTCAGCGAGGCCTTGGGGGAAAGGGGAACATGATGAACGCCAGTCGCAAGTTCCGGGTGGTGAAGTTCGGAGGCACGTCTCAAGCGACACCGGAGCGGGTTGGACGGGTGTTGGAGCTGATCCAGGCAACCCACCAGCAAGGGCCACTGGCAGTGGTGGTGTCCGCCGCCGGTCCCACCACCGAC
Organism: Myxococcales bacterium LLY-WYZ-16_1; assembly: GCA_031800475.1. GTDB lineage: Bacteria > Myxococcota > Kuafuiibacteriia > Kuafuiibacteriales > Kuafuiibacteriaceae > Kuafuiihalomonas > Kuafuiihalomonas phototrophica. Next base: position 18,954 of record DAPKRQ010000016.1, read on the forward strand.
CTGTTGATCGAGGCATCGGCCAGGGCCTCGAAGGGCGACGAAGACATGGCCACCGGCCTCGTGAACCAGGCCTCTCAGATCGCGCTGACCAACGCCCGGGCGGTTCTGTCCGGACACGGCGAGGTATTGAAGGTCGAAGCCGAGGTCGAGGCCCTGTTCAGCAACCTGCGGAAGCTGCTTTACGGCGTCAGCCTGCTTCGGGAGTACACCGCCCAGAGCCTGGATCTGATCCAGTCCTTCGGGGAGCGCCTGAGCGCCCTGCTGATGGCCGAGTTCGTCAAGAGCCGCGGCGTGCCGGCCCGCTTCGTGGATGCTCGAGACTGGGTGGTCACCGATGCGGAGTTCGGCAGCGCCACCGTGGATTGGACGGCGACCCGGGAGCGGATCGACGCCCAGCGGGAAGAATGGGCGCCGGTGGTCACCGTACACACGGGCTACCTGGGCCGGACGCCCGACGGCCGAACCACCACCCTGGGTCGGAACGGCTCGGACTACACCGCAACCCTGCTCGGTCGGGGGCTCGACGCCGAGGAGGTCACTATCTGGACCGACGTCTCGGGCGTGATGACCGCGGACCCGGACATCGTGCCGGACGCCTACCCCCTTCGAACGCTGAGCTACATGGAGGCCCTGGAGCTCGCCACCTTTGGAGCCAAGATGTTCCACCCTCGGACCATGATCCCTTTGATGGAGTCGGGGATTCCGCTGCGCATCCGCAATACGTTCACCCCCGATGCCCCGGGCACCGTGGTCGACACCCTGGGCAATCGAGACGAGGGCTCGGCCACCTCGGTCACCAGCCTCGAGCAGCAGGCCCTGGTCGACGTGCAGGTGCAGCGACTGGATGCCCGTCCCCGGATCGCGGAGCGGGTGCAGCGGGCACTGGACCGAGAGAACCTGACGGTGTGGATGGGCACCCAGTCCGCCCACGGCCAGGCCCTGTCGGTGGTGGTGCCGATGGACCAGTCGGCCCGGGCCCTGCAAGCCCTGGAGAACGAGCTTCGCTCCGAACTCGAAAACCACGAAATCCAGCCCGTCCACGTGAGCCAACCGGTCACCTTACTCACCCTCGTGGCAGAAGCGATGGGTCGCTCGGTCAACGTGGCCGGACGCATGTTCGCGTCCCTCGGCCAGGTGGGAGTCAACGTCCTGTCGATCGGTCAAAGCGCGTCTTCGCGCTCGATTTCCTGTGTGGTGCCGGCCGAGGAGACCCACACCGCGGTGCAGGCGGTGCACGATGCCTTCAACTTTTCGCACCAGTCGGTGGCGGTGTGCGTCCTGGGTAAAGGCGTCGTCGGCAGCCAGCTGCTGGAGCAGGTGCGCACCCAAGCCGCTCTCTTGAAGCGCGACAACGACATCGACGTTCGGGTGGTGTCCATCGCGGACCGAACGAAGGTGGTGTTCGCTCCGGACGGGCTCGACCTGTCGGCGTGGCGGGATCGGATGCTCGAGAACCGACCGGAAGATGCAGACCAGACCAACGGCCCCTTGCGGATCGAGACCCTCGATCGTCTCAAACGACTGCCGGTGCCCATCCTGGTCGACGTGACCGCAGCCGACGGCATGGAGACGCTGTATCGTGCCGCCTTCGAAAGGGGCATCCACGTGGTCGCAGCCAACAAAAAGCCCCTCACCATCGACACCGAGGGCCGCAACGCCCTCCTGGAGTCGGCCCGCCAAAACCATCGCTTCTACGCCTACGAGACCACGGTGGGGGCCAGCCTTCCGGTGATCGAGACGCTCAAGAACCTGGTGCGAACCGGAGACCGAGTGAATCTGATCGAGGGTTCGTTTTCGGGGACCTTGGGCTATCTGACCCATGAACTGATGGCCGGGGTGCCGCTGGCCCAGGCCGTGCGGACCGCCAAGGAACTCGGCTACACCGAGCCGCAACCGCAAGATGACTTGTCCGGCTTGGACGCGGCCCGAAAGGCGCTGATCCTGGCGAGGGAGCTCGGGATCCGGGTCGAAATGACCGATGTGAAGCTCACGCCGCTGGTGCCGGAAGCGATCATCTCGAAGACCGACCCGGACCAGTTCTTTTCCGCGCTCGAGGCGTACCAGCCCGAGATGGAAGCCCAGCTTCAGCGCATGCGGTCCGAGGGCCAGGTGCTGCGATACCTGGCGCGGATCGACCCGGGGGCGCGGGAGCGGGGGGAACCGATCTTGGAGGTGGGTCCGATCCCGGTCCCGCAAGACCATCCGTCGAGCCGGCTGCGGGGTTCCGAGGCCTTCGTGGCCTTCACCACCCAGCGGTACGCCGAGTATCCCTTGATCGTGCAGGGCGCGGGCGCCGGCGGCGCAGTGACGGCGGCCGGAGTGCTGGCCGACGTGCTGCGCATCGCCCAGACCCTGAGGGGTCGCTGACCCGCTCGGCCATCGGCGCTTTGTCGACGCCGCGCCTTTGGGTAATAGCGGGCCCATGCAGCGGATCCGCCATCCGGTCTGGACCATGGCCCTTCTTTGGGTCGGGGCCCTGGCCTGCAATCGGGATTCGGCCCCGACGGAAGCCGGCGCCCAGGCAGCGAAGCGCCCCGTCGGACCGGGCGAAGCGCCGCCCCTGGCCGAACGGGTCCAGGTGGCCCGTTCTCGGGCCCGGGCCATGCCGGCGGCCGCACCGAACAGCGCGGTGTTCATGGAGTTCGAAAATCCGGGACCGGCGGGCGCCCTGGTGGCGGCCCACTCGCCGGTGGCCGAGACCGTGGAGCTTCACGCCCACATCGACGACGGCGGCGTGATGCGGATGCGCCCGGTCGACCGGATCGACCTGCCGAGCCGAGAGCGGGTCCGCCTCGAGCCCGGGGGGCTGCACGTGATGCTGATCGGTCTGACCGCCCCCCTGGAGGCCGGCAGCACCCTGCCCCTGACCCTGGTGTTCGACGACGACAGCCGCCGCACGGTGCTGGTGCCGGTCCGACAGATCGGGGGCGGCAAGGGCCGCCGCAAGCACCGGGGTGACGGCCCCGGCGGCGACGGCCACCGCCGAAGACATCGGCACCGGCGAGGGCATTCCGCGGGCCCGGGCACCGGCCCCTCCGGCGGGGCTGGCTCGGAGGTGTCCCCCTGAATCGTCGCGCCGTCGTGCGGGGACTGAAGGCGGGCGCCTGGGGTTTGGCTGCCCTGCTGGCCGGCGGCCTGTGGCTGTTTCCGGACGCGGTGTCGCGGTGGCGCCGAGCCCGGTCGAACCATGTCCGGATGGATCCTTCGTGCCGTCTGGCGCGGGGCCCGTGTGCGGTGCGGTTTTCGGACGGGGCGGAAGTCCAGCTGTCGATCGCGCCGCCGGGTGCGCCCGCGGCCACCCCGCTCCGCTTTCGGGTGGAAGCCGATGGCGTGGGCCCGCCCCGGGCCGTCGAGGTGCAAGGTGTGGACATGAACATGGGCTTCTTTCGCTTCGCGCTACAACGGGACGGGGCGGGCTGGTCGGCGCGGGGCGTGGTTCCGGTCTGCACCCGCGAGCGAATGGCTTGGCGGGCCGACGTGGTATTCGAGGACCGAGTCGCTGGCTTTCGCTTTTGGAGTCGCGCGCCGTGAAGCGAGCACTGGCGGTGATCGCGCCCGTCGGGCTGGGGCTGCTGTTCGGGATGCTCCTTTGGGTGCGCACGGCCCCTCCGGAGCGTCCGCGCCCGCCCACCGGGGCAGCCACCTACTCCGATTTTCGGGTCACCACCGCCAGCGGCGCCCTGTCCCTGTCGGACCTGCGGGGCCAGGTGGTCGTGCTCTACTTCGGCTACACCAGCTGCCCGGACATCTGCCCGACCACGTTGGCTACCCTGAAGCGGGCCTACGGAATGCTCTCGCCCAAAGCGCAGGCCCAAACGGAAGTGGTGTTCGTCAGCGTGGATCCCGAGCGCGACCCGCCGGACCGGCTCGCCGAATACGTGCGCTACTTCGACCCCAGCTTTCGGGCCGGCACGGCGGAGCCGAGCACCCTCGAGAAGATCACCCGGGACTGGGGTGTGTTCCATCGCAAGGTGGAAGGCACCGGCTCGGCCATGAGCTACTTGGTCGACCACACCACCCAGGCCTTCTTGGTCGGCGCAAACGGCGAGCTCGAGCGGGTGCTGCCCCACGGGATGCCGGCAGAAGACGCGGCGCAGGCGATCCGGACCGCCCTGCCCTGAGCACGGCTTCGGGCGGGCTCAGACCCGCACCGGCCCGACCCGGGGGCCCAGCGCCAGGGTTTGCTCGCTCCGCGGACGAAGGCGGCCATTGCGCCCCAGCGAAAACCGCCCTTCGGGTTCGGCGTCGAGCTGGGTTCGGATCTGCGCAATCTTCGCTGCCGACACGGACGGATCCCGCGCCACCAGGACCGCCGCGAACAGGTCGACCCCGCCGGCTCCGTCCCGGTCGGTTTCGGCCACGTCGGAAGCCACCCGCGGATCGGTCAGGATCCGCTCGACCTCCGAGACCGACAGCTCGGGGTTGGCGCCGAGAACGGCCCAGGCGTTCTCGAGCATGAGCGGCGTGGCGTAGCTGGTGCCGTTCACGTCGGCGCCCCCTTGGCCGACGGGCACGTCGACCCCGCGGGCCGATGCTTGGACCTGGCCATCGCTGGAAAAGTGCGCCACTTCGGTACCGGATGCGTCGAGCGCACCCACAGTGAAGAGCCCGTCGATGTCTTGGGTCACCGACCGGGACATGTCGGGTCGCCCCGCCAAACTCGCCCGCTGGTGGCTGTTGCCTGCAGCCTGGAAAATCAAGACGCCCTCGTTTCGCGCCGCCTGAGCTTGTTCTTCGGTGAATCGCTTTTGGGCCTTCATCTTTCGCTTCATGCGAGGCTCGGACAAGACCTTTTCGAATTCGGGGTATAGGTACTCTCGCTTCAAACGAGCCACCTGCGACACGTCGCTCTGCTCCGAGCCGTCTTCGAGCTGCTGGACTCGGGGCGGTTCGCCCAACACCTGCTGGACCTTTTCATGGGCTTTGGACCCTGGGTCGGACTGCAGCATTTCCACGGCAATGTCGTTGGCCAGATCTTCGATGGCGAGGCCGTAGGACATGTTGACCAGGAGCGGTCGGTCGTCACCCGTCTCGGTGCGCTCCTTTCGAATGCCCCGAATGACGCTGCCCATGCGCCGAACCGAATCGATGGCGTCCTCGGCGGCCCGCCGAACCTCCGCGTCGGGGTCCCGGGCCGTGCGGGCTGTCGGGCTGTCCTTCGGACCCGGGTGGTCGCCGGCCTCGCCGGCGCGGGGTCGAGGGTCGGGCGCCACCAGAGCCAGATCCGCAGACCCGGCGAGACCGGTCTCGCCGGCGATCACCCGGGTGACGGCGGCACCGTGCTCCGCTTCGATATCGCGCACCATGATCCGCGCCGGGCTTTGGTCCAGGTCGATCCCGAGCTGCTCCAGCCGACGGATCTGGGTTTGCTTGTCCCGGAGCAACGAATGGTTCGGGTCCACCGGCCCCGCCTCGGACAAGGCGCGCTGCGCCCGGTCTCGGGTGGCGGAGTTGAACAGCCCGTTCTCGGACGGCGGTGCAGACCCCGGCGAGCCGGCCTGGCCCGTGGGCTCGGGCTCGACGTCGAAGGCCACCTCCCCCACGGCCGCCGATCTGGACACCTTGGCGAAGGGGTGTCCCGGTCCCTTCACGCGGCCGCCGGGACTCGGTTCGAACCCAGGGGCCGCCGGCGGGTTGCCGTAGATGGAGGGCACGGTGGGGAGCATCGGCAAAAGCCCCCTTCCGGTTGCGCCAAACCAGCCGGAAGGGAGCCTCCGACTCAGATGTACTGCGGCAACCAGCAGTTCCGATCCGGCGTGAAGAAGTCACCGCCCAGAAGATCGACCGGCAGGTCCCAGGTCTGCTGGGGCATGGTGGCGAAGGGGTCGGCGCCACCCATGGAGTGCTGCAGGCCCAGCATCAGACCGTACAGCCACGCCGGATCGTTCATCTGGCCCCAGCCGCCCGGCATACAGCAGTTCCCCTGCCAGGGGCAGGGGTCATACGGAGCCGGCTCGTTCCAGTAGGGGGGAATGACCTGCCAAGGGTCGATGGGCAGGTCCCAGCCTCGCGGGAGCTCCGGCAGGGGTCGGGGCCGGGGCTCCGGCTCGGGCAGGACTCCGGGAGGGGGCGGTTCGGGCTGCCGGGTCGGTCCGTCGGTCTCGTGACGGTGCACGTCCGACTTCCTGCCGGCATCCACCGAGTTTTGGTAACCGTGGGTGCTGACGCTCGACTTTTTCCCGGTCCGGACGGTGTTGTTGTCCCCGGTCACCGTGACGTTCGACTTCTTCCGGGTGTTCACGCTGTTGTCGTGACCGGTGACGTCGACCTGGCTCTTCTTCTTGGTGTGAATGGCGCCACCGTTGCCGTCGTAGATGATGTTCGACTTCTTCTTGGCGTCGATGGTGCCGTTATCTCCAGTGTAATTTACCGACGACTTTTTGCCAACCTCGATGTTGCCGTTGTCGCCGGTATAGTTCACGTTCGACTTCTTGCCCACGTCGATGTCGCCGTTGTCTCCGTGGTAGTTCACGGTGGACTTCTTGTTGTCGCGCACCGCGATGTCGTCGGCATAGATGTCGAAAGTATCCTGTCCACCTCCGCCCTTGACGGTGAAGTCGACGTCCACGTCTTCGTCGACGATGATGTGGTCGTCGCCTCCTCCCAAGTCGATCTCGAGACCTTCGAGGTCGTCTCGGCTCAGCTCGAACACCTGTCCGTTGACGGTGAGTTTGTAAAGTTCGTCATTGACCTTGCTGACTCGGACTTTGTCGTCGCGGCCGCGGGTGTCGAACTTTCGCATCTCGTTCGCCGCGTTGTTTCCGTGATACTTGATATTGACTCGGTTCCCCATCGTTGTCCGTCCTTCCTAGCTCTTCGCGAGACCGGCACACGCGCGGCGCGACCTCGGTTCGGCCGAACCGCCGTCCGCACGTGCCATGTATCGCCAAACGGCCCGGCGGGTTTCCGGGGTAACCGGGCGCGTAAGCGGTCAAAGGCCGGACGGCCCGCGGTCGGAGCGACTATCGCCGCGAGCTGTGCCGTTCGGGCGCGGATGGGGACCGATGGAAGGCGGGGGGGCGAAAGCGCGCGAGCCCAGGACGACGGGCCGTCACCACGGCCCCGGGCCCCCGGGCGCCTTCACAAGTCGAGCCCCCACCGGGCGCAGCGCCGCACCACCTGACGGCGCCCCCGGCGCGGCACGTTCGCGAGAAACGCCCGGGCCTTGCCCAGGTCTTTGCGGCTGCACGCCACCACCGTGGCCACGGCGAACGCTTCCGGGGTCCGCCCCACTTTGTTCATCGCTTGGATCACCAGCTGGCTCGCCCGCATCTTGTCTCCCCGCTTCAAGGCGGCCATCACTTCGGCCAGGGGCCGAGGCAGATCGGCGAACAGGGCGAGCCGGCGGGCCGGGGCCTTCCGGACCGGGCCGGCCGCCGGCGAGGCCTGCGGCTCGGGGTCCCGGGTCTCGCCGTCGGACTCGCCGCGGCCCGCAGCGGGATGGGGTCGCGAGCCCGCCTCCGCGTCTTTGGCGCGAGCCTCCGCTTCGGCCTCGTGGTTCCCGACCGGCCCGGGCCGCGGGCTGGGCCGCGCTGTCTGTTCACCCGTCTCGTTCGACCGAGTCGAGGCCTCGGGGAGGGCTTCGACGGGCTCGACCGTCGGCGCGGACGGACGCATGAGATACGCGGTTGCCGCCATCGAAACGAGCAGCGCCGCCACCGCCAGCCCCCAGGCGGCGGCCAGGGGCAAGCGTCCACGGGGCGCCGTCGGGTTCGATGGGGTGGACGGGATCGACCGATTCGAAAAGACCGCTTCAGCCGTGGAGTCCGCCGAGGGCCCCGGCGAA
>DAPKRQ010000017.1:0-58886 GCA_031800475.1 Myxococcales bacterium LLY-WYZ-16_1
CCGGGGCTCGTACGCCACGTGGGGATCGAAATCGTCTCGATAGACCCGAACGAGCTCCAAGGCGTCTTCGATGCACTGCCGGATTTCCAGAGCCCGTACCACGATGCTCCGAAAAGGATTGAAGATGGGAGGCTCGGCGCCGACCTCCCGCGCCAGCGCCTTCACCGGGTCGAGGAGCTGCCCGAAGTTCGCAGCGAACCGAGCCATGGGGCCCAACCCGAACACCCCACCGTCGGAGCGCGTGGCGTGGAGCGCCGTGCTGTGGGGAACCTGCGACTCCACGATGTGATCGAACACCTCTCGCACCGGAGCGTCGAGCCCCTCGCTCGACACGATCCGGCCCCAGTTCATGGCGTACTCCCCGGGATGGTGAAGCGACACCCATTCCCGTCGTGCTTCGAGGCTGGGCACGTCGAAGCCGGCCACCCATCGGACCGCCTGCTCGGAAAGCTCTCGAGCCCGCTCCAGCGGTTCGCGAAGAGCCTCTATCCGTCGTCGGCTCGGAGTGCGATGCCAGCCGCCGACGCGGGCGTTGATCGGGTGAACCTCACGGCCGCCGACGGCGCGAATGATGTCGTTCCCGGCTCGCTTCAGTTCGAGTCCAGCGTCGAACCAGAACGGGTGCTCGTCCGCCATGCGAAAAGCGCTGTCGAAGCCCAGAAAGTCCGGCGCGTGGAGCATGAAAACGTGGAGCGCATGACTTTGTATCCATTCTCCACAATGGAACAGTCGACGCAGGTCTTCGATCGGCGGAGAAACCGTGACCGATAGTGCGTCCTCCATGGCTCGAACCGCACTCAACTGATAGGCCACCGGGCAGATGCCGCAGATCCGCGCGGTGATGTCCGGCGCCTCCCGATGGTCTCGACCCCGGAGGAGCGCCTCGAAGAATCGCGGGGGTTCGAATATGTCGAGCCGCACTTCCCGAACTCGATCTCCGTCGACCTCGACGAAGAGCCCCCCCTCGCCCTCGACGCGCGCCAGGGCCTCGACCCGGATCGTCTTGGTCATGACCGCCCTATTCCTTTCCGAAGGCCGGACCGTTGAAAGACGCCGTCCAGCGTTCCACATCCCGCGGTTCGTATCCGAGCTCGACGAGCTTGGATCTCCAGGCTTCGGGTTTGGCGGTGTCTTGCGGTCCGAAACAGCCGTAGCAGCCGCGGTCGAAGGCGGGGCATCGGGCGCCGCAGCCCGCTCGGGTCACCGGCCCCATGCACGGTGTGTCCGAAGCGACCCAGACGCAGACGTTGCCGTTTCGCTTGCACTCCATGCATACGCTCGACGTCTCGATCCGAGGACGGCGCCCGTCGAGAACAGCCGATACGACCTCCAGAAGCTGATCGGGGTTCACCGGACATCCCCACAGTTCGTAGTCCACCGAAACGATGTCCGATATGGGACGGGACTCGGGCGCGTGGTCGATCCAGTCGGGCTCCGGGTACACCACCGAAGCGAATCCGCCATCGGAGCGGTTTCGCAGCCCCTGGACTCCGCCTGCAGTGGCACAGGCTCCGATGGCCACCAAGGCCTTCGAGTTCTCTCGTATTTTTCGGATCCTAGCGGCGTCATCGCCGGTGCTGATCGATCCTTCCACCAAGCTGAGGTCCCAAGGGCCAGGCGCAGAGCCCCGTTCGACCTCGAGAAAGTACGCGATGCGCACCAGTTGGCTCAGCTGCCGCACTTTGGACTCGCGCCCGAGCAAAGAGAGCTGACAACCGTCGCAGCTCGCAAACTTGTGGACCGCCAGGGTCGGTACCGCCTCGTTCACGACACACCTCCGAGAAACCGATCGCCGAGATCTTCGATCGAAAATACGGGTCCATCTTTGCACACGAAGTGCGGTCCCAGCTGGCAGTGACCACACAGCCCCACGCCGCACTTCATGTTTCGCTCGAGTGACACGAATATCGAAGACGCAGAGAGCCCGTCGCGCAAAAGCCCTCGGGCCGTGGCGCGCATCATCGCCTCCGGACCGCAGAGCAGCGCGATCACACCGTCGTCGGGTCGACGAAGACGATCGACCAGCTCCGTCACGAGGCCCACCGGCCCCTGCCAATTCCCCGAGGCCCGATCGACGGTGGCCTGGACCTCGACGTCGGACCGGGCGCGCCACCGGGCCAACTCCGCGCGATACAGAAGGTCTTCGGGGCTGCGGGCCCCGACCAAGATCGCCACGTCTCGAAAACGGGTCCGGTGGGCCAGTGTACGCAGGATCGCCGGTCGAATGGGCGCGCACCCGAGTCCTCCGGCCACCAGCCACAAGGTCTTGCCGACGGCCAGGTCCAGGGGCCAGGGCCGGCCGAACGGTCCCCGGACCCCCAGACGATCGCCCCGTCGCAGAGCCCCGAGCGCCCGGGTGACCGAGCCCACCCGTCGAACGGTGTAGACCCGGCGGTCCGGCTCATCCGGATGTCCGCTGACGGAGATCGGAACCTCACCCACCCCCGGCACGAACAGCATGTCGAACTGCCCGGGCTCGAAGGGCGGGGGCGCGTTCGGCCCCTCGGGCTCGACGGTCAGATCGACCAGGTCCGGGCCCACTTCGACCCGATCGACCACACGGGTGGGTCGGGGAACCATCGACCCGAACGGCTGGGCCGACATGGCTCACTTCCCTCCGAAACCCGGCGCAGGCTCGGCAGGAGCTGGGTCACCCGCAGCCAGGGCCCGGACCTCTTCGGTCAGGTCGATGCCGGCGGGGCACCAGGTGATGCACCGGCCGCATCCGACGCAGCCGGAGGTTCCGAACTGGGCTTTCCAGTCGAAAAGCTTATGGCCGAGCCACTGCCGATACCGAGACGCCACGTCCTCCCACTGGGGGCGGCCGCTCACGTAGCTGAAATCCCGCGAAAAGCACGAGTCCCACACCCGAAGCCGCTCGATCCCCTTCGAGCCGAACTCGGTCTCGTCGTGCGGAGTCGTGCAAAAACAGGTTGGACACACCGACGTACAGTTGCCGCACGCGAAGCACCGGTCGCCGACCGTGTTCCAGCGCGGGTGGTCCGGAGACGGCGGCACCCGGCGTGCCAGCACGCCGGGCGGCATGCTTCGACCCATGTGGGCCCGGGCCCTTTGCGGTTCGCGACGGAACGCTTCGAGGTCTCGGGCCTGGGCGGGCCGCCCTCCGAGATCTCGGATCAGCTCCCGGCCGCGGGCCGTTCCGACCCGGAGAAGGAACGTCGATTCGGAGCCCGTCCATCGTTCGGTCAAGCAAAGGTCGAAGTCTCCACCGACGGCGGGCCCCGTCCCCATGGAATCGCAAAAGCACGTGGCGGCGGCGTCCGAGCATTCCACCGCCACCCGCAGCGCGGTCTGCCGACGCTCGCGATAGCGCGCGTCCGCTACGGTACCCTCGGCCAGCACACGGTCCTGCACCCGAATCGCCGCCAGGTCGCAGCCGCGCAGGCCGAACAAAGCCAGCGGCCGGGCCGGGTCGGGAAACTCGACCGACCACCGCTGTGGATCCAGCCGAAAACACGGCTCCACCGGCGGGAACAAGAACCGCTTCGCCGAGTCCGGTCCCACGGTGAAACCGAACCAGCGGTCGTCGTCTCGCCGCTGCAGGCGATAGGTGCCAGCCTCCTGGGTTTCGGTCCAACCGATCGGCAGGTCCCGTTCCGACTCGATGGGTCCCCAAGCGATCGCCTTCCCCGAAATTCGAGGGCCCACCAGTTCGAATCCCGCTCGTCGGATTCGCTGGATGAGCTCCGAAACGTGCGTCGGAGCGATTACGCTCGCGTCGGCATCCATCGCAGCTCGAAACCATCACGCCGACCGGGATCTTTCAAGATGACTCTTTCGAAAATATGTACATTGCGTCCGAACAGACGGAACGGAGAAACACCCGTCAGGTAACTTGCATTCGATCTCGGTAACGGAGGTACGCCTTTTTGGGTCCGTATCGGAACGTGCACGGCGGTTGCAGAACCGGGACGCATGACCCCCTCGATCATCACCAAGCAACCCGACGGTCGGACGCCACCGTGCCTGAGGACCCATGCGGAGGCCTGCCGAGAATTTCGGTGGGAGGCGGTTCGGGCCGAGATGAGCCCGCTCCCGGGTGGCCGCAAGGGACTGAACATCGCTCATCAGGCGGTGGACCGCCACGCCGAGCAGACGCCGGACGGCGAAGCGTTTCGGTTCGTACGCGCCGACGGGTCCGTCGCATCCATGACGTGGGGGGATCTTCGAAGCGAGACCAACCGCTTCGCCAACGCCCTGGCCTGCCTGGGGGTGGAAGCAGAAGACCGGGTGTTCAGTTTGCTCGGCCGACGGGCCGAGCTCTACGTGACGGCCCTGGGAACCCTGAAACACCTGGCAATGTTCTGCCCCCTGTTTTCGGCCTTTGGTCCAGAGCCCCTGCTCGAGCGCTTGAATCGCGGACGCGCGAAGGTGCTGGTCACGAGCGAAAAGCTCTTTCGCCGAAAGATCGAGCCGATCCGAGATCGTTTGAAGAGTATCGAGACGATCCTGTTGGTGGACGGTGACGGGGGCTCCGACCCGAGCATCCTCGACTACCGGTCGGCACTGGAGGCGGGATCGAACCAATACGAAATCCCGGACACCGACCCGGAAGACATGGCGCTGCTCCACTTCACGAGCGGCACCACCGGCCAGCCCAAGGCTGCCGTGCACGTCCACGAAGCCGTGCTCAACCTGGACGTGAGCGCACGCTACGCCCTGGACCTCCATCCAGCCGATGTATTTTGGTGTACCGCCGACCCCGGCTGGGTAACCGGGGTATCATACGGCATCATCGCCCCTTTGGTGGTGGGGTGCACCGTGGTGGTGGATGAGGGGGAGCTCGACGCGGACCGATGGTACGGCATCTTGCAGGACCAGCGGGTCACCGTCTGGTACACGGCGCCCACCGCGATCCGCTGGTTGATGCGCTTGGGCATCGAAGCGTCGCGCCCCTACGACCTGTCTCACCTTCGGTACATGGCGAGCGTCGGCGAGCCCTTGAACCCCGAGGCGGTGCGATGGGGCGTCGAAGCCTTCGGCAAACCGTTTCACGACACCTGGTGGCAGACCGAGACCGGCGCCATCATGATTTCGAACTACCGAACGACCACCGTGAAGCCGGGATCGATGGGGCTCACCATGCCGGGAATCGAAGCTTCGGTGGTCCACCGCGTGGCTTCGGACGATCTGGAGTTCGTCAAAGAGCCCGACGTGGAAGGCGAACTCGCCCTTCGGGCAGGCTGGCCCTCGATGTTTCGGGCCTATCTAGACAATGATGCTGCCTACGCGCGCTGCTTTCGAAAAGGATGGTATCTGACTGGCGACCTGGTGCGCCGAGACGCCCAGGGCTACTTTTGGTTCGTGGGTCGGGCCGACGATCTGATCAAGTCGGCAGGACACCGGATCGGCCCTTTCGAAGTGGAAAGCATCCTGCTCGAGCACGAGGCGGTGGCCGAAGCTGCCGCCTTCGGCAAGCCGGATCCGATTTCGGGTCAAGTGGTCAAAGCCGCCATCTCCCTGAGCCCGGGCCACATGCCGACGCAGGCGCTGGAGCGCGACATCATGGCCCATGCCCGAAAGCGCCTCGGCGCCGCAGTGGCCCCCCGGGAGATCGAGTTCCTCGACGACCTTCCAAAGACCCGCAGCGGCAAGATCCTGCGCCGGCTCCTGCAGGAGCGGGAACGGGAGATCTACGCCGCCACCTTTCCGGACACCGAGGAGGCCCCATGAGCGCGACGGTGTTGCCCGAAATGGAGCTGACGCAGGCCAGGGCGGAAGCCCTGCTCCGGCAGATGCTGCGGATCCGCCGGTTCGAGGAGAAGTGTGCCGAGCTGTACAGCGCTACCAAAATCCGGGGATTTTTGCACCTGTACATCGGGCAAGAAGCCATCGCCGCCGGCGTGATCGGTGCGCTCGGACCGGAAGATGCCATCGTGGCCACCTACCGGGAGCACGGCCATGCGCTGGTCCGCGGGATTCCAGCCCGGACGGTGATGGCCGAAATGTACGGCAAACGGACCGGATGCAGCCGAGGACGGGGCGGATCGATGCATTTGTTCGACGCCGAGCGACGATTCTTTGGGGGCCACGCCATCGTGGGAGGTGGTCTTCCATTGGCATCTGGCCTGGCCCTCGCAGATCGACTGAAAGGACGAAAAGCCGTGACTGCGTGCTTTTTCGGGGAAGGTGCAGCGGCGGAAGGTGAGTTTCACGAGACCCTGAATCTGTCGGCGCTGTGGAAGCTCCCGGTCCTGTTCCTGTGCGAAAACAACCTCTACGGCATGGGGACTGCCCTGGACCGAGCCACATCGGAGCCGAACATCCACCGGCATGCCGCCGCCTACCGCATTCCCGCCCAGACCGTGGACGGTATGGACATTCTGGCGGTGGAAGCGGCGACGCGGAAGGCCCGCGCTCACATCGAAAGCCAAGGAGGGCCCTACTTTTTGGAGCTGTCGACCTATCGCTTTCGCGCCCACTCGATGTTCGACCCGGAGCTCTACCGGGACCGGTCCGAAGTGGAATCCTGGAAGGCCAAGGGCCCGATTGTTCGCTTCAAAAGTCTCATCTCCGAAAGCGGTCTTCTCGGCGAGTCGGTGGTTCGGCGCCTGGACGCCGAGGTCTGTGCCGAGATCGAAGATGCGGTGATCTACGCCGAGTCGAGCGAGTGGGAGCCAGCGGACGAAATGCTTGCGGATGTCTATCGAAAAGGAGGAGATTCGCCGTGAGCCGAACCTGTACTTACCGTGAGGCCGTGCGGATGGCGCTCCGCGATGCCCTCGGCACGGACCCGCGGGTGTTCCTGATGGGCGAGGACGTGGGTCGTTACGGTGGGGCGTACGCAGTCAGTCGGGGACTGTTGGCCGAGTTTGGGCCCGAGCGCGTCCGAGACACCCCGTTGAGCGAATCGGCCTTCGTGGGCGCGGGCATCGGCGCGGCGCTGGGAGGCATGCGCCCAATCGTGGAGATCATGACGGTGAACTTCAGCCTTTTGGCCATGGATCAGATCGTGAATTCGGCTGCGTTGCTGCACCACATGTCCGGAGGGCAGTTCGCCGTGCCGCTCGTCCTGCGGATGGCCACGGGCGCGGGGAAGCAGCTGGCGGCGCAGCATTCGCACAGCCTCGAGAACTGGTTCGCCCACGTCCCGGGCCTGAAGGTCGCGTGCCCCGCCACCGTCACCGATGCACGGCACCTGTTGGGGCTGGCGCTCGAGGATCCGAATCCGGTCCTGCTGTTCGAGCACGTCATGCTCTACAACCGCGAAGAGGTCCTGGTCGAAGAGGCCCCCGACCTGAAGTCGGCGGTCGTGCGGCGGGAAGGCAAGGACGTTTCCATCGTGACCTACGGGGGCTCGCTGCCGAAGGCCTCGGAGGCTGCCGAAGTCCTTTCGTCCGAAGGGATCGATGCCGAAGTCATCGACTTGCGCTGGCTTCGTCCGTTGGACGTGGACACGCTCGTTCGGTCGGTGGCGAAGACCCACCGGGTGGTCCTGGTCGACGAGGGGTGGAAGGCCGGCAGTATGGCTGCAGAGATTTGCGCCCAACTGGTGGAACGGGCGTTCTTCGAACTCGACGCGCCGATCCGACGGGTTTGCACCGACGAAGTCCCGATCCCCTATCCAGCCCACCTGGAGCAGGCCGTCCTGCCCAGCACTGCCAAGGTGGTGGGAGCGACCCGGGAGGTCCTGGGCCGTGGGTGAGCTGCGCATGCCCTCTTTGGGGGCCGATATGGAGCAAGGCGTGCTGGTCGAGTGGCTCGTGAAGCCCGGGGACCGGGTCGAGCGGGGTCAGGTCGTGGCCACGGTAGAAACGCACAAGGGACTGATGGACATCGAGGTCTTCGAAAGCGGCGTGGTGCGCTCCCTGGATGTACCCCCGGGAAGCCAGGTTCCGGTCGGGACCGTGCTCGCCCGGGTCGAAGGCAGCGACCGATCCTCCGCCGCTTCGTCGCCGACGGTCGAGCTTCCGGCTCCGATGCCCGATGCGCGGCCCTCCTTGGAAGGCGCGAGGGCGACGGCCGTGGCCCCGACCGAGGTCGAGCCCCAAGGACCGAAGCCAAAGACGCCTGGACCGGACCCGGCGCCGCATGGGGGCAGCTCCCGACGGCCGCGCGCGTCGCCTGCGGCACGGCGCCTGGCAGAAGAGCTCGGCGTCGAGCTCGGCGGGCTCCGAGGACGGGGTCCCCGGGGGGTCATCGAGCGGGCCGACGTGGAGCGAGCGGCGGCTCGTCAGCCGGCGAAGGGCTCCCGAGACCCTAGCCACATGCGCAAGGCCATCGCCGCGGCCATGAGTCGCTCTCACCGCGAGATCCCACACTATCGTCTGGAGCTCGAAGTGGACGTCTCGCCGATGCTGGATTGGATCGAGACCCAAAACTCGGAGCTGCCCGTGCAAGACCGCCTGCTTCCCGGGGCCGTGTTCGTGTGGGCGGCCTCTCGGACGGCCCGCAAATATGCGGCACTGAATGGATTCTTCCGCGATGGGCAGCACGAGCCTTCGGACGCGGTCCACGCCGGATTGGCCATCGCGCTGCGGGGTGGTGGCCTGGTGGCGCCGGCGATCCACGACGCTGACCGAAAGACCCCACACGAGATCATGGGTGCGATCTCGGACCTCGTCGAGCGAGCGCGCTCGGGTCGGCTCAAAGGATCCGAAGTCACCGACCCGACGCTGACGATCACCAGCCTGGGCGACCGAGGTGTCGATAGGGTCCACGGGATCATCCATCCACCCCAGGTTTCGTTGGTGGGCTTCGGCCGAATCCGCCGTCTCCCTTGGGTGGATGACGAAGGTCGGGTGACGGTACGAAACGTGGTGGCCGTGACCCTGGCGGCAGATCATCGCGTGAGTGACGGCCGGGAAGGCGGGACCTTCCTTCGATCGATCGGGCGAGCCCTCGCCCAGCCTGGAGGTGAGCCATGAACCGAGTCCAAGCCCGAGACGCGATCCTTCGCGTCCTGACCGATGTGGCCCCCGACGTGGATCCGTCGGTGGTCGACCCGGCGGAGAGCTTTCGAGAGCAGTTCGAGTTGGACTCGATCGACCACTTGAACTTCGTGGTCGGCCTGACCCGCGCGTTCGGTTTCGAGATCCCGGAAAAGGACTATCCCCGCTTGGAGACCCTGGAGGGCTGCCTCGACTACTTGTACGACCGACGCAACACATCGGCACCTTCCGTTTGACCCCCACGATTCGACGCCCGAGGACGCGCCGCCGCGTCTCGCTCGGAAATGCTAGGTTTCGGGGATTCTGGTCTGACCCGAGGGCCGGTCGTGGCATGGTGCGGGCCGGAGGAAGAGCCGGGACGGAAGGATACAGCCGTCGAAAGGTTTGCAGGGGCGGCGTCCGCCGGGGCCGCGTCGGAGGCCTTCGCCGCCGGCCGTGCCGCCCGAGCCTCCGAGGAGAGCGCGTTCATGTCCGCACATCCGATTCGCACCCTGGAGCCGCTGTCGTTTCCATTCCGCACCGAAGACCCCTTTTTGTTCTGTGCCCACCACCTGGACCTCTATCCGGCTGGCGACGAGCGGCTCGGCCCACGAGCCTCCCTGACCGGGCGCGACTTGGGCATGGACTTCAGCCGCAAGGACGGGTGGTCCATGTACCACGGGCAGCACGTGCCTGGGTTTCCACGTCATCCCCATCGGGGGTTCGAAACGATCACCGTGGCGCAGCAGGGCTTCATCGACCACAGCGACTCCCTCGGCGCCACAGCCCGATTCGGGCAGGGAGACGCCCAGTGGATGACCGCCGGGCGGGGCATCGTTCATTCCGAGATGTTTCCGCTGCTACGCCCCGAGACCGGCAACCCGACGGAGCTGTTCCAAGTGTGGCTGAATCTTCCCGCCGAAGAGAAGATGGTCGACCCGTACTTCACGATGTTTTGGAAGGAATCCATTCCCAATCACGTCGTTCGAGACGAAGAGGGTCGAACGACTCGCGTCATGACCGTGGCCGGTATCTTCGAAGGCCAAGAGCCGCCCCGGCCCCCACCGAACTCGTGGGCGTCTCGACCGGACAGCCATGTGGCGATCTGGACCCTCACTCTGGAGCCCGGCGCCCGGTGGACCTTACCGGCGGCTCCGCCGACCGTGACCCGTTCCCTGTACTTCCACCGGGGCGCGGCGCTGCGCGTGGCCGACCGCCGGGTGCCGGCCGGTCATCGGATCGGGATCACCGAAGGAGCCGAGGTTCCCCTTCAGGCCCACGATGCCGAAGCCCATGTCCTGCTGCTCCAAGGCCGCCCCCTCGGTGAACCGGTGGCCCACCACGGTCCCTTCGTCATGAACACCCGGGCCGAGCTGGCCCAAGCCTTCGCCGACTACCAGCGAACCGGGTTCGGGGGCTGGCCCTGGGACCGAGACGACCCGGTGCACGCCCGCTCGGAAGGTCGCTTCGCCCGGCACCCCGATGGCCGCGTGGAACGCAAGTAGGCCGGTGTCCGTGCGGATCCCAGCGTAGACCGGCTCCAGGACCGCCAGCCGCCCTGCGCAGCCGGCAAATCGGCCGGTTTCCTCCCGGAATGCGGCCGGCCGAGCCCCGGGGCCCTGGCCCTCGTGGCGCATTGTCCGCCGCTTGCTCGACGGGATGGATCGGCGCCCGAGCACGTGCCGACCCAGGGCCGCCCCAAAGCGGCCGCGCCGACGCGGGACCGGAATGCGGCCGGCCCAGCCCCGGGGCCCAGGCCCTCGGGGCGCATTGTCCGCCCGCTTGCTCGACGGGATGGATCTGCGCCCGAGCACGTGCCGACCCAGGGCCGACCCAAAGCGGTCGCGCCGACGCGGGACGCCCGCAGAGGCTCGAGTTCCTGCGGCGGCCTCCCCCATCACCGATGGGGCCTCGAAAGCCCTCGACCTTTGCGATTTGTGGCCGTGGACCGGTCCCCGCAGTAGGCTTGCAGTGCCCACACGGGGAGGTGTCGATGATGTGCGAATTCCGTTCGGCGTCGAGGGCCAGCCGGCTGGCGGGTCTGTTGCTCGTTCTCCTCGGCGCGGCCTGCGCCAGTAGCTCCAAAGGAACGCGAGACACTGCGAGACCCTCGGCTACCGGCGCGGCCCCACGAGAAATTGGCGCCGAGACGACCGGGCTTTCGGCGGCCACCGCGGATCCCGTCCTGGATCCGCGCATGTCGCTGTACCCCGGCGCATACGACGGACAGACCCTGCCGCGCGAAGAGCTCGTCGCGCTGTTCGAGCGACCGCCATCGACCATCGAATGGCACGTGGACCGGCGAAAGGCGGATCCCGACGACATTCGGGTGGCTCGAGAGCTGGGGCTCATCGACGATCGTCTGGCGCAGCACCTGGCGAACGAAAGCTTGGATGCGCTGGAACGGGCCTCGGTTCCGGGTCTTCCGGAGCGGATCCGATACACACACGCCGGGCCTTTCTACTTTCGCATGCACAAAGACGACAGCGACGGGCTCGACCGCCTTCTCCGAGCCATCGGCTTGGATCCGGAAGCCAGAAACACCCAACGCACTCACGCTGGCTCCTCCGGTTGGGACGACGCGGCCTTGCAGGGCCTTCGCGATGAAGGTCGGCTCCGGGTGGTCGACCGCTTTCGGCAAGACGTGGACATCTTCTCCACGACGGAAGTCGACGGACGACCGGAAAGACTCGTGAACCTGAAGCTCGTCTATCGGGCCAGCTGGTACGAGCCCGACCCGGACGGCTCAGACGCGCGGCGGGCCGCAGCCCTCGATGGGGACCACCTGATGATCGAAGCGTGGAATCGAGACCTTAGCCGGCCAGACGAGGGCGTGGTCTACGAAATACCTTCTTATGAATACCCTCGTTTCAACAAAGGAAAGCTGGTCGACATTCACTCCGACGAGACCCGACTGTGGCGGTTCGAAACGCTGCGTGAACCCGACGGACGCGGCCGGGCCCGGGTTGGATTCGCGTCGGCAACCCTGGATCTCGTGAGGCGGGGCATCGATCGGAGCGGCTCCCGCTGGGCGCGCAACGGAGGCGTCGAGAAGGTGCGCTACCGCGCCGACCAGACCCCGGCAGGAAACCAAGCCATGGTGGCGGCTGGAATGCGGGCCGAAGATTGGCCGGGGCCCTATGCGCGCAGTCCAAATCGCTACAATGGAGGCCACGTGATCGCCGCGTCGCTCGGCGGCATGGGCGAAGGCATCAACGTCACCGCGCAGGCCGAAGGAAACAACCAAGACCGAACCTTCGACGTCGCCCTGCGGGTCGGAGATCGGCAGCTCGACTTGACCGTCACCGAGACCTGGCACGATTGGGAGCGATACATCAAACATCTGTGCTGGCAGGGGTCCGCAGGCCTTTCGCTCGAAACACTGCAGGCGGTGGGCCTTCGACCCATGCCCGGCGCCACGGCCACCTACGGCATGGAAGACCCGATCCCCTACCGCGTGCACGTGTTCATTCGGGTCTGGTATGAAGACGAAGGCTTGGACGACGAGCCGCCCGATTCCCGCCACACCCGCGAGCTCGCGCGGTTCACCACGACGGAGATCCATCATCGGGACACCCGAGAGATCTTGGCGCGGTTCGAGATGGCCAACTACAACGTGGGCGGAAGCGACGAGGACCACGAGGCCAAGATGCAGATGCTCTTCGATGCAGGACTGCTGGATCGAGACGGCGCCTACCCGGACGACCTGGTCCTCGCGGCGTTCCGCACGGACATGGCTCATCGGGAGCCGCCTCCCGACGTGCAAGGTGGCGGCACCACGAGCGAAAGCCTTCCGACGGTGGCTCAGCTTCGCAGCTTGGTCCGAGCGCCCAAATTTCGCGACGTTTGGGGGCCCAACATGCCGTGATCCGGCGAGGGCCCGGCTCGACCGACCTTTCGTTCGGGCGCCACGCCCCGGAGTACCTCGGCGCGCCAACGAAGCCTTCTGCGTCGCATGCGGAGCCCCAACATCCCTGTCGGAAGAGCAGGCGTCTCGGTGGCAGGCGCCGTGCAAAGACTTCGCCACCCACCCCGAAACGCCTGAGCCCGACCGGTCGCGGTCAAGCCCGCGACGCCGCGGCGGTTCCGGATGTCGACGCGCTCGGTCCGGAAGAACTCTCCGGCCGGCGGCGGGTCCGGGGCTCCCACTTCGGCTCGAACAGCGGCCGGAAGGCGTCGAAGTGGGCCCAAGCCAGCCAGATCCCCGCGGCCCACACCACGAAGGCCACCGGGCTCGGCGGCGTCAAGAAGGTATGGAACAGCAAGATGTTGGTGGCGATGGGCGCCAGCACGATCAACGCCAGGGGCACGAAGCGATTGGCCAACAGTGCGATACCCGCCGCCACCTCCAGGGCTTTGAGCACCGGGAACAGGTAGCCGGTGGCCCCCAGAGCGCCCAGGAACGAATTGGCGGCGTCGGGCATCGGCGGCATGGATATGAAGTGAAAGAACCCGTTCAGCCCGAAGACCGTGAAGATGAGTCCGAGAAGAATGCGTGCGGTGATGGTGATCTTGTTCATGGAAGAACCTCCGAGCCGCAAGCTAGTAGTTTGCACCAAGTGCAACTAGACATCATTTTATCAACACACTATTGCTGGTCCAGCAATGGAGGAGTTCGAGGGAACGGTGGCGTTCTTGACGGTGGTGCAAGAGGGCAGTTTTGCCGCGGCTGCGCGACGGCTGGGTCTTCCCCCCTCCTCGGTCACCCGTCGGGTTCAGCGCTTGGAACGCGCGCTTTGTGTCACCGTGCTTCAGCGAACCACCCGGTCGGTTCGATTGACGCCTGCGGGAGAAGCCTATCGGCAGCGGGCTGCTCCGGCTCTGGAAGCCTTGGAAGAAGCCCAGCGCTCGGTGTCCGAAGCGGGCACCGCACCGCGCGGGCCGGTCCGAATGACCGTGCCCGCCGACTTTTCCGAGAGCGCATTGGCACCGGTCATCGCTCGCTTCCACCAAAAATATCCGGAGGTCCACGTCGAGCTCGAAGTCAGCCAGCGCCGGGTCGATCTGGTGGACGAAGGGTTCGACTTGGCCCTTCGCGCGGGCCCGCTCGAGGACTCGAGTCTGATCGTGCGAAAGCTGGTCTCGATGGCATCGGTGCCGTTCGCGAGCTCCGACTTCCTGCAGAGGTACGGTATGCCGCAGCAGCCGGCGGACCTGGCCTCGGTCCCATGCGTGCTGTTCCGGGCCCGATCCGGACGGGCGCGATGGAGCCTCACCCGCCGTGGACGGACCGAGCACGTGGAGGTCCGGGGGCCGGTATCCGTGGATCTGATGGGGTTGAACCGCGCCTTCATGCTGGAAGGGGTCGGAGTGGGCATCATGCCGAAACTATGTTGTCTATCGGACGTGCAGGCGGGCCGGGCCGTCCCGATCTTGCCGGGTTGGGAACAGGCGGGTCACGGGCTGAGCCTGGTCTTTCCGCCGGTCCAACCTCTGCCTCGCCGGGTTCAGGTGTTGCGGGATTTTCTGATCGAAGAGCTGGATGAGGACGCGATTCGGGAGTCCCAGGAGGGGCGCTGATTCCGGGGGCGCTGATTTCGGGGGAGCTGGATCGAAGCCCCGGAACGCTCTACATGCAGGTCGATGAACGGGCGGGATCGCAAAAGCCGGAGGCTTTTGGGTGCTCTGCAAGCGGGCAAGCGGCACGGGCAACGGCTCGCTCGACATGACGGGGCATGGAACCTGGGCGAGAGACTGGATGACGGGGATATCGACGGCAGGCTCGAGCAGGTTCGCGGCTCGGTCGACGCCTGGCCGGCACCCTGCGCCCAGCCCGACCCCACGATCCTGCAGCGAGAGCTCGCCCTCAAGACCTGCCGGGCCGTGCTGGACTGTCTCCCTGGGGACGCTCCGGCAGCCGACGAGGCCCGGACGCTGGAGGCTCGGATCTTGGATTGGGACGAAGCCGCCTACGGACCGCTGCGAGGTGAGGTGCGGCGCAAAGAGCGCACGCCCCAGGCGCTGCGGGCCGAGCTCGAACGTCTGCCCTCGAACGTGGGGGACGCGTTCATGGATCGCCTGCTGGGGATCCATGCACCGGTCCGACCTTCGCGGCAGGCCGATGCCGACCACGTGACCTTCGTCCCGTCGCCGGTACAACAGCCTCTGTTCGTGGCGGATCGCCTGACTGCGGACGACGTGTTGATCGACCTGGGCTGCGGTACCGGCAAGGTGTGCATGACGCTGGCCTTGTTCGGGCCCGCTCGGATCCGGGGACTGGACTACGACCCAGTCTTGGTGCGGGCCGCTGAGCGGGCCTCCGGCGCCTTGGGGTTGCGGGTCGACTGGGAAGTGGAAGACGCCCAACGGGTCGACCTCACCGACGTGACGGCGATTTTCATGTTCGAGCCATTTCGGGGGCCGATCCTCCATGCGGTTTTGGAGCGAATTCGGCAGCACAGCTTGGCGACCCCGACGCGGCTATGGGCCCATTTCAAGACCCATCGTCCCCTGGAATCCATCGAATGGCTCGATCCGGTGGCGGAGGGCCCGCAGGGCCTCGTCGAATACCGGACGCTGCCCCCTGCCCCCCGAGGTCCCAGGGTCGGCTGATTCGAGGCTGCTGGGATCCGATAGGGGGCGAAATGACTCTGGGAATCGGAGCCTTGGCTCCCGAGATCACGAGGGTAAGGCTGTGGCGGGAAGGCCTTGATGGCCAGCCCCTGCGAGAGAACGCCAACGGCCGGGCGAGCGAACCGGATCTCCGGGATGCTTTGCGGCACGCTGCCACCCCGGCTCCCCAGCGAAGGGATGGAGCAGCTTCCAGACAAACCCTGATCGGGAGCTCGAAGGTGCGGAAGCTGGCTCGTGGAACCCCTCGGCCGGCACCCGGGAAAGCGAGGAGGACCTGGCCGGTCCATTCGGCTTTTCGCCAAATGCCCGACGGAGTAGATCCACGCCGATGCGGCAGGCCACCGGGCTGTTGGAGCTCGAGCGGGTGCAAGCGGCGCTACGTGCTCGGGTACGCACCCCGCTGGGACAGGCCCGGGTCCGGGCGCTCGCCCCTTTGGACGACATCGAAGCGGCCCGCGGCCGGATCGAACGAATCCGTGAAGCCCGGAGTCTCATCGAGGCCCAAGAGACGGCCCCGGTCTTCGCCGGGGACGACGTGGAGGGTGCGGTCACCCTGGCGGAAAAAGGGGTCATGCTCGAGGGCCCCATCCTGCGCCAGGTGGCCCAGACGATGTTGGCCGGATTCGAGCTTCGTCGGCACCTGCTCCCCCGGGAACACGAAGTGCCGCTTCTTTATGGCCTTGCCGCATCGGTCCCCGACCTGAACGGCCCGGCCCGGCGTATCCACCGCTGTTTCGATCCGGACGGCCAGCTGGCCGACAACGCCTCGCCGGACCTCGGTACCCTGCGAGCCCGAGTGCGCAGCATCCGGGATTCGATTCACGACCGGCTTCAAACTCTTCTTCAAGACGGGGCCGTTTCTCCGTATCTTCAAGAGACGTACTATACGGTCCGCGGCGATCGCTACGTGCTCCCGGTCAAGGCCTCGTACAAGAACCACATTGCCGGCATCGTGCACGACGCTTCGGGCTCGGGACAGACCGTGTTCATCGAGCCCCAGGCCCTCATAGACCTGGGAAATCGCCTGAAGATCGCTCAATCGGAACAGGCTGACGAAGAGGCGCGCATTCTGTCCGAGTTGAGCGTCGAAGTCGCAAAACACGGAGAAGACATTCGGAAGATCTGCCAGGTGATCGGTCGAGTCGACTTTTCCAATGGAGCTGCACGGCTCGCCATGGACCTGGATGCGATCCCGATCCTGCCCGATCCGGAACCTGGGTTTCGCCTTTCGAAGGCACGCCACCCACTGTTGGTTCTTCAATCCATCGAGCCTCGGGAGCGAGAAGACGGCACGCTGGAGCGACCCAAAAGGCCCTGGTTCGAAGTGGTGGCGAACGACCTCGAGCTGCGTCCCGAACAGCAAGTCTTGGTGCTGACCGGTCCCAACACGGGCGGCAAGACGGTGGCCATGAAGACCATCGGGCTCGCAGCCCTGATGGTACGCTGCGGTCTGCACGTGCCCTGCGGAGAAGGTTCTCGGATCGGCTGGTATCGAAACCTGGTCGGCACCTTGGGAGATCAGCAGTCCCTCGTTTCGAATCTGAGCACCTTCGCTGCCCATATGAAGGCGCTGATGGAGATATTGTCCGTCGCGGGCTCCGGTACACTCGCGCTCATCGACGAGATCGCCGCCGACACAGACCCAACCCAGGGACAAGCGATCGCGCAGGCCGTGCTGGAGCAACTGGCGGACAAGAAGAGTCACGTCGTGGTGACCACCCACTTCGAACGACTGAAAGCGTTGCCCTTTCAAGATGGTCGCTTCCGCAACGCAGGCGTGGGCTTCGACGAAGTCGCGTTGCAGCCCACGTATCGGGTCAGCTTGGACATGGCCCAAGGTTCGAGTGCCTTCGACATCGCCGCGGGACTCGGGCTCGACGCAGGCATCGTGGAACGCGCCCGAAGCCTCTTTGGTGAAGGTGCCGATTCGCTCGAAAATCTACTGAAGGCGGTCGAGAGGAAGAATCGCGAACTCGAGGCGGCCCAGGTCGAGGCGGCGGAACGGGCGCGGTCGCTAGAGCGAGAGCGGGCGGAGTTCGAGCGAACCCAGCGCCGACTCGAACGGGAGATCGAAGACGTCAAAGCGCGGGCCCGAACCGAATTGTTCGAAGAAATAAAAGAAGCACGGGAGCGAGCCCGAAAACTCGTGGCCGAGCTTCAGCGCGCGGCATCGGGGCCTTCGGCCGCCGAATCCATGCGTGTCGCGAACCGGGTTTCCGAGGCTCTTCGAGACCTCGAAGCCAGCGAACTCGCCCGAGCCGAAGCCGAAAAGCCCCGCGAGGCCGATACCGAACCCGACAAACCCCTCTTGTCATTGGAAGTCGGTCAGCGGGTACACGTGCCCCGCTTGGGGCGCGACGGAGAGATCGTTTCGGTGGAAGGACGGGACGTTCAAGTGGCCGTGGGTACGGTCAAGATGCGAGTTCCCGCTTCCTCCCTGCGCCCGCCCACGAGTGAAAGCACTTCAAAGCCCCCGTCCCGCGGTCGCTCCCGGGCCGCGCGCCGCGACCCCTCCACCTTCGCGGCGGGTGGTACGGAGCGCCCGGACAGCCCGACCCCCGCCCCCGAGGAGCTCGACCTGCGGGGTCACTCGGTGGACGAGTCGATCGAACGACTGGAAGCATTTCTCGATTATCACTACGGAAGTCCAACCCAGCACGTGCGGGTGATCCACGGCCACGGAACCGGCGCCTTGAAAGAGGCGATTCGAGAACACCTCCGCCGTTCGGGATACGTGAAGTCCATGCGGCCCGGCGAGCGCGACGAGGGCGGGGATGGCGTGACGGTGGTCCACCTGGCCTGAGGCCGGGTCTCGGAACCGGGGCCACTCTTCGGCGGCCAGGCCATCAGAAGTATTGGCCGAACCCGGCCGAGAATCGGCCCGGAAAACCTGCCGTCGGGCCGTCGGTGGCAAAGGCCCAATCGAAACGCCAGGTTGCCGTGCCGGTCTGGGGAATCACCAGCCGCGCTCCTGCACCGAGGTCGTGGCGAAGACGCGGGCTCGTCTCGCGCCCCGCCCCATCCACGACCCCGATGGATTCGTCCCAAGCGTGCCCCACGTCGTAGAACGCCACGGCGCCGAGCCGCAGGGCCCAAACCCGGACCGAGCGGCTTCTCGCTTCGAGGTTCATCACGAAGCTGCGGTCTCCCGCAAAAGCGCCCACGGGATAGCCCCGAAGCCCCGTCTCCCCGCCGAGCACCAGGAAGCGGTTCTGCCGCTCCCGCAACAGCGCATCGAAGCGCACCCTTGCAACGAAGCGAAAGGCGCCGAACAGAGTGGGTGAGGCCGCAGCCCCCCGAAACCCGAGCAGGTTGTCGATGAATTCCTCTCCCTGGAAGCGGGTTTCGGCACGGGCGGTCACCACCGAATAGCTGTCGTCGCTGAAATCAAACAGCCATCGAAGCCGACCTTCGAGACGCAACGCATCGAACTGAGAACCGAAAATCCGCAGTCCGGGAGATAGCTCCACGAAGATGTTCGGGCCGGCTTGGATGTCTTCGGGAAAGTCGAAGGTGGCTATGTTTCGGTAGATCCGAAAGCGTGGCGTGAACAGGGTGTACCGGACGAACGGAGCCGAGCGGCGCTCCGATCGGGGTAAGACTTCTTCTCGAAATCTCGATTCCGCCGCCGTCTCGTCGAAGGGCTGGCCCACGGTCTCGGGTCTGAGCCAGTCGAACCGGTACCCGAGCTGAACCCGATGAATGATCCGCCCGGGAAACGAGCGCACCACCCATGCTTCGCCTCGGATCTGAACATCACGGAAGATTCGCGGGATCGACTCGACCACGGAGGTCTCTGGGTCGTCCCAGGTTCGAAGCTCCGTTCCAACGAAGGAACGAACGATTCGGTCGCTGTGGGACACTTCGAACCCGGCGCCCCATTTTCGGTCGAGGGCGTACAGCGGAAGCTCGAAGCGCGTGAGGCTGAAAGACCCTTCGAGATCCGAGTCCCGCCGGGCGAAGACCAGGCCCGATTCGTGGGTCAGCCGCAGCCAACTTCCTCGGATGTTCGGATCCACGAAGGAAGGTCCGATCGAGTAGCTTCCCTGGTCCATGTCGAAGAGCACTCCGACGAGTTTTCTTCGGCCCAAGAAGTTGTTTTCGGAAAGGCCGATGCGAAGTCGCGTGAAGGTATCCTCTTGGAACTCGAAGCGGGTACTGAGCCGAAGACTCCATACGTCCTTGGTGACGACCAACAAATCGACCTCACCCGGCGCCGCGCTTTCGACGGGAACTGCCACCACCAAGGTGGTGAAACGAACGTCTCGAAGATTTCGCTTCGTTTCGAACACCTTCTTTTTTTCAAAGGGCATCCCCGGCTGAAGAAGCACCTCCCGCCGGATGATCTCCTCCTTCGTGGTGACATGGAATGCATTGAACCATTGAAGGATCTCGGCCTCGTCTTCACCGAACACGTCCAGGTTGACGACGTGAATCGTGCCGATGACCTTGTCCTCGGGGTTCGAATCGATCTGCAAGTCACGGGCCTCGAGGGCGTCGGCCAGGGCCTTTCGCTCGTAAGGACCCAGGTCCTCGGTCAGGGACTGGGCCCACGCGGAAGGGGCCGGCCCCCAGACGCCCACGGCCATCCCCACCGCGGCCAGAGCCGAGCGCCGGGCCGTTCGCAGCCCGGGAGCATGCCGACCGGGTCTGGGGTGGCCTGGGTTCATCGGACCCCGATGAGCCGACAAGTTCCGCCCCGAAACAAGGGGCCGGGCAGCGACTCGGATTCGCGGTCCCCGGGCAGCCACGCCGTCCCGACATCGCCCGGCCTGCGAGCTCTGCGTGAAAATCGTGGGTCGCCCCCTATCGGTTGGGCGACAGGCATGGCCGGAGGCTGCCTTCGATCGACACCGAAATGATGGTACCGAGCGAGCCGAAGATCGTGCCCTGCCGACCACGCGGCCTGCCTCTCGATGGGTCGAGTAGAAAGGGCCATCGACCCAGCCCACCACAGCGAGCACCGCCGGGGCACCCTCCTCCCAGCTCGACCTGGTCGAGCGCTCGGACGTCATGGGATGCTCCGGGCCTCCTCGACACCAACGGATCGAGTCTGCCCGCGGCCCCGGCCGAGGGCCGGCTCCAGGGAGCCCGAGAGCCAGCCTCGGATCGGCAAGCCAGGCTGCTGGCCCTCAGCCGTTGTCGGGGGGACGTTTTCGCGCCTTCTTCTTTTCGGCGTGCTTGCGCTTTTCGTCCAGGCGGCGGCGCTGCGCCGCCCGAGAAGGTCGGGTCGGTCGCCGCCGCTTGGGGGGGCTGGATGCCTGGCGGACCAGCTCGGCCAACCGGACTCGGGCGTCTTCGAGGTTGAGGGACTGACTGCGGGTCGCCTGGCTGCGCACCACCAATCGACCTTCGCCGTCGAGCAGACTCGGCACGGCCCGTGCGATCCGGCCTTTCACCGCTTCCGACAGAGCCGAGGAACCGGGCAAGTCGAAACGCAGCTCGACCTTGGTGGCCACCTTGTTCACGTTCTGACCCCCTGGTCCCCCCGCACGCACCGCAGTCCAGGTCAGCTCCGACTCGGGAATCACCACCCGCTCGTCGACGACCAGTCCTGACATGATCGGCAACGTGCCTTTGGTGGCCACGTCCTGCAACTCGAAGAGCACCTGCCGTCCGACCGGGCCAGGGGCCAGGTGAGTCCCGGGACCCAGACCGGAGGCCGCAATCGCCTTCCCTTCGAGGCAAACTCCTGGAACTCCAGAGCCTTTTTGGATGCGGGCGCTCGCCCTGCCCGAATTCGATTCCGGACCACGGTCCCGTCGTCGTCAGCGTCCTCGATTGGGCGACCCGATGAAGACCCGTGATGCGTTCGGCGATCGATACGGGGGGATCCATTCTGCTGGAAGCGACCTGCCCGGAGTTCGCAAGCGCCTTCTCGGCGGCAGTCAGATCAGGTCGATTTCTCCGACACCCGGAAACACCCAGTGCGGCTTGAAGGGGTGCTGAACCAGCTCTTCCTGCTGGGTGACGCCCGAAAGAACCAGGGCCGTCCGCATCCCAGCCTGCGTACCCGCCAGAATGTCGGTGCTCATGTTATCCCCGATGATGATGCTATCCTCCGAGTGAGCGTCGATGCTGTTCAATGCGGCCCGCATGATCCAGGGGCTGGGCTTTCCGACGAAAAACGGGCTCCGTCCCGTGATGCGTTCGATCGGCGCGCACAGAGCACCGCATGCAGGTTGGCTGTCTGGACCCGCCTTGTCGGGGTTCGTGGCGATGAAACGCGCGCCCGCCCGAATGAGCCGTGCAGCCTTGTGGATCATCTCCCAGTTATATGCCCGGGTCTCTCCGACAACGACGAAGTCGGGATTTTGGTCCGTGACGGTGAAGCCGATTTGGTAGAGTTCATGGGTGAGCGCGCCTTCACCGATGACGTAGGCACGGCGCCCATCTTGGCGCTCCAGAAAGCTGGCGGTCGCCATGGCCGAGGTATAGAAGCGGTCGGGCGGAACATCGAGTCCGGCCTGCGCAAACCGGTTCTGCAGGTCTTGGGGCGTCATCGACGGGTAGTTCGTCAGCAACAAATACGGCACGCCCGAGTTTCTGAGCCGAGCGACGAACTCGGCTGCACCGGGAAGAGGCCGATTGTTGTGGAGCAGCACCCCGTCGATGTCGCAGACCACGGATTTGATGGTAGTGTCAGCCATGCCGAGACCCTAACGCAGGTCGCGACCTCTTTCGATGTGGCTCCCGTCGGACCTCGGGAGTCTACGTGCCGGTTTCGGCTTCGCCGTTGCCGGTGCTCGCCTCGAAGCCAGATACCACATCGAGCAGCTCCGAAGTGATGGCCCGCTGGCGCGCCCGGCGAAACGAAACGGTCAATTCGCCGAGTCTGTCATCCAGGTTCTTTTGTGCAGACTGCATCGCTTGGAGCCGGCTGGAGTGCTCACTGGCCAACGACTCTGCATAGGCCCGAAATAGAGACACGAACAAGAACTGACGCAGAAGCCGGCTCGTGAGTGCAGATTGTTCCATCGAGTATGTCGGCAAGGTGCGCGATGGCCAGTCCCTTTCCCGCTGCCGCCGCAATCGACCCAGGTCGACCGGCCACAGCCGGAATCCCCTCGGGCCGTGCTTCAGCCCTCGTCCGTGTCGATTGTGCACCAGGTGCACTTCGGTCACCCGATCTCGTCCCGTCCACCTGTCGATGCGCAACAGCAAAGCCTTCACGGCCTGCGTGATCTGGGGTGCAGAGTTCGGCAGGGATGGCCCCTCTTCGGGATCGACCGAGGCGTCCTGCAGCGCCGCGACCGCGCGCGCTCCGACTGCAAGAACGACCGGCTGCCGCCCGGCTTCGGCCCAGCGCCCGACGCGCTGGGCGGCGATCCGCGCTACCTCGTGGTTGAACCGGCCACACAGGCCGTGGTCGGACCCGAACACGATGACCCCGGAGCGCCCCGGAACTCGGGGAGCGTGCAGGGCCGCTGAATCCAGAGCCGGGTCGAGCACAACGTCCAGGCCTCGACGCACGGTTCGCTCGTACTGTGCCAGCGCCGCCGTTGCTTCCTCGTATTGGCGGATGCTCGCGGCCGACAGCGCCTTCATCGTCTTGACGATGGTGCGGAGGTCGCGCGCGCTCGTGATCCGTCTCCCAAGCTGTTCGACGGATTCCACGAGTCAGGCCTCCGCAGATTCTCTCGAAAAGGATTGGACGGCCTTCCGCGCCACCTGTACCATTTCGCGACGGTCGTCATCGCTCAGGGACTCACCAGATTCAATCCGACGGCACGCCGAAAAGAGCTCACTCGAAACCGCATCTCGAACGGCTCGCTCCGCCTCGGGAATCGATTCCAGCGGAATGTCGTCGAAGAGCCCTGCATTGACGGAGGCCAATACCGCGATCTGCTCGCTGGCCCCGAGCAGCTGATGCTCGGGCTGCTTCAAAACCTCCCGGACCCGACGCCCGTGCTCGATCGTGGCTCGAGTCCTCGGGTCGAGGCGCGTTGCGAACCGCGCAAAAGTCTCGAGCTCTTCGAACTGTGAATACGAAAGCCGAAGATCGCCGGATACCCGTCTGAACTCGGGCAACTGCGTCTTGCCGCCCACCCGAGATACCGACTTTCCCACGTCGATCGCAGGAAGCATACCCTTGTGGAACAAGTTGGGCGACAGATAGATCTGTCCGTCCGTGATCGAGATCAGATTCGTTGGAATGTATGCTGAAATATCTTGCGCTTGCGTCTCGACCACGGGGAGCGCAGTCATGGATCCTCCTCCACGGGACGCTGTGAGCTGGGTAGAGCGCTCCAGCAATCGGGAGTGAATGAAGAAGATGTCACCGGGGTAGGCTTCACGGCCCGGGGGTCGACGCAGCAGTAACGAAAGCTCTCGATAGGCCCGGGCGTGGCGCGTGAGGTCGTCATAGACCACCAGCACGTCTCTGCCTTGCTCCATGAAGTATTCTGCCATGGTTGTGGCAGCGTACGGCGTCACGAAGCGAAGACCCGGCGGCTCGTCGTCGGACGCCACCACGACCACGGTTCGATGCGCCGCCCCACGTTCCGTGAGCGTTTTCACGACCCGGGCCACGGCTGTGGCCTGCTGACCGATGGCGCAGTACACGCAGACCATGTCGTCGTCCGCTTGGTTGACGATGGCGTCGACGGCGACGGAAGTCTTTCCGGTTTGTCGATCTCCAATGATCAGCTCCCGCTGCCCGCGACCGATGGGAATCAAGGCGTCCACCGCCTTGATCCCCGTATGGAGCGGCACGGAAACGGAAGCCCGGTCCATGATGGCCGGAGCTTGTCTTTCGATGGGCCAGCGCGCTTCGATTTCCAATCGCCCGCCCCCGTCGAGCGGTCGGCCGGTCGCGTCGACCACGCGGCCCAAAAGCCCTTCTCCCACCGGCGAGTCGGCCTCCCGTCCCAAGGCCCGGACCTCGCCTCCTGCCAAAACGAGCGGATCTCGGCCCAACAGCATGACTCCCACGTCATCAGGACGAAGGTCGATGGCCACTCCCAGCACGTTCCCCGGCAGTCGGACCAGCTCCTCGGAGGTCACGTTGAGCAGTCCCCGAACTCGAGCGATGCCGCCTTCGACGAGCATAACGGTACCCACTTCTTCGGAGCGCAGCTCGGGAGCGCTCCGATCGATCCCCTGCCGCACCGACTCCGAGACCGACTGCAAGACCGCGTGGAGCACGGATCAGCTCCCCCTTCCCGGGTGTGCTTCGAGCGACTGCATCATTCGGCTTCGAAGTTCATCCAAGTAGGAAGCCAAGCTCCAGGACACTTTGCTTCCCCCTCCGATGAGCTCGACTCCACACAACAGCTCCGTATTCTGACCAAACCTTACTTCGACGCCATCTCCGATGGACTCCTGAACCTCTCGCTCCAATCGCTCCCGGGTACCTTCGTTCAGGTCGAACGCACTGTCGATCCGGACCACGTTGGCTTCTTGCACCAGCTTTGCTCGCGTTTCGGCATTCAAGGCCGTCAGGCGACGAGAGAACACCCGAACGATTCGCTCCTCCAGATCGACGTCTGCCATTTGTTGAAAAGCCTTGCGCAGCCCCGAATGGATTGCCGACACCGCTTCTCGACCAAGAGCTCCGAGGAACTCTTCCTTCTCTCGCTCCACTTGGCGCGTCCATTCATCCCGCAGTCTGTCCACGTCTGCACGCGCCTCCTCGAGCCAGGCCTGCTTCGTCTCCTCGGCTTCTCGCCGCGCTCTTTCCTGGTAGTGGCGTTCGTTCCGCTCGAGCGCCTCCATCCTTTCCGAATGCTCCCGAGCTCGGGCCTCCGCCTCGTTCTCCCGCCGTTCGGCCTCCTCGAGCCTGTTTGCGATGTGCTGTTCACGCCGCTCCATGGCGTCGATCACCGGTCGATAAAGAAACTTCCGGAGCAAGGCCACCAGGATCAGAAAGTTGACGATCTGGGCCGAGACGGTGATCCAATCGATCTCCATCGGCCTAGCCTCCCGCCGAAGCCGTCACGTGATCCCAAAAGGGATTGGCAAAGATGAGGATCATGGCCACGACGAAGCAGTAGATCGCGGTGGACTCGATCATTGCCAGACCTACGAACAAGGTTCGGGTGATGGTATTGGCCTCGTCCGGCTGCTGCGCGATGGCGCTCAACGCACGGGAGACCGCCTGGCCCTCCCCGAGGGCCGGTCCAATCGATCCGATGGCGATGGTGAGTCCTGCCGTTACGATCGATGCCATGCCGATGATCGACAGTTCATCCATTCTGGTTTCCTCCTGCCGGGCTCGTCGGCGAGCGTTCCCGGCCACCTTCCTTCGAAGGTCCGCCCTGCGACGATTCTGTCCGTCGATGGGCCGAAGTTGCCGACGCGATGTAGACCATCGCCAAGACGGCAAAGATATAGGCCTGGATCATCCCCGTCAAAAGCCCCAATAGCTGCATGACCACGGGAAAGAAGTAGGGTATCAGACCGAGAAGAATCGCGGCGATCACGGTGCCGCTCATCATGTTGCCATAAAGACGGACGGCCAGCGCTATGGTTCGGGATAGCTCGCCGATCACGTTGAAGGGCAGCATCAGCCAGGTCGGCTGCAGATAGTGTTTCAGGTACGCCATGGGTCCCTCGTGGAGGACTCCATAGAGCGGCACCGCAACGAAGACGCAGATCGCCAGAGCCGTCGTCGTGGACAGCGAACCGGTCGGCGCCATGTAGCCTGGCACGATGTTCAATAGATTGCAGAGTGCGATAAACACGAACAGAGTTCCTACAAACGGTAGATAGGGTCCGGGGTCTTGCCGGCTGACCTGCCGGATCTGCTCACGGATGCCGGAGACCAATACTTCGACCAGATTCTGAAAGCGGGAGATCTCGGTGCCCGTCGATAGTTTTCGAGTCACGAGCCACGACCCGACGGTGGCCAAGACCATCACTAGCCAGGTGTAGGCCACGGTGGCATTCAACAGAATGTCGCCCCACTCCAAGAGGATCCATCGATCCGGCGTGATCGTCACGATTCGACCTCCTCGGCGACCGGCGTAGCTTCGAGCCTGCCTGTTACTCGGCGCACGACCCAGATCCGAACGAAGAGCCATCCACCCATCGCGAAAGCAAGATGGGCTGTGCCGCCCCACTCGAGCACCGCCCAAAAGCCCAATAACGCCCCGGCCAGGCGAAGAAACAGACTGCCCCCGAGCCTCAGGGCCAGTTGGCCCGAGCCGTGAAGGTCTCGGACGGTGTACCACAGCCCACCGAAGAATCCCCCAGCCAGCAGGCCCCCAACGACAACAGCAGTGCCGTATTCGATCCACAGAGTCACGATGCCTCCTTCTCTGCGGATGTCGCGAAGTCGTTCGGTATCTCGACCGGCTCACTCACGGCGGCTCTCCTGTTGGGTCCAGTACCAGGCGTTGAGGCATCCCAACCCGACGCCGACGATGAGAAAGGTCAGGGTCCAGGAAATCGGCCCCGGCCATCGACCGTCGATCCAGCGCCCGACCGCCACTCCCACCACCGCGGGGATGGCCACCGACCAACCGATCAGCCCGAACAGCCCCAGGCCGAACCACACCGGGCGGCGCCCCGACCGGCGAGCTCGGAGCTTTCGTCGGGCTCGCCTGCCCACACAACGACTCAGATCCTCCGTCTGTTGGTGGCTGCGGTCGCGCTCGAGTCGTCCGGAAGGCTCGCGGATGCGGGAATCGTCGGGCGGCTCCGGGGCTTTGGGCTCAACCATCGCTCCCTTCCTGCATCCGGTGAAAGCCCCGAAGCGCTCCCGCCTCCAGGCGGGCCAGCGCACTTCGGATCCGGCGATCCTGCTCATCCAGCTGCATGAATCGATCGGCCACCAGGGTCGAAAGGACCTCCAGGTCATCGCCCAGGACTCCGTCCAGGGTGCAGATGCGCACGTTTGCTCCGACCTTTACGAGGATGCCCGCATCCACTGCTGCGAAGCGTTCCGCTCCTTCGGTGGAAGCGAGCCTCGGTGCGTCCTCGACATAACAGACGACACCCGGGACCAAGGCTGCAACGAAATCTACATGCCGAGGCAACAGGCAAAACGATCCGTCCTCCGCTTCGGCGATCACCTTCGACACCTCTCGATTCACGAGGACTTCGGTGGGAAGATCGATGCGCAGGCGCATCCGCCCGGGACTTGCGACCTCATGCATCATCTCGGTCCCTCCTTGCTTCTTCGATCGTCCCGATCATGTAGAAGGCGCGTTCGTTGCACTCGTCGAACTCACCCGAAAGAATTCTTTCCGCCCCTTCGATGGTCTCCTGCAGTCGGACGAGCTTCCCGGACTTTCCCGTGAACTGCTCCGTGCTGAAGAACGGTTGCGTCAAGAACCGCTCCAGTCGACGGGCCTTTTGAACCGTTCCTTGATCTCTTCGAGAGAGCTCTTCGAGACCGAGCATCGAAATGATGTCCTTCAGCTCCTCGTATTCGGCCAGGGTGCTTCGCACCGCCTGTGCGACGCGGTAGTGACGCTGTCCCACGACACTGGGCGTCAGCATTTTCGATTCGGTCTGCAGTGGATCAATGGCCGGATAAAACCCTTGTGATGCACGCCTGCGGGACAAAACGAGCGAGGCCGACAGGTGGGAGAAGATGTGGGTCGCCGACGGATCCGTCAGATCGTCCGCCGGGACGTAAACGGCCTGCACCGATGTGATGCTTGCGCTGGACGAGCTGCATATCCGCTCCTGGAGCTCCGCCAGCTCCGTCGCCAAAGTCGGTTGATAGCCCACCCGGGAGGGAATGCGTCCCATCAGGCCCGACACCTCGGTCCCGGACTGGACGAACCGAAATACGTTGTCGATCAGCAGGAGCACGTCTCGCCTCACGACGTCACGGAAGTACTCGGCCACAGTGAGGGCCGCATGCCCCACGCGGAACCGTGCCCCCGGCGGTTCGTTCATTTGCCCGTAGATCAAGATGGCCTGCTCGAGGACGCCGGTGTCCAGCATGGCCTCGTACATCTCTTTGGCCTCGCGCATGCGCTCGCCGATTCCGCAGAAAAGACTGACCCCTTCGTAGCGCTGAGCCATGTTGTGGATCAGCTCGTTGATCAATACGGTCTTTCCCACTCCGGCACCTCCGAAGAGACCGGATTTTCCGCCCCGCTCCAGGGGTGACAAGAGGTCGATGGCCTTGATCCCCGTTTCGAAGATCTCCCGGCCGGTCTTCCGTTGCGCCAGTGGAAGCAGTGGCCGGTGGATGCTCCAGCGCCGAGAAGCTTTGATGGGCCCCTCGCGGTCGAGGGGATTCCCAAAGACGTCCAGCATGCGTCCCAACAGCTCCTCGCCCACGGGAATG
This sequence comes from Myxococcales bacterium LLY-WYZ-16_1, assembly GCA_031800475.1. Classification (GTDB taxonomy): domain Bacteria; phylum Myxococcota; class Kuafuiibacteriia; order Kuafuiibacteriales; family Kuafuiibacteriaceae; genus Kuafuiihalomonas; species Kuafuiihalomonas phototrophica. The sequence continues at coordinate 28,714 of DAPKRQ010000017.1, forward strand.
TGCAACGTTTCGCCCGTGTCGCGCGCAAGCATGCCTCGCCCGAGCCTGCGCGTAGGATTGAGGGCGATACAGCGAACGATATCCGGCTTCGGGTGACTCTCAACCTCCAAGGTGTAGCGCCCCTCGGGTCCGGCTTCGAGCTTTCGTCCACGTGGTGGAAGCTGGGTATCGAAGCGGACGTCAACCACGCTGCCACGCACTGCCACTACGGTACCAGGCGATTTGCTTGCCCTCTTCGCTTGTTCGCTGGAAGCGCTCCGTGCAGTTTGCGTGCAGTCCGAACCATCGACGTTTAGCTCGGAGTTGGAGACCTGGTTCCCGCACGACTTCACGCTCCGTCACCTCGGCACTTCCCGACCCCGAGTCGCCGCAGAACGTCGAGTACACAGTCCGGATTCAAAGAGATGGAGTCGATCCCTCGGTCTACCAGGAACTGGGCGAAATCGGGATGATCGCTGGGGGCTTGGCCGCATATCCCCACCTTGCATCCAACGCGGTGGGCCCGTTCGATCACCTGCGCAATGGCCATCTTGACGGCTTCGTTTCGCTCGTCGAACAACCCGCTCAGGTCTTCCGAGTCTCGGTCGACACCGAGCACGAGCTGCGTCAGGTCGTTGCTTCCAATGGAGAAGCCATCAAAGCGAGCGGCAAACGCTTCTGCCAAGAAGACGTTAGAGGGGATCTCGCACATCATGAAGACGCGGAGCCCCTTTTGCCCCCGTTCGAGCCCGTTCTCCGACATCGCTTCGAGGACCCGGTCCGCCTCTTCGACGCTTCGGACGAAAGGAACCATTACCACGATGTTGTCTAAGCCAACCTCCTCCCGAGCCTTCTTCAATGCCCGACACTCGAGGGCAAAGCCGTCGCGATATCGGTCGCTGTAGTAACGACAAGCCCCTCGAAAGCCCAACATGGGGTTCTCTTCGTGGGGCTCGAATTGGGCTCCGCCTATCAGTTTGGCGTATTCGTTCGTCTTGAAGTCACTCAACCGAACGACAACCGGATGAGGATACTGCGAAGCCGCAATGGTGGCGATGCCTCGGGCAAGGTGTTCGACGAAATACTCGGTCTTGTCTTCGTAGCCGGAGGTGAGTTCCTGGATGCGTCGCCTCGCCTCGGCATCTTCCAGCCCGTCGAAGCGGGCTAGAGCCAACGGATGAATCTTGATGACGTCATTTATAATGAATTCCATTCGGGCGAGCCCAACCCCATGCACGGGCAAGCGCCACCAGTGGAACGCGGCGTCAGGTGCAGCCAGATTGATCATGATCTTTACAGGCGGTTCGGGGAGGTCCCCCGGGTCGATCTCGTGCGCCTCGAACGGAAGCGCCCCTCGATAGATTCGTCCCTCGCTGCCTTCGGCACAGCAGATCGTGACCTGCATCCCGTCTCGGAGCACACCGGTGGCTCTGCCGGTGCCCACCACCGCCGGAACGCCGATCTCCCGACTCACGATGGCCGCGTGACTGGTCCTCCCCCCGTGATCCGTCACGATGGCAACCGCTCGCTTCATCACCGGTCCCCAGTCCGGGTCGGTGCGCTGGGTGACCAAAACATCGCCATCCTCGAAGCGAGACATCTCGCTCGGGCGCGATAGAACCCGGACTCGCCCGCTGGCGATGGCCTCTCCGATCGCCACCCCGGTGGCCAGGACCTCACCCTCCTCCAGCAAGCGATAGGTCTCGAATTTCCGGCTCTGCTTTTGGGAATGCACGGTCTCGGGGCGTGCCTGAACGCAGAAAAGCTCCTGGGTCTCGGCGTCTTTCGCCCATTCCATGTCCATCGGCCGTTGGTAGTGGGATTCGATCGTCACGGCCCATCGGGCGAGGGTCAGGATCTCTTCATCGGACAGCACCCGCTTCCGACGTTCTGCGTCGGTCGTCTCAACCATTTCAGTCGTGCGTTCTCCCTCGGTCCGGTGGACGATCTTCTGTTCTTTTCGACCTACTGAAATGCTCAGAATTGGCGTGGTGCCCTGCTTACCCAGGCCTGGTTTGAAGACGCGGTATTCATCGGGATCGACCGTTCCCTGAACGACAGACTCACCGAGGCCCCAAGCCGCGTCGATCACCACCACATCCGGAAACCCGCTGTCGGTGTCGATCGAGAACATGACGCCTGCCGATGCTCGGTCGGACAGAACCATCCGCTGGACGCCGACCGACAAGGCAACGTGCATGTGATCGAATCCACGCAGGTGCCGGTAGTGGATGGCGCGATCGGTGAAGAGCGATGCAAAGCAGTCTCGACACGCCTGGATCAGGCGGTCCCCACCGCGAACGTGAAGAAAGGTTTCTTGCTGTCCCGCAAAGCTCGCCTCGGGAAGGTCCTCCGCAGTCGCGCTGCTGCGAACGGCCACCGCCGGATCCCGAATGCCGATCCGGCGCCCGAGCTCTTCGTAGGCCTTTCGGATTCCCGCCTCGAGTTCGGGCGGAAAGCTTCCGCGACCGATGGAGGCGCGGATCTCCGTTCCCACTTCCGACAGCGAGCGAGACTCTCGCTCGAACGCCTCCAGGAGCCGATGGAGCGTGCTCCGCAAGTCGTTGTGTTCCAGAAAGGACCGGTACGCCACGGAGGTGGTCGCGAAGCCGGTGGGGACCCGCACCCCGTGCGCGCTCAGATTCTGGATCATCTCGCCCAGGGCTGCGTTCTTTCCGCCGACGAGATCCACGTCGTTGGCGCCCAGATCGTCGAACCATCGAATGGTGTCCGATGCGTCCATGGTCGACCCCCTTCGCGTCGCGTCGACTGCCGGGATCTTTTTCCGACCCGAAACCCAGCCCGACCGGTCCCCGACTCGACGCGTCCGAACATACGGGTCGTCTGCAAGAAGGCGGCCAGCAACGTCGGGTGAACTCCGAGGCCGCCGCGCCACGAGGTCGAAGCAGCAGCCTCCCGGGATCGTCACCCAACCGCGACCTCCATGACCGTCCGGCGCGTCGGAAAGCGTCCGTGGGAGCCCGGAGGCGCCAGCCCGGCGCAACGAAATCAGACCTCGGCCGATACTGAGGGCGTCGTGTCGTTGCTGAGCAAAATTGGGGACACCCTGAGCGGTGCTTGGGACGCGGTGACCGGCGCGGTCGGGACGGCGGTCGACTTCGTCCAGGACACGGTGGAGGCCGGGGTCGACTTCGTCCAGGACACGGTGGAGTCCGGCGTCGAGGCCGTCAAACGCACCTGGGACAAAGGTATCCACGCGGTCGCCGACGCCTTCGGCACCGAAACCCCGGTCTGGCTGACCTTCGCAGGGAGCGATCCACGGCGCTACTCGTACATCTCCCAGCTCCGTTCAGACAAAGACCGGGACGACGATTACTGGGACATGCTGCAGAGCCGGCGAAAGCACGAGGTCGAGCAGCAGTTCGAGCAGGCCGAAGAGAGGCGGGTACGGCGTCACGATCAGCAGCTTGCCAACTTGGCGGCAGACGGTTTGCTGCAAGCCCACACCGCTCGCGTCACGGTAAACAACCGACAGAAGCTTTTGGAGAATTCGTCCGTCTCCTCCCACGCGACCGGACAAGTCGAAAGCATCTATGCGGACCGGCGAATGCGCGAGGCCGATAAGGAACAAACAGATGTCGACAAAGATCGCGAGTCCGAGCGGTCCGCTCCCCAGACGGACGAGGGCTCGAGCAGCGCTCGCTCTGATGCAGACGACCTTGCGGAAGCAGGTCGAGCCGAGCCGGTTCCGACTCCAGAAGGCAAGCCACGCGAGAAGATGGAAGGCTCTTCCGAGAAGAACCGTGTCCTCGAAGCCACATCGGTATCTGCGGAACCCGCCGTCGAAGTGAATCCGGCGGAGCTGCCCGTGGGAAAGGATGCGAGCGTGTCGGTAGCGTCTTTGATGGGGAGCGTTCGCAAGGCCTGAAGGCGGGCTCCGATCCGTCGGCTGAGCTGTGGCTCCGATCCGGGCAGATTTCGGTCATCGCGATTTCGCACAACAACGCGGGCCGATCGCCGATACGAAGAGCAGCTGGCGGAAGGCGCCATTCGTGGCGGCATGAGCCTCCAGAAGACCCCTCGAGCCGGCGAAAGGGACGGGTGGCATGCAAGGAATCGATCGTCCACGCACCCTCGGACAGGCGCATAGCGACCGATGGCTCGATGACGTCGGGCAGCAGACGAAACAGCTGCAGCTGGGCCAGAACGTCCTGAAGAAGATGGCCAAACTCCAGATGGGTACGCGGTTTCCGGTAGATCCTCAGGTCAACCGAGAGACGTTCGAGTCCATGACCGATGCGGCGGGCGCGCTCATCGGTTTGATGCAGGAGCGGCGAGGGTCACCGCTGACGCCCCATCAAAAACTTCGCCTCCATCGGCAGCTGAAGCGCTTGGCTCAGGTCGATCCCCATGGGATCCCGAATCGGGAGGCTTCGTCGAAGGTTGCCGACGCCCGAAGAGCCGTGGCCGAGCGCTGGAAGCAGGAGACGTCCTCGTAGGCCGAACGGGCCGTACCAAGGCTTTTTTTGCTGCTCGACCGAGCCGTCGCGACCGACAAGGAATGCGAGATGCCGAGCATCGAGGACCGCCTAAAAGAGCTGCTCGACCGAAGCGACGCCGACCCGAGGATCGCTCCCGACGTAGCGATCACTGCCGCCGTCGCCTGGCTGAGTGTTCGGATTCAGCGGGCTGCTCCCGACGCGGAGCTCCCCGAGGCCGCCATTCGCTGCGTAGGTGAGGTCGCTCTGCGGGCCCAGGTCGAAGAAGATGACCCGGCCTCGCGCGTACTCGAGAAGATTGAGTCATATATCGAATCGCTTCGAACGCCTCTCATCGAAGAGCTTCGAAGGCTACTGAGGGGAGATTGGGTCGCACCACCGGATCCCGACGTTGCAGCGCTTCGCAAGCTGCTCGGCGCGAAAGCCGAGCGGCACGACCCGGCCCCTCGAAAGCGTCCGCCGGGCACGGTTCCCGCAGGCCCCGGAGCCCGCTTTGCTGCATTCGACGAACTTCCCCCCAAGCCGTCACCACGACACCGAACCTCTCGGCGCCGCCGACGCTGACACAGCGGTCCGTAGAACTTCTCGTTTTCGAAGGGTTGGGTCCTTCAGAGCCCTCGAAGCCCCCCTCGGCCGAGAGCGGTCTCGAGCTCTTTCAGGACCCGACCACAGCCCAGGCAGTGGCCAGCTCCACGATTCCCGAGCGAAATGGTGGAGCGCGGGGGCAGGGATGCTGGGGGCGTCGCTTTCCTTTCGTGGTTCGGTGGCAGGACTGGTATCCACAGCGTGTTGGAGCGGCTTGTCTCGGGGCACAAAAGGTCGGCCGGCGTGGCTGGTACAGCTGGATGCGATCGCCCGCTTCGCTCGGGACGGGTGTCAGGGGGCGGGCAAACATATCCACTTGGGGGCGGCCGGAATGGGGATTCGGAGTCTGAGGCATGGGTTGTCGACGCTCATGCTGCTGTTGGTGACGGCTTGCGGCTTTCCCTTCGGCATCAGTTGCGGAGACTGTGAGGTCGACGAGGACTGCGGCGACGAAGAGCAATGCACCGACGGGGACTGCTCGGACCTGCCGGGGAAGCGCATCGTCTGCAACGACTGTCTCCTCGATACCGACTCGGCAGGCGGGTACGAGCGGGCCAGATTGCGGGTACAGATCTACGACCCGGAGCGAGACGAAGCGTTGACCGACCCGGTCATCTGGCTTTGGTCCGACGCGTTCATTCTGGATGGGGTGCCGTGTACCTTCGCCCTCGAAGACCTACCCGGTGTCGAAGAACGCGTCATCTGGGGCGACGGCGAACTGGTCGAAATGGAACTGGATTTGTCCGGCACGTGCGTCACGACGGCCACCAGTGCCACGGGCTTCGGTGGCTCCTTCATCGAGGTGATTTCGAAGGACGACGACCGGCGCGCAGCGGTTCCGCTCGTCGTCGACAACGACTAGCTCAGATTGGCTTCCGTATCCGCAAAGGACTCCGAGTCTCTCTTTTCAGTGGCTCAGTGCAGGCATATCCGCGCGAGGAAGACCGCCGCCCCCCAAAAAAGCCACAAGCCGACCTCAACGAACCATCGGCCTTCTGCGATCACCCAGTCGTCCCCACTCGATGCCGGGTCAACCACCAAGCAAGGAGAATCGGGATGGCGATCTCCAGTCTCCCAGCAGCTGCCATCGATACGGCAAATGTCGGGCAGCTGGGTCCAGACCCTGGCCTTTGGGGCGACACCGAGCACGATTCCGGCCACGTTCGAGCCACGTCTTCCGAGCCCTTTCGCATCCTCCTGCAGCATGACGAAACGATTTTCAAACCTCGCCCGAGCCGCGCAAGGACGCACCCCGCTACTCGGCCTCGGGACGGGTCTCGAGAAGCACCATTTTCGCTCCCGCACGACGACACGCGTCCAGGACCTCGATGAAGAGCCCGTAGCGAGACGCGACATCCCCCCGAATGACGACCCGAAGGTTGGGCTGCAGTCGGACCCTTTGAGACACTACGGCATCCAACTTGTCGATCGGAAGGCGACTCTCTTCGATGAAGATCTCCCCCGACTCCGTGATCGACAAAACCATCGCCCCTTCGTCGCGGCGCTCGTGACCGCTTTTCGCTTCGGGAAGGTCCAAGGGCACCGCCGGCAAGGTGAACGTCGTGGTAAGCAAAAAGAAGACGAGAAGCTGAAAGACGACGTCGATGAGCGGTGTCAGCTCGGGGCTGAGAGAGGGTCTCGGTCGCCGTTGGAGTTCGAGCTCCATCAGCCCTTCCCCTGTCCCTGCGCTCGAGCGACCGCTTCCTTGATCGCGAAGAGTTGCTGGTCGACCCGCGCGGAGCACCACTCGTGCGCGAAGATCGCCGGAATGGCGACCATCAGGCCGGCAACCGTGGTCAAGAGCGCCTTCCAGATCCCGCTGGCGAGCATCGCCGGATTGGGCTCTCCGCCCCCGCTCGAAAAGGCGATGAAGGCTTCCACCAGACCGATCACCGTGCCGAGGAGCCCGATCAGGGGACAGACTCGGGCGATCACCGCCAAGGGTCGAACACCCCACTCAGCGATCCGAAGCTGCCGTTCGGCTGCCACGGTAACCAGGGCTTTGCGCTGGCTTTCGGGGAGAGACCAGGCCGACAAGAGGCTCTCGAGGACCCGGGCGACCGGGCCGTGAAGGCGCTTGCACTCGGCCTCGGCCTCTTCGAGCCGACCTTTGTCGATGAGAGGTAGAACCCGCTTTAATGAGATCTCGTCCCGCCTTCGAGCGCGCCAGAAGAAGACGATCCGATGGGCCGTAAGGGCTGCCCCCAGGACCGACAGAGCCAAGATCGGCCACAGCAGCAAGCCGGCCTTCTCGAGCAGGTCGAACTCCACACGACGAGGGTAGCAGGGAGTAATCCAAAAGAGGCCCCCGACGAAAGCCGAGAGGCAGTGGGTCCTACAGACAGCCGCCCCTGGATTTCGTCAAAAGTCCCAAACCTCGGTCGCTTTTCGACCAGGGCAGCCCCGCCATTCAGGCACCCCGCACCAGGAACGCAAATTCAGTCGCGAGTTGGGAAATCGCGGAACCGCAAGAGCGTGGGCACATTCGCGAGGCATCGACCCTGCGGGGGACGCAGCGGGTAGGTGGCTTTCTCGGCAGGTTCGAGGGTGGCTCGATCCATGGCCCCTGGAGGCGCCGATGTGGGTTCGGGTCGGCGTTCGACTTTTTCTGCCGCTTCGTGACCCGGTTCGGCTGGGCGCTGACTCCATGAGCACGATGTTCCGGCTGACCAGGCACGGCTGTCTCGGTGCGAAGCTCTTCCTGCTGTCTGTTTCGGGAGGATGCAGCGGCGAGGTGCTCGGCCCGGCCGAAAGCTTTGGCTCGCAGCCCGCCGCCGGAGGGGCCCTCGCCTCCCAGGAGGACCGGGCATCAGACCCTGGACCCTCACCGGGTGAGGCCAGCGGCTCTGCGTGGTGGGATGCACAGTGCGCGTCCTGTCACGGAAGCTTTCGCGAAGACTCCGTTCTTTCGAGCGGAAACCGAGCTGGCGATTTTCGGCTGGACGCTCGGGCCGCAGTCACGAGGCACGGCTCCGCTCTCGCGAGCTACATCGAACAAACCATGCCGCTGGGGGCCGGCAGCAGTTGCCGGGACGAGTGCGCCGAGCTCACCGCCGACCACATCCGCTCCCATATCCAACCCCTGCCGACGCAAGACTGCACGGAAGCGACTCCGCGAGCCGAGCGGCGGCTGACGTTGCTCTCGAGCCGAGAGTATCAGCGAAGCCTGGAGGATCTGCTGAGTATTCCCTTCGACTATGGCTCTTCTGTAAAGAACAACGACGGAGCTCGAGGCGGATTTCGAAACATGACCGGCAAGCGGGTGAACGGTGCCATACTCGACCAGTATTTTCGAAACGCAGAGGCCATCGCCCGATGGGCTGTAGAGGAGGGACGCCCGTTTCGCTGCGACACCAACTGCGGCCCGCGCTTCGTGAGCGAGTTTCTGCCCCGGGTCTTTCGCGGTCAGCAGACCGAAGCTCAGGAGCAACGGTTCCTCCAGATATTCGAGGAATTCGGACCGGACGCCATGCATGTGGCCTTGGAAGCGGCCTTGACATCCCCCTACTTTCTCTACCGGATCGAATCGGGCGTCGAGCTTCGAACCGCCTTGGATCGCGGTTGGTACACTGCAGGGCAAAGCGAACCGTCCATTCTCGGGGGCGCGAGGTCCGGTGATTGGGTCCTCGGTCCCGTCGAGCTCGCTTCGGCCCTGAGTTTCATGCTCACCGGGTCCGGCCCCGACGAGGAGCTTCTCGCCGCCGCCGAGTCCGACCGGTTGAGCACCGAGTCGCAGCTTCGGGCTCAGGTCCAACGCCTCGTCGACAGTCCGCGTGGGCGGGAACACATCGGCGACCTCGTCGTACAGTGGTACGGACTCGAAGAGCTTCTGAAGGTGAACCGCCCGGATGTACCCGACCTGACCATGGAAGTGCGCCGGGCCATGATCGAAGAGGTGCGCCAGCACTTCCTCCACGTCGTGTATGGCGATGCGCCCTACTCCGAGTTCTTCGACGGCGACTACACGTTCCTGAATCGGACGCTGGCCACCCATTACGGGGTCACGGGAGACTTTGGCTCCGACTTTGCTCGGGTTCGGGTTACGGGTCGGGGCGGCCCCATTGCCAGCGGCGCCTTCATGGCACTGCACGCCCATGCCGGCCGGTCTGCCCCAATCCTGCGAGCCGTTCACGCCCGCCAAGATGCCCTCTGCCACCACATCGACCCACCCAACTCCCCGCTTGCTGGCGACGATATCGACGAACAAAGGGCCCTCGCCCAGGCTCGGGTGGCAGAGCGAGAGCAGCAGGAGGGCGCGCTCAGCAGCCGGGAGTTCTACTTCATCTATACGGACGGCATCGACGCGTGCGCCGGATGCCACGAAAAGATCATCAACCCCCTTTTCGGCCTGGAAGACTTCGACCACCTGGGGCGCATGCGTCCCAAAGCCGGAGATGACAGCGTGATCGAAACCATCGGTGGGATCGATCGAGTCGTTTCGATTCGCGGAACACTCTTTGGTGTCGACTCGACCGTGGATTCGACATCGATCGATTTCAGCGGTGCGAAAGACTTTTCGAACCGGATCGCCAACGCACCAGCTTTGGACCGATGTCTCGTACGAAAGACCTTCCGGTGGGCTACCGGCTTGCCGCTGACCGAGCGGGACGTGGACCGCAGTCAACGAGAAGATCTTTCGCCCGAACGCCGCCGCGCCTTCGCGTGCATGCAATCCGAGTTGCTCGATTCCTTCCAAAGGGCCGGCGAAGACCCGCGGGCTCTGATCATCGACATCGCGCTCCACGAGATTTCGGCCCTGCGTCGCTGAGGGCGTCCATTCGAAATCCCAGAGAATCACCATGACACGAACGCCTTCTTCACACCTGGACCGTCGCAGTTTCCTCCGCACCCTGGGCCACGCTGGCTTTGGAGCATCGCTCGTTAGGGCCTTCCCCTTGCTCGGGGGATTGATGATCCAGCGACACGCCCGCGCCCAGACCGGTGCCGTGAAACGCGTCGTTTTCGTCTATACGCCGAATGGCGCGCCCAAAGGCCTTTGGCTGCCCAATGGCCAGACCATGAATCTGTCGACCCTGGCCTACGAGGACGTGAAAGAGCTATGCAACTTCCGAGAGGTCTCGATCCCCAACAGCGGACATGGAAACACGCGCAAATGCATGGGGCCGCTTCGCTGGACCCGAGATTGGACCAGCGACTCCATCGACCAACAGATCGCGAGCGTCATCGGAGTCGATACGCCCTTCCCTTCCTACGCCCTCGGAGTCCAAACCAACCCGAATGAGCTCATCGGACGGAAGAACGGCAATACGGTTCCCGCCCAGGACGATCCAGGAAGGGCGTACCAGCAGCTCTTTGGCGGAACTGCTACCGACATGAAAGACGGGGCATCGAGCCGCAAGCAGCGGGTGATGGACATGCATCGGGAAGCTTTGGCGGCGTTGAAGACCCGGCTGGGTGGTTTCGAGAGAGAGACCCTGGAGGCGAACGAGCAGGCGCTGAACGAGCTCGAGGCTCGACTTCAAAGCCGAATGTCGCAAGCGCCCGACGGGGCCTGCTCAGCTCCGGCCTGGAACGTCCGAGGCTACCCAACGTCGGGCGATGAGGCGGGCAACGGTGCCTTCGCGCTGCAGTCGGAGCTTCAGTCCGACGTGATCGTAGCGGCCTTCCGCTGCGGCGTGACGAACGTCTTCACACTGCAACTCGGCTGGCACCAGGCCACTTGGTATGGTCACGACACGAACTTCCGGGGCGACCACCACAACTCGTGTCATTCCGCCCCAGCGACCGACAATGCCGAGATGACCAACTATCTGAGTCGATGTGTGGCCTATTTGATTCGGCGTTTGCGCGATGAAGATGATCCGGCCGCACCGGGAACGAAGCTCATCGACAATACCGTGGTGGTGCAGGTGACGGACATGGGAGACGGTCAAGACCACACGGGAGAACGTGGGCCTAGCATGGTGGCAACGAGAATGTCGAGCTTTGCACAGGGAACCGCCACCCAGGGCGGCACCTCCTACGAGGTCCTCGAAGCAGTCGTGGAGGGCTTGGGGCTCGGGGCTGACAAGGGGACCGACCCGGACGTCCACCGGATTTGGCCGGCCGCCGGCGGTCGAATCGCCGAGGACATCTTGTCCTGAGCGTCAGGGACCGCAGGCGCCGTCGGGAGAACACACGGACGGGGCGCGGCAATCGCCATCTTGCCCGCACGGCTCCCCGGCCTCCAAAATGCTGCTGCTTCCTCGCACCCGGACCTCGCCCACGGTACTCAGGCTTCGTACGCGCAACCTGCCCTGCACATCCAGGGCTGCGCTGCTCACCAGTCGAGCCGCCGGCGCGTCCAGATCCCCATAGACTTCCGCGTCCCCGCTCAGCTGAAGCGTGCCCCGCCCCGAGACCCGCAGGTTGACCGGCCCCTGCACCGACCCCAGGGTCACGCGGCCGGCGGATACGAGGGTGCCGGTCACGATCAGGTCCAGGCCCGCCCCAGGCGCGACCTCGACGACGAGGCCCGCATCGAGGTTGATGTCCCCGTCGATCCAGAGCTGGGTGGGTTCGGAGACGGCCCAGGTGGTGGGGGCATCCGCCGTCAGTGACGAGGTCCGAAGAGCCCCGCAGGGCAGGGTCTGGTTGCCCACCAGGTCTTTCGGATCCACGCCCCTGCCTGCCCACGGATCCGATGGCTCGCGGGCCGTGCAGTCGCAGGGCTCGAAGCCGAAAAACGGAGCTCGGCGCACCGAAGCCTGAAGGGTCGCCACATCGAGGCGCGCCCCTGCAGGCAGCGAAAGCCCGAGATTCGCCTCGAGGAGCGCCGCCCGCACGTCGCCCCCGGCGCCCACGATCCGCTCGACCCGGACGGCGGCGTCCGACTGCAGCGCCCCCGCCACGTAGAGCTCGCGGGCCTGGATGTCCGCCCGAGCGGTCCCGCTCAGATCTCCGTTCAACCACAGGCCTTCTTCGACCCGAGCCCGGTCTTCCAAAGCCGTGGTGCCGCCGACCGCACCCGAACCATCCAGAACCAGGGGTCCGGAGCTCGTCAGATCGCCGCAGACGCACATGCCAAAGGGCGCCGCGGTTTCGTTCCAAACGAGGACCGAGTCCCCGGCGTCGCAGCCCAGCTCCGGCCCGCCATCCTGGGAGGCGGCGTCGGCCAGTCCGCCGTCCGCGGCCTCCATGTCGTCGAACGGTCCGCCGTCTCCGCGAAGGATCGCCACCGGATCGTTGACCGAGCAGGCGGCCAGCAGGACCAGGATACCGGCTCGAAGCTGCCTCATGGCTCCAATCGAGCTCGAGCCCGCCGAGCCTCGGCCCGCTCGGGATGAGTTTGCACCAGACGGGTCCAGACCCTTCGGGCTTCTTCAGGGCGGCCCGAGCGCCAAAGGGCCAGCCCCAGGCCCCACAAGGCTTCCGCCTCCAGGGGCCCCTCCACATCCAGCGCTGCGCGAAAAGCAAAAACGGCATCGCCGGGGCGGTTCATTGATTCCAGTCTCAGGTCCCCAACGGCAACCCACGCCGTCTGCCGGATGGCGGGCGAGCTCGCGCGCCGGGCTGCCTGGATGTAGACGGACGCGGCGCGCTTCCATTCGCCGAGGCGACGGCGCCGGTTGGCCTCGGCAAGCAGATCGACCGGCGCGGCCCGAGACGCCGCACGGCGAGCGGACCGGGGAGGCTCGCGCTCTGAAGGAGCGCCGGGGCGCGCAGACGCGGCAGCCATCGACCCCGGCGTGCGTTCGGGTCCCGTCGGCGCTGGGGCAGTATCGGGACCGGCCGAGCCCGTGGTCCCGGGCGCCGCACGCCCCGTCCCGGCCGAGCCCGTGGTCCCGGGCCCATTGGGCTTTGCACTGCCCTCCTCCGGAGGGGCTTCGACCTCGCCCGCAGGCGAGGCCTCGAAGTCGAGTCCGACGTCAGGCGCGACCTTCGGCTCCATGACCGGCGACGGCCCAGGCCCCCGTCCATCGAATGTCGGAAGAAGGCCGGACCGCCATGCGGCCCAAGTCGTTCCCGACAGCCCGAACACCAGAACGGCGGCCACGGCCCAACCGCGCCCTCGGCGATGCCGCCCTGCAGAAGCGGCCCGCGGTCCAGCAGCCTCCAAAGCCCGAGCCACCATCAACTGAGCTCGGGCATCGTCCAGGGGCTTCGCAGGACCCGGCTGGTCGTCCAGGGGAAACAGCGGCTTCACGAGGCCACCTCCGAGTCTGACCCCAGGCGCTCCCGAAGCTTCTGCATGCCGAGGCGCAGGCGGCTCTTGGCCGTTTCTGCCGACACGCCGAGCCACTCCGCCAGTTCGGGCGTGGTCAGGCCCACCACGTGGTGAAGGACCAGCGCATCTCGCTGGGCTTCGGGCAGCCCATCGAGCCAACGCACCAAATCCCTCCGAAGGCCATAGCCGGTGGGGGCAGCTTCCGGATCGGGCACCAAAGCCAGTACCCGCCGCTTTTCGTTTTCGCGCCGCTCCCGTCGCAGATGGGCAAAGACGGTCCGCGCCACGATGCGATCGGCCCAGCGCTCCACCGGCGCATCGCCCCGGTAGCTGGGCAGCCCCTTCAAGATGGCGATCAACCCCTGCTGGGCCATGTCGTCGACCTCTCCGTCCCCCCGGACCAGGTAACGCACGAGGTTTCGGACCCGGGGCAGAAGCCGCTGGAGCAATTCCCCGGCGGCCTCCCGATCCCGAACCGCCCGGTCCACCAGCGCCGGGTCGATGTTGGCCTCACGCACACCCACTCCCCATGGAGGCCCGCACTCCCCCGACCGGGTCAAAACGGGGGTGGATCAGGGTCGCCATCCCACCCCCAAGCCCATCACGGGATGGATCGGCCAGCTCGCGTCGAGCTGCAGGGGACCGGCCGGTCGATTCAGTTCGAGTTCCAAGATCCGAGGGACTGCATCCGCTCGGAGTTCGAGCCGGAGGGCCCAAGTCCGAGCGAGCGTCCTTTCCACGGCGACCGTCGGCCCCAGCGTGGGCAGGAGGGTGGTCTGAGACGACTCGGGCTGGATCGCGGGATCCGACGCTTCGGTTCCGCGAATCACGAGGCCCACGCCGGCGCGAAAACCGGCGGCCAGGTGCCAGGGTCCGAGCCGCCAAGCCCGCTCTACGCGCAAACCTCCGCCTCCGCGCAAAAGCTCCAGACTGAGCCGCGGGTCCGGCTCGGCGGTCCCGCCGCCCCACCACAGATCGATGCCGAGCCGCCAGCGGTGCCCCCAGTGACCACTCGCCGCGACCCGGGGATGGGCACCGAGGCCGTCTGCCGCCGCCTGCGCCGTCAAGGCGAAGCCCAAACGGGGCCCCTCCCTGGACGGCTCGGTCCCGCCTTCGGTCTCGACGTTCGGGGGCGGTCCCGGCGGGGAGGGCAACGTCCGGGACCGGGCCCGAAGGGTCGAGGCCAAAGCGAGAGCCAGCATTTCAGCCCGAGCGCCGAGGCTCCCTTCGAAGCGCCGGGGCGCATCCTCGGTTCGGGTCGTCAGAAAGAACACGTCGTTCCCGGCCCGCACGCACAGCCCCCGGTCGGGACAGGGGCCATCGACGAAACGGACCTGCAGACCGGAGCCTGCCAAGTGCCCCCGGGTGCGCTCCCGCAGAAGCGCGGCCACCTCGGGATCCACGTTCAGGGTGACGGTCTGCAGCGCCGCCGACAGCGCGAGCCCGAGGATGCTTCCGCCCACCACCATCGCCGGTCAGCGCCTGGGCCGCGGCTGGCGCCCGGAGCCCGCTCCCCGGTATGGCACGAGTCACGTCCGTCCGGAATCGCCCTCGGCGGCGAAGCGAACCGATACGACCTCCACGAAGCGACCGCGAAACGGCCCGCCAAAAGCTCGAACGCTCTGGTCAGGGCTGCGCGATCCGTTCGGATTCATTCGGCATCTCCCTCTTCAGTGGATGTTTTTCGACCCAGCTGTCGAAGCCGGCGATGCAGGCCGGCGATGCCGCGCTGTCTCAGTTGCTTGTTGATCATGGCCCGGTACTGACGGGACAAAAGAACGCCATCGAAAGCCGCGTCGACCACGCGCCACGAGGCTCCTCGAGAAGCTCGGGCCAAATGCAACTCGACGGTCGAATCCAAGTCCGGACAGGTGAGCCAAACGCGCGCCTCAAAGTCCATACCCTCGGCCTTCAGCCGGTGGCCGAGACAGGACCGGGACAGCTCCGCATCGATTCTTTCGATGATGCGGGCCTCGATGAGATCCTCCAAAGCGGTTGCGAGTGCGGTTCGCTGCGGACTCGTCAACGCATGTGACACATCGACGAGAGCAAGGTCAGCGAAGCGTGACAGTGCCACCGCCTGCCCGAGCAGTCTTCTTGCCCGTTGCTCTCTTCGGGCCGGCGCCTCTATCTTGGCCACCGTTCGAAGTGCGCGAACCCACCGGTGGGCATGCTGCTCGAGCTGGGTCCCATCGAACGCACGAGCGATTTGGAAAGAGAGCGTCGAAATGGGCAGGCACAGCAAAAGGAACCTTCGCATCGAAGCTGTCGGGCTTGGGCTGACGATCATGGCCTCGTCACCATCGAAGCCTGGCTCGACCGAACAGTGGCTTTCGCCGACGAATTGCGTGAGATCAGTCTTCTGTTCGAAGCAGCCGGCACCGGTTCGGGCATCGTCTCCGACGTACCGGCGAGCATGATCGGAAACGGTGGTGACATCCAAGTTGCGGCCGGCGACGCCCTCTTGATGGAGACAGGGAATCTGTTTCGGACCGACTACACCTCCACCGATACGGTGCTGGGTGAGTCCGAACGCGAGTCCAAAGACTATCTGTACGACGCTTCGACGGACACTCTGAGCGAAGGGTGCCCGATCGTCCTGCGGCGGGCCGTCGGCGAGATTTCCGAAGAAGACTGCGAAAGCTCGGTGTGCTCCGAATGGGGCTCCGGCCCGGTCGAATGTCGCACCGACTGCGACTGCGGGCGGTGCTGGTATTGCGAAGAGATCGGTGGCGAGAACGGAGTCTGTCGATACGGCGGAGAAGGACCCGCCGGCTGCTTTCGCGGCTGCTCCGGCTGACCCCCTCCGAGGTCGACACCGGGCGAAAGACCTCGGCACGGGTCGAGACCCCAGCGATGGAGAACACCCTGCCGATCGGGTCCGCGACCGGCGGCCCAGGGTCCCAAAGAGATCCCTGCGGGCTCGTTGACCCAGCCGAAGGAGCACCTCCGGTGGCTCCCGAACCTCGAGGCCGATTCCTGGAGGCCGATTCCTCGAGGCCGATTCCTGGAGGCCGATTCCTCGAGGCCGATTCCTCGAGGCCGATTCCTGGAGGCCGATTCCTGGAGGCCGATTCGACCCGAGCGAACCGGTAAGACCTCGCCTTTCATCGGCCCATGGGCTTGCCCTCCTCGGGCTCCAGCATCAGATTTGGTGTACGGGGCCATCCGCCTCGGCCCCGCCATCCGGCGGGGAAGGAGACATCCCATGACTCGCTCGCTTCTCCGTTCATCCCTCGAATGTGCCCCTTCACGATGGGCGGCCCTGGCAATGGCCGCCGCGTTTCTCGGTTTTGGGTCCGTCCCCCGCGCGGCCCTCGCTTGTGGTTGCTTCGCTCAAACGGATCCATCGGTGCCGGTGGTGCAGGCCGGAGAGCGGATCGCGTTTGCCCAACGGGGCAACCAGATCGAGATGCACGTCCAGGTGCGTTGGGCCGGAGAGCCAGAGGAGTTCGGATGGCTCTTGCCGGTCCCCGAGGATCCAGAGCTGTCTTTGGGATCCGACGCTTTCTTTCAGAGCCTCGTAGCGTCGACTCAGCCTCGATTCCTCCTGAACCAACAGGCGGAAGACGGATGCAGCTTCCCCACGAACGAAGGCGGTTTTGCCTGCGTGGATTCCGATGACAGCGCAGCTCTCAGCGGCGGCGGCGGCAACCGGTTCGACCCGACAGGCGCCGTGATCCGACAGGAGCGGGTCGGTCCGTACGACGCCACGATCCTGGACGCTTCGAACCGAGAGGAACTGCTGACCTGGCTCGACGTCAACGAGATGTTCGTCGAAGACGACCCGAGCCGTTCCGCCCTCGAACCTTATCTGGGCGCCGGCCGCAGGTTCCTGGCCCTGAAACTGGCCCCCGATTCGGTCCGAGGAGACATTCAGCCGATCGTGCTCCGGTTCGAGGCCGCAGCCCCATCGATCCCGATTCAGCTCACCCGGGTGGGTGCCGAGCCCGACATGCCCGTCTTGGTCTGGGTGTTCGGGCCCCATCGAGCGATCCCGCGAAACTACCGGCATACCTTGGTCAACCTCGAGCACCTGAACTGGTTCGCGCCAGGCTCCAACTACAACCAGCTCGTGACCCGAGCCGTCGACGAGGCTCCGGACGCCCACGCATTCGTCACGGAGTTTGCGGGCTCTACCCAAACGATCAACGAGGGCTGGCGTCGACCGGTGTCGATGACCGGACCAGACGACTTCGACGACGTGGACTCGGCTCGGCGGCTGGTGGAGGGGCTCGAGGCTCGAAACTTCAATCTGAACGACCCACTCCTGCTGGCGATCTTGCGTCGGCATGTTCCATATCCCCGAGAACTCTTCGATCAAGGGATCACGGCCGAAGCATTCTACTCTGGCCTCGGGACCCAGGTATACGCCGCCGATCCGATCGAAGTGAACGGTAGCGCCGCCGGCACCGAAATCTGGACCCGCATCGTAGAACCGGAACGGGAGGCTGCCGGTTTGGTGACAGACTTTCCCATGGTCACCCGGATGTACACCACCATGTCTCCATTTGAAATGACCGAAGACCCCATGTTCGGCTTCAACCCGGATCTGCCGTGGATCGACAACGAACACGCTGCCACCATGACCTTCGTTTGCAACGATGCTGGCGAGGTTGACGGCTCGGGGTGGCTCGAGCTTCCTGACGGTCGTCGCTTCTTCACCTCGAACGGGATGTGGTCGGCCCGCCCCCGATCGGGGATTCCTTTCAGCCGGCAGATCCAGGCCCTGGGATTGGAAGGCGCCCCTCGGATCGAGCGGGACAACACCGATCTGCTGTCTCCGAGCGATCCCCCATCGGCCGGCCCGCTGAACGAGGGAGGCTGCCGAGCCACCTCCGCGTCGAGCCTGCTGGGATGGTTCCTGATCTTCGGTGCTGCGGCCCTCGGTCGCCGCCTGGGCCGCCGCCAGAATGCATCGCCCACGTACGGGTAGGCGGACGCATCCCGCGCGGTCTTCGTCGAGTCGCCGCTCCGCCCGGCCCGTCCCCCACGGCCTCGGATGACCTCGAGAATCCAGACCCTTCCGAGTCAGGGCTGCAGGAGTTCGGCGGAGTCGCACCGGCTCACGTCGCCGGTCCACCCGGGCAGGTCGACCCGGTAGTCCACGCCGAAGGCGCCCGTGGCGCAACCCGGGGTCAGTTCCACAGTCAGCCGAGCCATGCCGTCGTCCCCGAACTCCACGGGTGAGCACACGCCCAGGACATAGTTGCTCGAAGCCAGCTTCTGCAGGCGATCTGCCACCTGGCGGAATCGGCTTTCGAGCTGTTCGATCGTGCCCTCGTAGAAGTGGGCGTCGCGGTCGGCGAGCTCTCGAATCGCAGCCGGATTGTAGTCGCCTTCGATGCCGATGGCGTGCACGCCGTCCAGCAGCCCGGCGTCCACCAGGCCCTCGAGTTGGTCGAGCGCCGCCTCTCGCCGCCGCTCCACGTCTCCGCCGGCTTCGTCTGTCCCGTCCGTCAGCAAGACCAGGTTGCGCAGGACCCGGTCGTCGGGTCCGTCCGATTGCTCCACGACCCAGCGGATCGCCTCCCGGTGGGCGCCGTACAGGTTGGTTCCGCCCCGACTGCCTTCGGCCAACAACCCCTGCAGGGCCTGAGCCCACGATCGGTCTTCGACGTGACGAAACGAAAGCTCGCGCTTGCTCCTCGACGTGGACCCGAAGGCATAGACGGCCACCTGGTGCCGCGGCCCCGTCGGGTGGTTGGCCATGGACTCGATGAAGGCCAGGGCCCCTTCGAGGGCCCGCCGAGCCGGCTGACCATCGCCTTGGAACATGGAACTCGACATGTCCAAGGCCAGCACGGTGTACAGACTGAAATCCTCGGCGGGGCCCAGTTCGAACACACCGCCCCCCTCCGACTGAAAAGGGCTCCCGGTGGCTTCGTTGATCAACCGCACGTCTTCGGGCTGCAAAAGGTCGGCGGGGCTTCCGTCCGCCAGTTCCACTGAGAAGGTGATGCGAAGACCGGCCTCCGGGAATGGGTCGACCCGCACGTTCGAGACCGACAGCTCGCAGGAGCGTGGGGACCCGCCATCTGCCCTGGAGTACCCGCCGCCCTCCGAGCTCGGCGGATCGAGCTCGAGTCCTTCGCCGCACGCTGCCGCAAGTCCCCCGAAGACCAGGACAACTGCGCTTCGAAGCGTCGGCATCGAGGCCCGAACGCCAGATTGTGACATGGGTCGCACGCGACAGCTCACGGGTACCGACGCTAGCCGATGCAGATCGAGCGGTCCAAAAAACGGAACCGGCCCCACACCGAGGCCGGTCCGCGATCGATGCAAAAGAATCGCAGGGGTTCCTGCTTCAGGGGCCTGCTCGGCGCGATGGGCGTCGACGAAGAGCGTGCGCATTCCCCAAGCTCGGGAGGTGCGCTGAATGGGCCCGATCCCGAGCGCCTATCCGACCCGCTGGCGAGATGAGGATGGGCCCTTACATGCAGGTGCCCCGATTGCAGGTTCGGCCGAGTCGCTGAGCGATGCAATCTCGGTCGGTGCGGCATTCAGGGGCGGAGACGCAGGTGTAGCCCTCCGAACATGCTTCACCCCGCGCGCAATCGGCATCCACGGTGCATTCGCCCACCACGCACATGCCGGTGGTCCTGCCGTCTCGCACGCACACTTCGTCCATGGCGCAGTCGGCGTCGGCCTCGCAACCCGTCGAAACAGGGACGCAGGTTCGGTCCGGTCCACACTCCTCACCTCGGCTGCAGTCCCGGTCGCTCGTGCAGCCGGGCTCCGGGATGCAGCGACCGCTTTCGCTGCAGATCTTTCCATCGGCGCAGTTCGCGTCCGTCCGGCACTCGGCCATCGGGGCCGAAACGCATACGCCCTGGCGACCGCAGACATCGCCCGAGCCGCAGTCAGCGTCCGAGCGACAGGTGTTGGAGCCACTTCGCCGAAGCCCGGGCTGAAAGCGCGTGAAGTGGTCGATCTCGAAGCTCATGAAGCCGTCGGAGACCGTGACTGCTGCGCCGGCGATGAGTTCCCGAGTCCCATCGGCACTCACGACACGGACAACCGGCTCTCGGTCGTCGATGCTTCGGGTCAAAGGAAGGGTGATCCGCACTGGAACCGAAAACTGCTGGCCGTCGGGACCGAAGTCGGAAGCTGGCCCAACCCAATCGATGTCATTTTCCGTCGGCAAGCTACCGGTCGGTGTCACGCCGACGCGCACCTCGGCTTCGACCGCGTCGGCAGGGACTTCTAACCGAAGGCCCTCGAGCTCGGAGCCCCCATCGACCACGAAGCCGCCGCCGGACACATCGACGGTCGCCGAGGTGAGGTAGCGAGATCCGACCTGCATCGAGTCGTCGCTGCCGCACGCCAAAGCGGCGGCGCAAGCCAGGGAAGCGAGTGAAGTCTTTGCATTGATGATGTTCATTGAATGCCCTCCTTTTGGGTGCCCTTGAATGACTCGGCGCTCCCTTCGGCTTCAGTCTTTTTCTTTGCATTCAGCATGACGCGAGCCGCGTCGGCGTGCGGGCTCCCGGGATGGTGCTCCAAAAACTCCTGCAGGACCTGGCGCGCGGCCGCCACCCGTCCTGCACGGGCCAAGCTCAGGCCCCACAAAAAGCGAGCACGCTCGCGAAATCGAGGCGATCTGGCCGAGGATCGATAGGACTTGGCTGCATATTCGTGGTCCCCGAGGGCGCGATGGACTTCGCCGCGCAAAAAGGCCACCTCGGGTTGACGGACGGAGGCGGGGAAGGAAGCTTTGTATTCCTGCAAGTTGGCCTGCGCAGCTTCCGGCCGTCCAACTTCGAGCTGTAGTCGAACGACATCCAGCCACGCAATCTCGGTGAGCTCACCGCTCGGCCAACGTCGAATCTGTATCTTCAGGCGAGCGATGGCGTCCGTGATGCGGCCGGCGGCCCGAAGGCGCTGCGCGGCGCGAAAGGCCGCAACCTCGTCCAAGGGGGGACCCATCTCCGCGGCGGCGTCGAACAGGGCGACCGCCTCGTCGACGTCGGCGACCGCCTTCGCCCTCGACAAGGTCTCCGCTTGAACGACGGCGGGATCCGGGGGTGGAGGCGTACGTGGTGGAGCGGTCGGGGTCGGAGGCCCGGCCCGGCGCGGCTTCGTCTCTGCAGCCTGTGCCGGTCTGGCGGACGACTCTTTCGCTGTAGATGGCGATGCGTCTGCCGTCGGATCGTGCGGCGGCGGGGTCACCGGGAGCTTCGGCGAGGTCGAGTCGAAAGACTCTCCGGAGTTCAAGGTCGCGGAGCCGGAGGGACCGTCGACACGCACCCGGCCCTCCTCCACGTGAACGCGGACAGCATCCACCGCCAAGCGCTCCACTCGAAAGCGTGTACCCAGCACGGTCACGGTCCAGGGCCCGACTCGGATGACGAGCGGGCGCTCGGGTCCTCGCGGCCGAGCCCGCACCGTGACCGTGCCCCCAGCCAACAACCAAGAGTCAGGCGACGCAGTCTGAAGCTGGCCGTCCTCCGCGAGCCGAAAGGTGTCGCCCGCCTGGGATTCGAGCTCGACCATCCCTTCGGCTCCGGTATGAAGGGCGAGCGGTCGGGACAACGCCTGACCCCGCTCGATCCGTTCCGTCCCCGCCCATGCCGGCCCCTGGACCTGACGCACCCGAAGCTCTGGGTCGGCCCCGCGCGAGAAAACGACGAGCAGCGCCACCGCCGCCACGAGCCTGATGCCCCAGCCCAGTGAGCGCGAAGTATTCGAGCGGGGTGCGTGCAACCGGCGCCACACCCGCTCGGCGCTACCCGGCAACGGCTCGGGGTCGTGGTCACGCAAGAGCTCTGCCACGCCGGGCGGGGCATCGCCCTCGGTCCAGCGCTTCATTCGGAACCCTCCAACACGCCCTGTCGGCGCCCGATGCGGAGGAAGTCTCTTCGAGCGTGCCGCAGTCGACTCCACACCGTATTGACAGGACATCCGACCCGCTCTGCGATCTCTTCGCCCGACAGGCCCTCCAGTTCGAAAAGCGCGAAGACCTCGCGTTTTTTGGGAGTCATGCACTCCAAGATCGCATCCACCGTCCGCGCGTCACTTGCCGCCGATGCGTGCGCTTCAGGACTGGGAGGCGTCGTCTGGCCGAAGGGCACGAACCAAGTCTGCAGCATGCGGCGACGGCGTCGCTTCCGGTGGTAATGGGACGTCACATTGGCGGTGATGCGGTACAGCCAAGTGGTAAAGCGGCCACCCTGAAACTGGTCCAGTTTCGCGATGACCACCATAAACACTTCGTGCACCACGTCCTCGACCTCGTCGCTCGGCGTTCCCAGTCGCCGGGCGACCCGATGGACGAAGGGATGATGGGCCTCGTACAGCGACCGCCAGGCAGATCCGTCCGCCGCGCGGCAGCGCCGAACCAGGGCGAGCTCTCGGTCTTCGTCAGCCGGCTTCGTGCCAGCAGCGACCAGCTCCAATCGTCCAGGGCTCTCCATGAGCCTCGGCCGTGAATGACGAAACGGCGCGAACATCTTCACAGAATCTCGAAAAAGGCTCGAAAGCCGAGCTGGGCCGACCATCGGGGCAGGGAGAGGTCCAGCTCCGCTTCTTCGACTGCGAGCCGGAGGCGCATGCTGCGCAGGGTTCCCCGAAGGAAGAGATCGGCTCCGGGTCGGCGGCCCAGCCCAACCGATACCAGGCCGTCCGCCCGTCCGAGCCATTTGTGTTCGGGACTTCGCTGAAACACGCCGCTGCCATTCACCTCGGCCCAGGCGTATTCGAGCCCCCCGCCCAGCTGTCCACATATGCGAAAGGCAGCGACCGGTCGGCAACTTCGGGCGAAGCCCAGAACATGGAGGCTGTGCAGCTGACCGCGGCCCAAGACTTCATTGTTTGCGGTGACCTCGGCCCCATCTGGTGCCATCAGTCCGAGCTCCAGACGTCCCGCTAAGGCGCCCCGTGTGACGGCCCCGTCCACCATGCCCCCGAGGCGTCCGGCATCGCCGGCGCCGAGTTCCCACAACAGGCCGGCGCCGAGCTCGATGTGCCAAAGGGCTGGTTTCGGGACCTCGACAGACGTTGCGTCGACGGTAGTCTCGCTCGAGCGGGGTAAGACGGGAAGCGCACCGACGGGACGGATCACCTCGGGCGCCAGGCGACGCTGCACGTGAAGGTCCACGATCTCGCCCGTCACACGGCAATCGGTCCCAGCGATCCGTCCCGACCAGAGCACGCGGCCCGCGTCCCAAACTTCGACCCGAATCCCGTCACGCACCGTCTGCACCTCGAACCGGGTGTCTGGGCCCAGGCGCTCGCGGGTAGATTGAAAGGTCTCGGCAGCGCAAGGACTGGAGGGCAGGGACGGTGTCGCAAGGGTCCATGCTGCGAGCAGAGCTAGCATGCTAGGGCATACGGGCCAGCCTCTGGATCCGGAATGATAATCTCGCCGCGTCCGCTCGAAGTTCCTCAGATAGAGGCCGCCGCCCGATGTCGACGTCGAAGTCCCTGGCAGCGGCGAACGTACGAAGGAGAGGGGCATTCGGTCGAATCGAATCTTATGAGAATGAGGCCATCTGCCTGGGCTGCAGCCACCATGTAGGCGGTTGCGTCGTTCGGCGCGGGTCGAGCGGGAAGCGCCTCCCAGGACTCGCTGTCGGCCGAACCTGTGACGCAGAGATCCTGGCTGGTGATCAGCCAGGGCCCACGTCAGGTGACCTGTACCCCTGCCGTCTTTCGCGCCGAGGTCCGCAGCTCCCTCTTCGGGAGCCGACGGCAAACGGGGCAACGGCGCTGGCTATTCCCCACCAGGGAGCGACGACAGGAGCCAGATGAAGATGCCGGAGCAGAGGACGGAGGGGCGCACGGTCGGGAGACCGAGTCGCTGAATTCCGTCCGTCCATGACCTCTGAGGTCATGTCGGGCTGGACCATGCGTGCTGGCGATGCCAGCTGTCGTTCGAAGGCCTCTGTCAGTCTACATGACGTCTCAGCGGCTCCGACCATGATCCGGATGCAGGCTCGCGAGCTGAGCTGAGCAAGTGAGAACGGGCGCGACGCCACAGCGAGACGCGAACCACGCTGCGTCCACGAGTGGATCTCGGGTTCCGAGCACGACACGATCCAAAAATCGTTTCGCCGCGAGGGATCACGAGCGCCGCCATCGTTGTACGCCCGGATGATTTCATCTGCGTAGAGGACGCACGTTTTCCCGCGGGATCCGCGATTCGCCGACCCTGCGTTGGGATGGCAGGCGTCCTGGCCTGGGGTCCCCGAGCGCCGCGAGACAGAGCACCACGGCTTCGACGAACAGGCTCAGCCCAGCGCACGCGAGGTAGCCCGGAAGGTCCAGCACACCCGCTGCAGCGGCGACGAAGCTGCCGACGAAGCCGAAAATGGCCATGAGACCCACTCCGGCCAAGCCCAGCGCGCCGCGGCGGCCGCACCCGTTGATCATCCACCGCGGCCCAGGATGCGGCACGACAGGCCGCCGGTCCGACGATGGGCTCGGAAGCTCGTCGATCCCGAATCGCGCGCTCCTCCGTGGCAGGGTTTCATCGAGCTGATGCGTCGCTCGACGGGGCCACACCGGTTTCAGGCTCAGTCTCCCGGGTGTCATGCCTTTTTGCTAATGACTCGCATTCTCAACAAGGTCAAGCCGGAAGGGGTGTGACGCAGGATGAACGATTCCGGGCTTCAATGCGGCCGAGCGAGCTCGACGATCGCTGACTCGAGGAGCTCCCACACCACGCGGACCCGCGGCACGGCGCGCAGCGTGCGATGCGTGACGAGGTACACTTCGGCGCGCAGCGGGGGCGCGGGCAGGCCGTCGAGGCGGACGAGCCCGTCGAACCGATCGCCGAATGCCGTCGCCAGCTCGATGGCGCCGACCCCGTGCCGCGCCAGCTCCAGGCGCGTGACCAGTTCGTCGGCACGCGCCACGAACCGCAGCCCTGCTTCTTGCTCCCACCGCCCCTCCCCGAAGAAGGTCTGCTCCGGGTCCCACCCGATGAAGTCGAGGTCGCCGACCGCGTGCGGCCCCGGCCCGAGCCGCGCCGCGAACTCCGGGCTCCCATACAGCGCGTACTCGCCCTCGAAGACGCGCTTGGCGACCAGGTCGCCGCGGGTCGGGCGCACGTAGCGCACGGCGAGGTCGGCCTCTCTCCGCGTGAGGTCGGCGAGGGTGGTGCTCACCACGAAACTCACGCGCAGCCGCGGGTGCGCCTCGCGCAGCCGGCGCAACAGGGGCGCCACGACATAGGCGCTCATCCCTACTGCCATCGCGACCCGCACCTCGCCCGCCACCCCGTCGGTCGCCGCGCTACCCAGCCGCGCGACCTCGTGACTCGCCACCTCGGCCCGCTCGGCCGCCCCGAGGATGCGATGGGCCAGCTCTGTCGGCACCAGCCCCTCGGGCGTGCGATCGAACAGGCGCGCGCCGAGGGCATCCTCGAGCCCGGACATCCGGCGGCTCGTCGTGGACTGGTTGAGCCCCAGCGCCTCCGCGGCCCGCGTCAGGCTGCGCTCGCGGTAGGCTGCGAGGAACACCCGCAGGTCGTCCCACCGCAGCTCGGACCCGCGGGATATGCGTTTTGACATAGAATATATGCCATATCGCAAGACGACATGCGCGAACGCAAGGGCCAGGCTCCTCGGACAAGGAGGTCACGACATGACAACGACCACTCTGAACCCTCGCATGGTCCTGAGCCGCTTCGGCGGGCCCGACGGCTTTACCCTCGTCGAGGACGCGATCCCCGAGCCGGGCCCGGGCGAGATCCGGGTCCGCGTGCTCGCCGCGTCGGTGCAGTTCACCGACGTCATCATCCGCAAGGGCGATTACCCGGAGCTGAAAGAGAAGCCGCCGTTCACCCCCGGCTACGACGTGGTTGGCGAGGTCGAGGCGGTCGGTCCGGGCGTCGAGCGCGTCCGCCTCGGTCAGCGCGTCGCCGACATGACGATCACCGGCAGCTACGCGCGCCATCGGATCCTCGATGCCGCCCGCGTGGTCCCCGTGCCCGACGGCGTGGACGCGGCTGAGGCGGTGAGCCTCGTGCTGAGCTGGATGACCGCCTACCAGCTCCTGCACCGCCACGCGCGAGTCGAGCGCGGCCAGAGCGTCCTCGTCCAGGGAGCCGCGGGCGCGGTCGGTCAGCCGCTGCTGCGCCTCGGAGAGCTCGCGGGCCTCGAGGTGTTCGGCACCGCGCGCGACGCGCACGCCGACCTCGTCGCGTCCTACGGCGCGACCCCGATCGACTATCGGAGCGAAGACGTCCGCGAGGTGCTCCCCGACGGGGTCGACATCGCCTTCGACGGCATCGGCGAGGACGGCTTCGCCAGGACGTGGGACGTGGTGCGGCGCGGGGGGATGCTGTCGGCGTACGGCTTTTCACACGCGACGCAGCGCGACCTGCCCTTTTGGAAGATCGCGTACTGGTACCTGCGACTCCCCGTCTGGAACCTGTGGCCGAACGGCAAGCGCGCCGGCTTCTACTCGATCACGAAGCTCCGTGCCGCGCACCCCGACTGGTTCGAGGAGGATCTCTCGCGGCTCTTCGGCTGGCTGGTCGACGGCACCATCCAGCCCCGCGTCGTCGACCGCATCCGGCTCGAGGACGTGGCCGAGGCGCACCGCCGCGTCGAGGCCGGTGGCCTGGACGGAAAGCTCATCATCGTCCCCTGAGTCGAGCCACGGTACCTTCCGGTGAGCGGGGTGCGCTCTCAGAGAGAGCCCCGGCAACCGGGCCACGGACCCGCTCGTAACGCCCGAACATTGCCAAGCATCCCGATGCCGGGACGCGGACGCTGCGGGGCCATGTCGACCCTCAGCACCTCGACTCACGGGCAGCAAGCAATCTTGGGGGTGGCCGAGTTCGTTCTGTTGAAGAGAATATGATCGCGATTTACCGCAGGAACCTCCGGACAAAGCCGGATTCGAGGCGCGTGGGCCTGCCGGAATGTGCCCGCCTCTTCGCGTACCTGGAGTTCGAGAACGACACACCTCACCGTGACCGGTTCTCGCTCGCTGGGGGGCCTGCCCATCTAGCCTCAGGGACCACCTGACTTTGCGCGCCACTTTCTGTAGTCTCCTCGACGGAATGCCGCACAAGGAGGCTGCCATGACCGGTATCGATATCAGCAAACACCCCATCCACCTGGGTCCGGGCGCCACGGCCGAAGTGGAACCGGAATTCACCGGCGATATGGCCTGGTACCAGGGCTACGGCGAGCGGCACGGCGCCGACGGCGGCGAGGCGCGACTCGTCTCCATGCATTCGTTCGACGAGCCCTGGGATACCTGGGAGGTGCATCCCCATGGCAGCGAGGTGGTGCTCTGCGTGGTCGGGAAGATGACCCTCTACCAGGAGCACCCGGACGGTTCCACGAATGTGGTCGAACTGCAGGCCGGGGAGTACGCCGTCAACGCACCTGGCGTCTGGCACACGGCCGACGTGCAGGGGCGCACCACCGCGCTGTTCATCACCGCGGGGCTGGGAACCGAACACAGACCGAGATGCTGAGACACGAGACGGTGCCCCAGGTCTTCCTCGGGGCCGGACCTGGATCCGGGTGAGGTGCCGCAGCCGACACATTCGGTACCCATCGCGGTTGGAGGCAGATGTTGCGCATTCGAGATCGAACACGGTGGCTCATCCTCGTCGTGGCGGCGGGGTGCGGGCAGAGAGGGGCCGATGATCCGTCCGACGCGGGACCCGACGCCCTTCGCGATGCGGACTCGGTCGACGGGGCAGACGTGGTGCCCCCAGTGCCGGCGGTGCGGTACGAACGCGATCTCCGTGTCAACGACAGGGAGCGCGTCATCGACGGTTGCCGGGGCATCGAGGGCTCCCCGCAAGCCTGCACTTGGTCACTGATGTTCGAGAGCGTGTGCAGCACGCTCGCCGGCAGTCCCGACCACGACTGCGTCTTCGGCAGCCTGCCCGGCGACGGCCACAGCCAGTGCTTCTGGGTCGATGCGGGCATCCGTCAATGCAAGGGCTGGTTCGAGAGACTGCTGTGAGCTCGTCGCGAGCGGCCCGCCAGAGCGTGAATCGATCTAGAACCCGCCGCCGGACTGCACGTGCGGCGGCGACAATCCAACTCGTGGAAGCCGCTCATCGCGTCACGCTCCCGCGAAACGAGAGGCTCGATGGCATCGCCGGGGCCGCAGCCGCGCTCCCGCCCGAAGGCTCGGGGCGGCCAGCGAGCCTCAACGGCATCAACCCAAAGGGCTGGGAATCCTGAGGGAAGTCCGCTAATTCGAGGATCGCCGATGACGACGGATCGACGGGTCACGGAGAAGATCGAGGACCTGCGCGCGAGGTTGGCTTCTGCGAGGAACATCGTGGTGCTGACCGGTGCCGGGGTCTCAGTGGCGTCGGGCCTGCGTCCGTACCGAGGCCCTGGCGGTCTGTGGACCGATGATCCGGATCTGGCGGGACAGGCCACGCTCGCTGCCTTCGAGCGGGACCCCATGGCCGCGTGGCGGGTTGTGGGCACAGGCCGATCGATGACCCGTTCGGCGCAACCGAATGCGGCTCACCGTGCCCTGAGCGCGTTCGAGGCGTCGCAGCCCGCGTCGACCGACTTCAATCTCATCACCCAGAACATCGACGGACTTCATCAGCGCGCCGGGAGTCGCAACGTGATCGAGCTTCACGGTGCGCTGCGCAGGACTCGCTGCAGCGCTGTCGACTGCGACCTCGAGCCCTACGATGACGACACCGTTCCCGACGACATCCTGCCGTGTCCGCGCTGCGGCTCGCCGCTTCGTCCCGACATCGTGTTGTTCGAGGAGTTGATCCCCGCCAAACCGGATTGGCTCTCCAAGCGCGCGCTGCGTGACTGCGATTTCTTCATGGCCGTGGGCACGTCCGGTACGGTCAGCCCGGCCTCCAACTTCGTACGTGGGGCCAAGTACGCCGGTGCGTTCACCCTGTACGCGAACCTCGATCCCTTACCTGGACCGGTCGATGTCTTCGACGAAACGCTCTTGGGCCGCGCAGAGGAGATTCTCCCCGAGCTCCTGCGCGTCCCCCTCGAGCCACGAGTCTGACTGCCTCCAATCCGGTCGATCTCCTCCGCAAGCCGGAGGCTTCGACCGCTGGCCTCCGCCTGGTCTGGGCCGGCGCGGGGAGTATCAGTTTGCCTTTAGAGCACCGGGGGTTGGGGGGCAACAACGCACCTGGTCTGGACGCGCGGTCAGAATTCAGCAGCTGTCCTTGGTCGTGTCGACCTCGAGACTGATGCCTTCGACGCCGGCGGGCGGGAGCTCTTCGTCCTCGTCGAACCGAAGGTCTCGAAGACTCACGAAGAGCCTACCCGATGGGATGGTCACGGGCTCATTGAAGCGAATCACCACGTGACCTCTGGGAAGCGAGCTTTGGCCATCTGGGAGTTCGACATCGGCGTATACGCGCTGTCGATCCTCGCCTTCGATGAAGCTGAAGGCCGCTGAATTGCGCGGAACGTAGCGAACGCCGCCGACCAAGACGACCCGGAACTCGACGTACGGCTGCCCTGATTCGGTCCCTCTGGATACCGTCGCCCGGTATGGAAAGCAGCCCAGCCGGCAGCGGTAGCCGAACGAGCTCGCAAAAGGCTACCCGGTAGAAGCCACTACCCGTTCGATGGTCATGCTGCTCGCATCCACGAACTCGGAGGCCGTGAAGGCAAACGGATTGTCCTCGAAGAAGTTGGGCGCCATATCGAGTCGCGGCACCGTGTCCTCGTGGATACTCGGAAATCCTTGCCGGAGAGGCCTTTCGGTGGCCGGCCCGGGCCCGGAGTGCCGCGGCACCGAAGCCGGAGCTGGGCACGGAGGCAGCGGACAAGGGGGCCGGAACTGACCCCGAAGCGGCCCGCCGGTCCTCCCGGCCTCCCCGGACTCCCCGAGAGCGTGGCCGAACGGACCCGCCCTCCCGAAGTCCACCCGCCGGCCCGTCGGCCAGAGAAGAATCTCCGACGCCTCAGGGGCCCGCGGCGGCGGAAGCGCCCTCCGACGGGTCTGACGGCGATGTGCACCGGCTGGAGTCCGTCCTGGAGCGCATCGCCGAGCTCAGGAGC
>DAPKRQ010000018.1:0-10075 GCA_031800475.1 Myxococcales bacterium LLY-WYZ-16_1
GCCGACCTGGACCAGGCGGCCTTCGTCCCACCGGTGGACCCGAAACTGCACGTTCTGCGGGTCCGAATCCCCTGGACCGGAGCCGTCCAGGGGCTCCGCCCACGCCGAGACCAGGCCAGCGCGCCGCTCCCCCCCGCCCTCGGGAAGCTCGACCATGCCCGACGAGAGCACGTCGTCGAACGAGACCTCCGCCTGCTCCACGACCTGATCGTCCACCAGCTCGTAGACCGTCAACTGCGACACGTCGCGCGACAAGGATCGGCTTTGCACCACGATGGAAGATCGGGGCTCGCCATCGAGAAAACCCACGCTGGTATAGATGCGTTCTTCGAACGTCTCCAGCTCGGCGCGAGCCAGAAGGGTCCAAGAAGATATGGTCTGCACGCAGTCGATCTCGAACTCGATTCCCTGGTTCGTCGCGCCAAAGAGGCTGGCTCGAACCCGGGATCCGGGGCGGCAGCCTTCGGCGACGAGGCTGGGTTCGGCGAGGCCGGAGCGGTCCGTCACGACGAGCTGCCGGCTCGGTCTCAGTCCGCTGTCCGGGCTGAGCACGCTGAATTCCACCACGGCGCCCCGCAGATCTTCGAGCTCTCCGCAGTCCCCGCGGCAATCGAAGCACGGCTCTCCAGGAGGTGCATCGAGACAGGTTTGAGTCCGAAGGCAGGCAAGCGGTCCAGACAAGACCGGTCCGTCCGCCGGCGCCACCGCATTCGAAGTGCCACACGGCTGCAGCCGAAATTCGGGAGGAGTGACCGGCTCCATCACCACGTCCCGGCGTTCGCCGGGGAGGTCTTCCGAAACGAACGGACAAGCCTCACGGACCGCTTGGTTCAACTCGGGGATGTCGCTGAGTTCTTCACGGGTCCGGATGCAGTAACAGCCCCGAAGCACGGTACTTTCTTCCTCTGAATAGATTGGTGGATCCACTTGAAAGACCGAACTGCGGGTCCGGGCCTCGACCAGCACCGCGACCGCGCCCCACGGGTTTTGGGTTCCCTCGGGCGGCGTGAAGCCGATCTCGGGCGCATCGTTCGGAAACCCGAAGCGTTCTTGGGCGACCAGCTGGGGATCCGAGGGCCGGTCGGCTCCGGCGGAAAGCCCTCGAACCGGCCGAAACGGTCCGAGTTCGGAGCAAGGCACGAAGCGTGCCCGGTCGAAGTCTTCGTCGTTGATGACGGGGTCGACCACCGAGATCACCAGGGCGTCGACCAGCTGTCGCGTCCCGGGGGGAAAGGTTAGCCGAACCTCCTCGTCGACCTGTGTGCAGGCCGCCGCGAGCACGGCGACCAGGCCCACCCCATGAGCCCGCACCGTCAGCGGCCTCCGGCCACGTCGAACCGCAGGGTGAAGTCATCGCCGGAACCCGAAGTGACCGCTACCGCGGTCCCCACGCCGCCGGCGACACCGACCCCGACCAACGTCCAAAACCACCATCGCTCGTAGACCGGTTTGGAAAGCTTGGCTTCGGCCACTCGGAAGCGCAGGGGCTCTCGCGGCGAACCGGCCTCGGCCAGGGTCCCTTCCCATCTGTCGACGGCGCGCACGAAGTATTCCACGGCGTACCCGTCTGGATCGGGTCCCAGGGCCAGTGCCGGGATCACCACCGAGACCTCGTCATCGGCGCGCGCCATCACCGCCGTGTAAACATCTACACCTTCTCTTCGAAAGAAGACTTGTACTTTGTCTACGAGACGCAAGGGATCGATGACCCGAACGTCGACGCCAACCGGCGCATTCGGCAGAGCTGTCTGCGGAGGCTGGTGCCGAATCGCCAACGTCCTTCGGGCCGGCGCCACCTGCAGGGCATCTTCGAAGCAGCTTCGGATCTTGGGAGGGACGTTTCCGGGCATGGTGTAGCTCGGGTCCAGAGCCAGCAGGATCTCGAAGGCACGCTGGCAGCGCTCCCGCTCGGAGTTGACCGAGTCCACGAAGCCCTTGAGCCGGTAGATCTCGGCCAGGTCCCACTTGCAGTTTCGCGAGTATTCGATCGCTCTTTGCAGGGTTCGGGCGGCCCGGTCGAACTCCAGGCGCTCGTATTCGTCTTTGGCTCGGGACAGGTGTGGGTTCGCCCGACACTCTGCGCCCACCTGCGCCGCAGCCAGGTCGGGAAGTGCCAGGACCGCCATCAGGCAGAGGCCTGCTCGGAACACGGGTGGAATGTATCCGCGACCGGTGACGCCGGCAATGTTGGCTTGGTGCGCCGGGCTCCGTACACTCGGGCCATGGGGAACGCGCACGGGCGTCGACCGGCGGCCGGAGCCCGCCGGTTACCGGGTCGGGCATCGGCCGCTGCGGTGGCCGCCACCGGGGTCCTGCTGGCCACGGCATCGGGCTGTCAGAACCGCTGCTTCAACAACTTCGACTGTGGACCGGGCAGCTTCTGCTTCGACGGCCGGTGCGAAACCGAGTGCTTCACCGACCAGGACTGCCGGGAGCCACCCGAGTGCGCCGGCAACCCCACCGCTTGCCAGCCAAAGGGGCTCAAGTGCAGCGGTTTGGGTCGCTGCGTGGGGCCGATCATTCCACCCGACACGGGCACCGGCGAGAACCTGGACACCCCACTGCCCACCACCATCGACGGAATGGACGATCCTCCCGGGGAAGGGGTCGGCTTCGTGATCGACCGCATACAGATCGCAGAAGGGGACATCGGCTTCAACGTGGACGGACGCTGCGATTCGGACGGATGCGTGGACAACACCCTGGGACAACTCGGGCAACTGGCGAACAACCAGATCGACCAGGGAATCAAAGCCGGAGACTCGCTGCTGCTTTTGGAGCTCGCCGGCCTCGAAGACCCGTATCAGGGCAACGAGCGCTCCATGACGATCAAGCTCTACGGAGGTCGGGACGCCGACGATCCGGTCAACCCATCCGACAATTTCAGTCGGCCGCCCGGGGCCACCACCTGCTGCAACTTCAACATCAACCCCCAGAGCCTGCGCGGCATCGAGGGCCAAGCCCGCGCCCGATCCCCAGCTTTGATCACGAACGGGCGATTGGAGTCGCTGGCCCCGGTGACCATCGAATTCACCCTGACCATCGGGAACCCGCCGCACCCCGAAATCCGCATCACCAACACCCGGGTCCGGGGCATCGTGCCTGCGGACCTGAGCCGGTTCAGCCAGGGACTCCTCGGCGGGGCGATTCCGCTCGGCACCCTGGCCAGCATCGACAACCCGTATTGCGTGGCCGGCGACTCCTCCCAATGCCCCCGCCAGGTCCCCGAGGAGAGCAAACTGCTCGATCTGGCCTCGGGCTTGCTGGGGCCTCTGCCCGACATCGACTTGGATGGAGACGGGCTGGAGTGCGCCATCGACGACAACAGCGACGGTCTGGTCGATACGTGCTGCGAAGGTATCCTCGGACGGGAACGATGTCCCTTCGACGGGTGCCCAACCAGCAGGATCTTCGCTCCGGGCGACGAGATCGCCAGCGCCTGCGCCCTCAACCCCCGCATGGCCGACGGCTACAGCCTCGGGCTCACCTTTACCGCGGTGGCCGCGAACATCCTCGGCACCGCCGAATGACCCCGCACTCCGCGCCCTGACGCCCCGTCCGGAGTCCCCGCGCGCACCGTAAATCCAACGCCCCGGCAGAGCCCGTCGGGGCGAGGCCCCCGGCGCGCCGCGAATCCAACCTCTAGGGCCAGTCGGGGCGAGGCCCCCGGCGCGCCGCGAATCCAACCCAACCGGGCCACTCAGAGCGAGGCCCGAGTCGCAGCCCGAATCCGCCCACCCGGGCCAGTCGAGGCGAGACACCGGCGCGCCGCGAATCCGACCCAACCGGGCCACTCGGAGCGAGGCCCGAGTCGCAGCCCGAATTCGCCCCACCCGGGCCAGTCGAGGCGAGGTCCCCGGCGCGCCGAGGTTCGAACCGAGTGCCGGGGCCCTGGAACACCCGGCCGGATCAGGAGCCGGTGCAGTCTTGTTCGCCCATGCACGGCCCCATCGGATCGCAGCCCGCCTTCAGCCGAAGGCGGAATCGGTAGGGCACGGTGACGTCGTAGTCGTCGCCATCGGTATCGGGCAGCCAGCTCACATCGAAGATGCGGACCACGAAGTCCCCGCCGAAGCGACGGTCCGCCTCTTCCCGAAAAATGAAGGTGCACTGGTTGCCGGCGATGCCGCCGATGTCCAAGTTGAGTTCGCTTTGGTTTTCTCCCTCGGTCCGGTCGCACGGATCCCGCAGCATGTCCGAGGGCTGTCCGCTGCAGGGGTTGGGAGCCGGGGTCTCCGTCCGCCGGTCGGGCCGCTCGGAGATGATGAAGAACTCCACGCCCGTGGGCGCATCGACTTCGAGCTCATAGTTGATCTCCCAGTCGCCGTTTTGAGGCGGGTTCTGCTCGAAGCCCTCGGTAGGCACTTCGAAGCGATAGCGGTCTACGTCACCGGTGTACGAGATGTAGCCCTCGATCCAGCCGTAGTCGAGAACCGGCGCGGTGGTCGTGGTGGTGATCAACGTGGCGCCGTCCGAATAGGTCTCGGTCGTGTCCACGTCCGGCAGCTCCCGAACGCGCAGGGTGTAGGCGGACGCTTCGTCGAACTGGGTTTCGTTTCGGTCTCGCACCCGCACGTAGTACGTTCCGTCCTCGAAGATCGGGTGCGCCGTGCGGCATCGCAGATCGTCGTGACAGCGGATCTCCCCTTGGCGGGTCAGCTGGTCCCCCCGGTTCAGGCGGCGGAGCGCGAGACCAGGCTCGTCCGGCACCCCCGGCTCGGAGTTTTCGATGGCGGGCGGCAACACCCGCAGCTCCGAATCCAGCAAAGCGAACTCCAGGTTCACCGAGGTATCGGGGTTCAGGGACTCCAGGTCGGCCTCGACCACCACCGGGTTCGACGGGCTCGCACCGCTGACGTCGAATCGGTATAGGTCCAGATCTCCCGCCGCTGCGATCCGGCCCTGGATCGCCTGAGGCAAGGACAACGGCGTGGCGTCGTCGGGCTGATCGTTCGGTACCGGAATCTCGTTGGGGTCTGGCTCGGGAAGCGTGTCTACGGTCAGGGTGTAGGTCCGCTCGAGATCCGAAGACATGGGGTCCGTCGACACGACCCGCAAAAAGTACACCCCGCCCTGCTGACCGACCGCGCGCTGGGTGGGCGCCCAAGGCTGCGTAGCCTGGGCCACCGGACTGTCGAACGCGCCATCCCGAAGCAGCTCCCAGCGATAGGCCGGATCTCCCGCGGTGCCGCTGGCATCGACCCGGACGATTTGATTGTCCGACAGCTCGAACCGAAACCAATCCACGTCACCCGGCGTGCCGATCTGGCCAACGCCGGCCATCGGTGTGTTCAAAGCAAGCTCCGTGGCTTCGGCTGGACCGTCGTTCGGCTCGTTGTCGTCGCTTTGGGTCACCAATGTCACGGTTATGCTGTAGGGAGACGCTGGGTTCAGGTCTTCGTCGTCGCTTCCCACGTCTGAAACATCGATTCGATGTATGCCCGCTTCCGCCACGGGGTAGTTCAAGCGAACGCGCTGGGGCTGTGCAGGGCCGCCCATGTTCTGGGCGCTGAGTACCGCCGTTCCACCAGGCCCGAAGAGCACCGCCCGCAGCTGCACCGGCCGGCGCTCGGGGTACCGGATGTCGACGTCGAGCACCTGCCCCGGAGCCACCTGGAGCTCGTAGCTGTCTACGTCGCCCACCGGGGCGATGCTCTCCTGCCGGGTTTCGCCTGGTTGGATCTGGCAAGGATCGGACAGGTCTCCGCAAACGTCGACCGGCCCTCCCATGTCGGGCGTGCCCGCGTCGGGGACGGACTGGGTTTCGTCGGCACAAGCGAATGCGAGCGCCACGGTGCCCACGCACCAGATTCGAGATCTCATCGGTTTCCTCTCGTCAGAATACGGGCGTACCCGTCGTGCAGTCGCGCTCGGGGAAGAAGTCCTCGAGCGGAACGAACGCGTCCTCCGGAATCTCCACCTCCGGGAAAGGAGGAGACCGAAGGTCTGGCGGCGCAAAGCGCTGCTCCACACAAGCGATCCGCACGATGCCAAAATCCCCGGGGTCGTCGATCGGGGCTTGCACGGCGTACAGGTAGACCCGGTTGTTGCCACCGCCCCGCGTGCCCGCCAGGGTGATGTTGCTGACCCGCGTCTCGTAGCAGGGGCGTCCCTGCAGCAGGGCCCGCGGCCGCGGGGGCAGATCACGCAGCAGCGCCCGGTCCTCGGGGGAGAGCAACGCCAGCTCGTCGACCACCTCCACCGGGAGCACCATCTCGAGCTCCAGGCGGTCCGCCGGGTCCAGCGGGTCCAGCTCGAGCAGCTCTGGGTCGAGGCCGATCAGCCGGGGGGACACGTCGTCCAGGGCGGTCAAGTCGATACCGGCCAGCTCCTCCGGATTCAGGTCTTCCAGATCCTTCTCTTCGATCTCGTAGCGGTACGAGATGGCACCGCGCCGCCCGGCGTCGTTGACCGCCGGGTCCGAATGGCCCCGAAGCTCGTCGCCGTTGCGGGCTGCGTCGAAGTCCAGGTCAGCCCGGACGTCGTCGGTGGCCGGATTCGTGCCGTACAGAAGCTCGTTCGTGTCCACGAACCCGTCGGCGTCCGAGTCCGGACGGAGGCGGTTGGTCCCCACGAACCGTTCCTCGCAGTCCAAAAGTCCATCGCCGTCGGTGTCGACCCGATCCAAGTCCTCGGTGCAGTCCGCGTCGGTCGGGTCCAGCGGGTCGAACCCAGAGGCGGCCAGGAGCACCTCGACAAAGTCCTGAAAGCCATCGTCGTCCGTGTCCATTTCGAGAATGTCGGTCCCGAACTGCTCTTCTTCTTGATCGTCGAGCCCGTCCCCGTCGCTGTCGGCGGCCGCCCGACCGATCAGATCGCTTCGGCTTCGAAAGATCAGCCGCGGCCGTGCGTTTTGGTTCGACGCCACCAAATTCTTCAGCGCGAAGACTCGGCGGATGCTCGTGAAGTCGATCCGCAGAAAATTGATCTCCTCGCCGTTCGGAAAGCTTCGGCAAGTACCATCCCCCGCATCCGACATGGCGCACAGCAGGTCGATGGCCTCGTCGGCCACGCTGTCGACCCAGACGCACTCGGGATTCGCTTCGCACACATCCCGCCGCGGCCGGCCCAGGCAGTCCGGGTTGCCACCTTCGAATTGGGCGTCGGTGCATCGCGCCGCCGTACCGATGGCCCCAAGGACCAGGGCGGTGTGCAGGCGCAGCTCGGCTGGCCGGTAGACCTCACGCAGCTCGGCGATCTCGTTGACCAGCTCCAGAATCGACCCGCGGGTATTGCTTGGCGGATCCACCGGGTTCGGCAAACCGTCGGACAGAAAGATCACGACGTACTTGCTGCGCGTCAGGTCCTCTTCATCGGCGTTGGCCATGTCGTCGCTCAAAACCCGGAGCGTCTGCGACAGGGCCCCTTCGTAGTCCGTGGTCCCTTGGGCCAGCCCCAGCTGGACGATGGCGTTTTCGATGTCCATCCGGTCCCGCGAGAACCCGGGCAGTCCGTCCTCGTTGCTCGTCAAGACGTTCGTTCCACCGGAATACTGAACGATGCCGAAGCTCACCCCGGGGTCGTCGATGAACGCATCCACCACTTCCTGGACCGCCAGCAGCCGCCGGCCATTGGGGTCGGTCTGGATCATGGACTGGCTGGTATCCACCACGAAGAGAATCTTGGTGGGAAACTCCAAGGTGGTCGGGTCCGCAGCACAGAACCGAGACCTTATCGCAAGCTTATTGTCGAGAGGCTGCTGTCCGAGGCCCTCGGTCCGAAACAGGTCGACCTCGGTGCATCCCAGGGCGGAAAGGCCGAACAGGACCCCCGCCCTCAACCGACCACACGACGGCTTCACGGCGAGTTCTCCTCCTGGGGAGCGGCTTGCGGCTCGGGACCACAGGGATCGGCGTTCGGAAAGCCGGGATACTTCAGTGCCGTACCTTCCAGGCCCACGCAGTCATCGGGTGTGATCTCGAAAGGCTCCCGGAAGTCGTCGGGGCACAGCTGCACCACGCCTCCCAACGGATCCTTGAAGTCTGGCGCGATGTATCTGCCCTGCACGCAGGCAACCTTGAAGCGCCCGAAGTCGTTGGGGTCGTCGAAGGGCGCTTCGGCAGTATACACGAAGATATCGTTTCGAGCGAAGCTACGGTCTTCCCCAGGGCGGGCCAAAGGCGTTTCGAGCTGGATGTTGCGTACCGTGAAGTCGTAACAGCGGCCACCCCGTTCGTTTCTCTCCACCTCGTCGGTCTCGTAGCGGTACGCCAATTCCACCCGTTGATTGGCCTCGTCGAAGCCGATGGAGGTGTGAAAACGGATCTCGTCGCCGTTTCGGCGGCCATCCAGATCCGCGTCCCGCAGGTTATCGGACTCGTTGGGCAAAGTTCCATACATGACCTCGAGCCCGTCGGGCACTCCGTCGGCGTCTGTGTCGAAGAGGTCGGTGGAGGTCCGCAGCAGGATTTCCTCACAAGTCAGCAGACCGTCTGCGTCCAGGTCGTCTCGAAGCTCACCTTCTTCGCAGCCCGGGTTGAACGACAGGGGATCCAGGCCGTTGCGGCGGAATCGATACTCCACGGGATCGCTGAATCCGTCCCCGTCCGAGTCGCGGTTGCTCCGATCCATCTGCTCCTCGAACTCCAAGTCGTCGTCCAGACCGTCCCCGTCGGAGTCGGGCCGCAGGCCTTGGCTGGTGGGCAGTGCGTTCACGTTGGTCGCGATCAGGTTCTTGAGCGCATTGTCGCGCTTGATGTTCGACACGTCGAATCCAAGGAAGTCGATCTCCTCGGCGTTCGAGAAGTCCCGGAACACCCCCTGCCCGATCTCGGCGATGCGGCCGAGCAATTCCCGGGCGTCCTCCGGACACACGAAGTTGACCCCCGCGATCTCGAAGCACCCGGTGGCCGGGTTCACGTCGTCGACCAAGGTCGGATCGAACAAGAAGGCCGTATTGATCCGGAGCTCGCCCACCCCGAAGTTCTCGGCCAGCTCCATGATGTCCTGGATCACGTCGAAGATCTGGTAGGGCTGGTTGTAGTCCTGACCCGCTTCCAGGAAGGGCAGCTGGGTGGGATTCGCCCGGATGGCGTCCGGGTCGTCACAGAACGGGATGTTCCGCTCCTGAGTGCACAATCCCTGGGCAGCGCTCTCGTCGGAGCAGCAGGTGGGAAAAGGATCTCCGTCAGACAAGAACAACACCACGTACTTGGTCCGGGCCAGCTCCGCCGGGGGGCTGTCGATCATGTCTTGGGCCAGGATCAAGAATGCCGTGGACAAGGCCCCCTGATAGTCGGTCACCGAGTCGGCCTCTTGCAGCTCCCGCACCGCGTCGGCCAGCACCGCGTTCGACCGGGTGAACGCCCCCGACAGGTCCACTCCGAAGGGATCCGCGGTGGTGATCTGGGACTCGGGTTTGGTCAGCACCGCGTCGGACTCGTTGAAGCGAACGATCGCGAATTCGACACTCGGATTCGCGGACAGCCGCAAGATGGCTTCCTCCACCGCCAAGGCCCGGCGGGTGAAGGGATCCACGAACTGCATCGAGCCGGAGCCGTCGATCAGGAACAGAATCTTGGTCGGAAAGTCGCTCTCCTCCGGAGGATCGGTGCACAGGCGGCCCTCGACCCGCAGGAGGTTGTCCACGAACCGGATGTCCACGTCGGTGATGGGTTCCAACAGGGATTCGGTGCAAGCGACGGAACCGAGGGCCCACAGGCCCATGATGAACGACCGACGCATGGAAGGCTCCTTTCGGCCAATATCCCCAGAACGAAACGAAGGCCGAGGCCGCCTCTGGGGAGGACGGCCTCGGCCTCATTTCCTTAGCCCGTTGTGGGACGGGGCTTCAAGTCGGGCTCAGGCCGTCCGGCGGCGCCGCAGGGCCGCCACCACCCCGGCCGCGCCGAGCAGGTAGAACACGACCGTGTTGGTCTGCCCGGGCAGCGAGGTGCAGCCACCGGCGTCGCCCTCGTCGCCTTCCGCGGCCTCGAGGGTGAACGTGGCCTGGGCCACACCGTCCGAGTTCACCGTGTCGCCGTTGACCAGCTCGGCGGTGAGCTGCAGCTCGTACACTCCGGGAACGTCCGGGGTGAATCGGGCCTCGTCCCCGTCGTTGTACTGGTACTCGAAG
>DAPKRQ010000019.1:0-2126 GCA_031800475.1 Myxococcales bacterium LLY-WYZ-16_1
TGGAGCCCCGACGGCAGCCCTGGCAAGACGACCTCGCCGGACCCGCCCTCGAAGTCCGCGGGCGTCAGGACCACCGACGACGCCGGCGGCGCCAGCGGTCCCAAGGGCCCCACTGCCGGTCGCGCAGCCAGCGCCACGCGAAACGGAGGTGTGAGACCCGCCGGCAACTCCACCTGCACCCGAATGGCGCCCGGCGGCGAAGCGCCCGCATCCAGCCGAACCACCGCCGCTTGACCCGGATCTTCGCGGGGCGTTCCCACACGACCGAGTTGCAGGTCCAGGTCGTTCGGCACGGACCAGGTCTGGCCCGTGCCGGCGACCAGATTGACCCGGTATCGCCCCGGAGGCGGCGGCCCGAGGGGGCTGCCGTCGGGGCCGACCGCCACCGGAAGGAGCAGCACATCCAGGGCCGGCGCCGAGATGGCCGGCTGTCCGGTGGACAGGGGGACCAGGAAGGGAACCGGGTCGACCCACCCGAGCCACACCGGTGCCCCGCGCACGTCGTCTGCCACCCGCGGGTCTTCCGATGGAGCCAAGCGGGTCAACAACACCCGCGGCAGCAGGTCGGGCAAGCCGTCGCCTTCCGCGTCGGTGCCGGCCAGTTGTACCGGCAGGCCCGGTTGGGAGCCGAGAACGCTCCGGGCGTCCAGACGCAGCCGCACCGGAAGCTCGCTCTGCTCCACTCGGAGCTCTTCCATGGAAAAGAAGGGTCGGTCGAATGGAACCAGGTCGTTCAATTCCAGGTCGGGGGCCTCGCCTCGCCCCATCCGGACCGTGACCGCAGCCGGAATTCGACCCACCCGGTCTCCAGCCGACGGCTGGGCCCGCAGGTCCACCAAGGGGGAAAAGTCGCCGTCCAGGTCCTGCAACCCCTGCACGATCCAGTCGCCCTCGGGCAGTCCGGACAACCGGTAGCTGGCCGCCCGAAACCCACCCCCGTCCGGGACGAAGCCTTCGACCCGCGTCACCGCTCGGGGCTGCCCCGTTCCCGCTGGCGGCGGGGGATCGTCGACGGCGAAAGCGAACACGTAGGTGCTGCCCGCCGGCTCGGCCGGGACCCGAACGCGCCCGTCGATCCGTCCCTCCCCCGCCGGCAGCGCTGGATTCAACCGGACCGGCTCGACCTGCCCGCGGGTGGGCCCCAGGTCCGGGTCCGGCGGGTCGACGGTGTCGATCTCGTTGGGGACCGACCAGGTTTGACCGGTTCCGGACAGAACCGACACCTGGTACGGCCCGGCGGGCACCCGTTCCAAAGGACGAAGGTCGCCGCCGTTTTCGGGGCGGACGAACGCGGCGGGCGGCAGGACGACCGGCAAGATGTCGGTCCGGACCCCCGATCCTTCGACGAGGCGGTCGAGGAAGGGCAGCGGGTCCACCACGCCGGGGACCACCGTGGTGCTCCCATCCATTTCGTCACGGGTGAACAGCACCCGAGGGAAGACGTCGACCAAACCGTCGCCGTCCCGGTCGCGGGGCACTCCGTCTTCGCTCGCCAGTTCCACCGCGAATCCGCCGCAAGCCGCTTCGACCTGGACCGGACCCCGGTCCAGGGCAACGAAGGCCAATTCCAGCCGACCGGGAACGTCCGCTGACGTGGCGGTCGGTACGAAGGCCGGTCGCTCCACCGGGACGACCCGTCCGAGGCTCGCCACCACGTTCCGAGTGACCCGACCGGCGGTCACCTCCACCTCCGTGAACGCGCCGGTGTCCGGATCGACCACCCCACCGCCCACGTCGAAGGCGGTGGGCTGCCCAGTGAGGTCGAAGACCGGATTGAAATCCCCGTCCACGTCCACGAATCCACGGATGGTGTATCGGCCGGTGGGGACCGAAGCGAACACGAACGGCGCGCCCCGGACGTCCACCCCGTCCCCTTCGCCGAACACGCGAGCCTCGGGCACCACCACGAAGCTGACCGACTCCCCCGTGCCCTCCGGCGGAGGCGGGTCCTCCACCCGGAACAAGGACAGGATCACGTCGCCCCTGCGTCCTTGCTGGCACTCGGACCCCACCAGTTCGGGGGTGCG
Organism: Myxococcales bacterium LLY-WYZ-16_1; assembly: GCA_031800475.1. Classification (GTDB taxonomy): domain Bacteria; phylum Myxococcota; class Kuafuiibacteriia; order Kuafuiibacteriales; family Kuafuiibacteriaceae; genus Kuafuiihalomonas; species Kuafuiihalomonas phototrophica. The sequence goes on from DAPKRQ010000019.1 coordinate 2,028, forward strand.
AATCACCACAGTCCCCTCGATCACGCCGGCCAAAGGCTCGAATCGGTCGAAGACCTCGACCTCGCTGCAGCCGAGCCCGAACCCGAGTCCCACCACCCC
>DAPKRQ010000020.1:0-5042 GCA_031800475.1 Myxococcales bacterium LLY-WYZ-16_1
GTCCGGCGCGTCGACGGCGCTGCCATCGGTTCCACAGGCCGGCCACCACGCAAGGACCAAAGCGCGCCCAGCTCCGCCGAAGCCCGGCAACGGGTGCCCCGGTGACCGCCAAGTCTCCGTCGCAGGAATCGGCGCAACCGGACAGGTCGGCGTCGTCCCCCGCACATCCGCTCCCGCCCGTCCCGCCGTCGCAACCGCTGGCTCGGTCGCTGCACCCCGTGCCCTCGGACAGGACGGCAGCCGCCGCGGTCCAGGCCCGGCCTCGCCGGTACGCCGGGCGGTCCGGCGGGCGATCGATCGGGTCCGTCCCGGGGGGCGGGAGCGGCTCGGCCGGTCCAGGCGGCGGCCAGGGAGCTCCGGCCCCGGTGCCGGGCCACTGCCAGGTGGCGGCCGGCCGACCGTCGGGGTCCCGGTTTGCCAAGGAGAACGTTCCGGACACGGTGCGCGTGCCCTGCGCCGTACGCACCTGAAGAGCGAAGCGGTAGCTGTACGAAGGCCCCCGGGACAGCCAACCGGCCACCGCCGAGCCTTCGACCCAGGGTCCATCGGTATCGGTCCGGGCCCGCTCGCGCCACTGGACCTGCACCCTTTTCGTGGGGGTGGGCACGCCGATCTGCAACACGACCGTGCGCCGCCGAGACCCGAGCTCGGCGTACAGGGCCCGTTCGGCGCCATTTTTCGAGAGCTGCCCGCCGGGTTCGTACTCGACCACGAATCCCTCCAGTGGAGCACCCTGCCACTCTTCTACCTCGAGAAGAGCGCTTCCCAACTCGACCTCGGTGCAGGCCGCACCAGCCCCGATCGACGCGAGGATCCCGATCCATCGAAACTGCATGGGATCTCCTTTCAAAAGTGCAGGCCCACGAAGGCGCTGAACCGAGCGGCATCGGTCCGAACCCCGTCGTCGACGGCCCTGGCCACGTCGGCGGACGCGTCGGTCCACCGGTAATCACCTCGGAGGCCGAGCGACGCATTCCGGTGCGGGCGCCACTGAACGCCCGCTCCGACCACGCCGACCGGAACCCGGCCCGCCTGCCGAAGCGTCGACGCCCATCTCTGCACACGAATATGTTGAAACGAGCCTCCGCCTCCGGCTTCAGCCCAGATTCGGACCCGCCGTACCAGCGGCACCACGAAACGAAGCGATGCGGTCAGATCCCAGTTCGTTCGGGTCCAGGTCGAGTCGGAGAGTTCGGTCGCAGGTACGTGCATCCCGTCCACGTTCAGCATCGGATAAAACAGCAAGGGGCTGCCCCTCGGCCGAAGCGAAAGCCCCAAGCTGGCCCCGCCGCTGACGCCCGGGGTCGCGCTGGACTCGAGCACCGAGCCCATCCGAAGCTCGAACACGCCTAGGGTCCCCCCTGCCTGGGCCACCCGAGGCAGCGCGACCAGCCCGACCCACAGAATCGCCCTCGTGTGCATGCGGAGAAGCCGTGGCAGAATGCGTTCCAGCCTGGCTGCCTTCGGAATGGCCCGAAATGCCCGGCCGTTTCGGAGGGGCCCGCTGCGCTGGCACCACAGTGTGAGTCAGCAGCGACGCGGTCGATGATGCGGATCCCCTGGACTCAGCTGTTCGTATGCGCGGTGACCGTCGGGGGCTCGGGCCCCACCTGGGCCCGGCCCGGCCCAGCCTTGGACCTGCAGGCGGAGCGCCTGGCGCCCATTCTGCGTCCCATCCAGGTCCTGGCCTCCCTGCCCAAACCGTGGCCCACCCAACCGCTTGTGGCGGATCTGGCATTTCTGCGGGCGGACATCCTGCAGGCCCGGGGGGTCGACCTGCAGGGTCCCGTCCGTCTGACCTTGTCCGCCGGGGGCGTCTGGCTCCTGGAGGTTCGCCTCGCAGACCCGAAACGTTTCGAGGCGTGGGCCGAGCCCAAAGCCGCCGAAGTCATCCCGGTCGAGTCCGGTGAACCGATTCGAGTTTTCGATCCAAACCGACCCGCGGCATGCCGACGCCAGGACCGGACCGTCCGGTGTCAGATCGGCGTCGACCAGCGGCAAGCGGGCTTTCGCCGGTTGATCCGACCCACCCCGAGCCCCGATCGGGCAGGCCGAAGTCCTTGGCGCTTGCGGGTCCGGCCGCCGGCTCTCGGCGCGGTGGTGAAAGCCCGCCGGCATGCCGACGCCCAGCGAAGGGCTCGGTGGGTGGGTCGCGGGCAGTCGCCGCCCTCGGGGCGGCCTGAAGGGGGACGGGACGATGTGCGATGGCACCGGGTCGAATCCTTGGACGTATCGTCGTTTCGAACACCGGAAGGCGGGCGCTTCGTGATCCGGGCCGAAGCCCGCCTGACCGAAGCGTCCGCCCGGCGCCTGACCGGATGGCTCGGTACGGCGCCCATGGAACCGGCCTTGGTTCACTGGGCCGAATCGGGCGTGCTGATGGGCTTTTGGGCCCGGGTCGGGCCCCGATGGGTGGCCCCCTGGTTCGCGCCGTTTCGGGAGGCTCCGGCGGTTCGGTGGGGTGGAGGCTTGGGGGGACTCATCCTCGGCGTGGACGGAGGCTGTCCGATGGAGCGGCCGCAGACCCACGCCTGGCGCTACGCCTTTCCGTCGGTCCTCGCCGCACCGGTGGCGTCCACCTCCACCACCGGAAGGTGGCGGGGCCGGCACGGCGGGGCCCCCTACGAGATCCATGTGGCCGAGGACGTGATGTGGGTCGGCACGGGTCGGGGAGCCGGGGCCGCTGCCAAGCGCCTGTGGCGCACCGTGTCAGCCCGGGCCCCGTCCACCCCGATCCCTCCGGAGATCTTGGGTCGAGCCCACCTGGACGTGGCCGCGCTTCGAGCCGCCCTCCGTGCCGCCCAGTTCCGGGGCAAGACCCCGGCCGTGGCCGCTTTGCAACGGGTGGACCACCGGTGGTTGCAGAGCGCCGTCGACATCCAAACCGTTCGGGCGGAGCTCCGCAGGCCCCGTCCCCGCCGTCTGGAGCTGGAAGTTCGGCTGCGGTGACGGACGCCGGGAATCAGCGGGATTCTTGCCACATCCCGAGGCCCACCCCGGTGGCCACGGCGGCGGATGCTGCCCAAAACCACCAAGGCAGTCGGCGGGAAGGCCGATCCACCCGAGGGACGGGAGGCTTTGACCCCGAAGCCGGCAGCGGGGGAGCCTGAGGGGGCTGCCGGTCCGGGGTCACGGTGCAACTGGCGACCGTGACCGGCGGAGAAAGCAGGGTCGACCGCAGTCGGACCTGCAGCGTGCCCTCGGCGGGCCAATCCGGCGGCACACGGAAGCCCACCTGGTTCTCCTCCCAAGACCCGGGCCGGAGGAAGCGGGCGGCTTGCCCGCGCCGAAACACGAGCTCGACCCGGTCCACGTGGCCGGTCGGGTCTTGCGGCATCACGTACAGCCAGCGTCCAGCCAGACGCGTCTGCACCGCGATGGATGGCGGCTCCGATCGCAAGGCGGCCAGCAGCCGCCGGAGGGCTTCGGTCCGGGGCGAGGCCGGCGCATCCACCAGGGCCGCTCGGATCCGGCGCGCCGCGCGGTGTGCAGGATCCGACCCGGGCGGGCCGGCGCCGGGCCCGACGCTCGGCAAACCGACGCCGAAGACGAGGACGGCCAGCAGCCCAACAGCCATGAAACAGGTTTCCCCCGTTTCGACCCCGTCGGTCCAGGGCGAGCCCGGGTCGGAAGCTTGCGGCCCGATCCGATGTGATCGAGAAGGTTCATGGCTGAGATGTCCGAACGTCTGACGGAGACCCTGGTGCGGCAGGGACAGCTCAGTCCCGAGGCGGCGCAAGCGGCGGTGGAGCGGCAGGTCCTGATGGGCGGTGCCCTGGACACGGCGCTGCTCGAGATCGGCGTGGAAGAGTCCTTGGTGCTGTCCGCGTTTCGGGAGGCCTACGACACGCCGGCGGCAGATCTGACCGAAGTGGAAGCCGCGGTGGACGAACGGGCCGTACGCGCCATTCCCGAGCAGTGGGCCCGCCGCCACCGCTTGGCGCCGCTGTCGATGGACGACGGCGGACACACACTGACCGTTCTGTCTCCGGCGCCCCCAGACCTGGAGCTGTTGGTCCGGCTTTCGGAACTGCTGGAGTTGGAGGTCAAGCCGCGGCTCGCCCTCGAAAGCCAAGTGGTCCAACGCCTGTGCCGGGTCTACGGGACCCGCCCTCCCGACCGATTCGTTTCACTGGTCACCCAGCGGCCTGCCGGCGGGACCCCGCTCGAGCCCCTTCCGTTTTCGAAAGCCGTCGAAGCCCTCCGTCGAGCGGAACAGCGGGATCAGATCGCCCGAGCGCTCCTGGGCTTCGCGCTGCGTGAGTTGGCCTTCGGTGCCCTGTTCGTCGTGGAGTCCGCGGAGCTGCGGGGTTGGCTCGGGTTCGGACCCGGTGCCCACGTGGTTGCTGATCGGAAGGTGCCGATCGTGGAGCCCTCGGCCTATCGCATGGTGATCGACTCGCAGGGCCACTACCTGGGACCGCGCCCCGAAGACCGGACCCAGCTGGAGATCTCCCGCAGCTTCGGACGCCAACAGCCTCGGACCGTGGTGTTGGCGCCGATCCGGTTGAAGGGGCGCACGGTGGCTCTGCTGTACGGCGAAAACGGTCCGGACCCGATCCCGGGCCGCCTGGCCGGAGACCTGATGCTCCTGGTGACCCACGTGCAGACCGCTCTCGAGCAACTCGTCTTGCGGCGAAAACACGATGCCGAGCTCGAAATCGGGTCCCCTCCCGGTCATCACCCGGCCGGCGACGGGAATCTGGACGCGATGGCCAGCGAGCCGCCCATGACCCCCGAGCTCGCCGAGTCGGAGCCGCCGGCCCCCGGGGAAACTTCAGCCGCCCACCAGCTTCCGGACGAACCGATCTACTCGGAAGACTCGGACGAAGACGACGACTGGGAGCCGGTGGCGGTCGCTCGCGCGAATTTCGTCGAGGGCGTAGAGCTGATGGCGCCGGAGGTGGTGCCGACCGACTCCGAGCTTCCCGACCCCCAAACGGCCGTGGTGACGGCGCCCCGAAGCTCCCGGGACATGCCGCACGTGGCCTGGGACAGCGACCCGTCGGCGGAGATGCCCGCCCCGGATCGAAGCGCCGACC
>DAPKRQ010000021.1:0-21492 GCA_031800475.1 Myxococcales bacterium LLY-WYZ-16_1
GGGCGATCTCGCCCTCGAGGGCGTAGGAACCGCGCACCTGGGTGGTCAGCTGCCTGGATGCGCCCTGGGTCGGCTGTTGGGGCAGCTCGAAACCGGGAGGCTCGCTCATGCCCACCCGACTAACCGGCCCGCCACCCCCACACAACTCGGCGTGAAACCCGGCCAGTTGGCCCAACGCGTCCGCTGCGCAGGCTTTGGGGCGCATGCCGGGGAATGCGGAAGCAGCGCTCTGGTCCGTGGCCCTTCGCTGGACGGACGACGACGGGGGAGGGACGTACGGGCATGCCTAAGATTCAGTTCGGGTCGACGACCCTCGAGTGCGCCGAAGGCGCGAACCTTCGCAAGGCCCTGCTGGACGCCAAAGCGCCCCTGTACAACCCGCCGATGCGGGCCATGAACTGCCACGGCTTCGGGACCTGCGGCACCTGCGCGGTCCGGGTGGACGGACCGGTGAGCGAAATGACGGGCATCGAAAAGTGGCGCCTGAGCGTTCCGCCCCACAAGCCGGACAACGGCCTGCGCCTGGCCTGCCAGTGCAAGGTCCTGGGCGACGTGAACGTGACCAAGTACCCGGGAAAGTGGGGCGAAAAGACGGGAAAGGCCCCGGTCCAGGGCAGTCCGCACCCCGACCCGGCGACGGCCTCTTGACTTGCCGCCCACCCGAGGTCACATCTCGGGACCCACGCGGGAATAACTCAGTTGGTAGAGTGCAACCTTCCCAAGGTTGAAGTCGCGGGTTCGAGTCCCGTTTCCCGCTCAACAATCACAACCACTTAGACGGCACCTCGTTCCTCTTCTGAGGTCGGGGTTCCTCTTTGGGGCCCGCTTTGTAAGCGTTCATACCCCGGTTTGATTCAGCCGCTCGGGGGGATCGACGCCGCGATCCGGTCTCGATCCAGGATCGATGTGGCGGTTGGCCGGCCAGCTGGAACCGTTCACGGGCCCCATTGAAGAAGATGGCCGATGAGGCCCACCAGCACCGGGAACAGGGCTTGGGATGGGCTGAGATCGGTCGAAGGCTCGATGTCCGATCGGCGTCACTGCAGCTGTGGCTCAAACAGTCCTGGAGCTCATGTCGGAGGGCGAAAAGAGATCCCACACCGCGAAGACGCCTATCGCGACGAACGAAAGGTTCCGGACCGACACGTCGGCTTGCGAACCGGGCTCCAGCCGAACGGGTTGCGAGGACGGCGTTCGACGTCAACCGTCCTCTCGAGGCCCGGCTCAGCGCTCGCCGGGCTCTTCGTGGTACGAGCCGTCGTCGGCCTGTTTCACCCGCGCCATCCACGCCGGGTCGGGTGCGCACTGAGACGATACGTCGACCAGCGTTCCCGCGGGGTCCCGCAGCAGGACCCGGCGCTGCCCGTAGAACAGGTCCCGCGGGGGCTCCACGACCTCGACGCCTCGGGCCTTCGCCGCGGCGAAGACCGCGTCGGCGTCGGGCACCACCACGGTGAGCATCGCCCCGCCGCCTGCGGTTTTCGGCACGAGGTCGTGATCTTCACGCAGGATGCCGATCTCGAGCAGCGGCTGGTCGGGTGCCGCCAAGTTCACGAACCAGTCGCTCGTGAAGGTGGCGCGAAAGCCGAGCAGCTCGACGTAGAAGTCGCGCGTTGCGGTGAGGTCGGGCGCGAGGATGTCGATGAAGCAGCGCTGGACGGACATGGCAGGCCGCAACCTCGACCACCTTGCACCGATCGGCAACCGACCGGGCGCAGTCGCCTCACAACGATGGCTCGGCCGAGTCGGATGCGGGCCTCCCGACGAGCCTTCTCGTTGCGAGCAGGGGCTCCCGCATCGCGTCCGCCATCGAAGACCCGTCGGTCATCCGCCGGATTCTGACCCATCTCGGCATCGCGCCTTCCGAGGCGTCCGAGCCGGACTCGGAGGTGTCGTCGTGTCAGAAGCCGGCGCCGGCTGACCCAGAGATTCAGGTTTTCCGGCAGCCCATGCCCCTCCGCACGTTCCGTGCAGCGGCCCGTCCACGACGGAGCGGAGCGGGCTGAGTTGTACCTGAGGCCGGAATTTGGCGCCGTGGGCCTGGTGAGGTCGACCGTCGAGAGGGGCCCTGGAGTCCGAGGGAGTCGAAGTGAGGCGCTCATGGCGGTCGCGGCGTGCGCCAGCGGAAGCCCGTGGGTGACCGACGCAGAGGGCTCAGCAGGCTCGGGCACGTCGGCCCGTCGTCTTCAGTAGAGAGCCTGTCTCGAGTTCGCTGGCCCTAAGGGGGCAGCTCGATGGCCGCTGGCACCGACCGTACATCCCTTGCGAGGATGACCTCCGGGGTCATCGCCCTTGCCCGCGCCATCGGTTAGTCTGTCTGACCCGTGCCTCCGTCTCGAACTGCTTTGTTCATGACCGCCTGCGTCAGCTGCCAGGTTCAACCCGACGGCTTGGGTACAGGCGGCGACGGCGGGCTCGATGCGGCTCCGCCCGACGGCGCCTCGGATCGAGGGGCGGGGCCTGCCGACCTGAGGCGACCCGATCGCGGGCCGGTGGATCTGAGCTTAGACGACATGGGCACGCCGGACTTGGGGCCACCGGTGCTCCCGCAGATCGACGAGCGCATTTCGCTTCAGATCGACTTCGTGGACTACGTTCGCACCGGTGACGCGAGTCAACTTCCGGATGAGCTTTTTGACAATATTCCTTTCGAGAACCACTCCATCCGAGTCGACGTTCTGCCGAACGATACATCGCCAGGTGCGAGATCCGTTTTGATTCATCCGCCCTTTGGTCAATCGAGTGGGCCCTATTTGATGGATACCAATGAAGTTGCCGATCAAATCGCTTTCGAAACCATGGTCTGCGCCACTTGTGTCTCGGCGAGGGCGCGGGCTGGGGCCAGTCGGTTCGTGGTCTCTCGTCTCGTGTTGGGCACGAGGGTCGACGAGACGGGCCGGCGCCGCTGGTCGGGAACCGGTCGGATCACGGGTAGCGAGATCGACGAGAGGAGCTCGGTCAGCGTACGCGCGGCTTCGACCATCAGCGTGAGACTCGACGATGTCGCGCCGATGGTCCGGATCGAGACGACGCCGTCCGTACTTCTTCCCTTCGAAGGCGTGCGGCTTCGCTTCTCGGAGCCGGTGCTCGACAAGGCAACGCTGATCGAGATCGAGACGAGCCAAGGACAAGTAGACTTCGGAGTGCAGCCTCGCTTTTACGGCTTTTACGGTAGCGGCTCTCAGGTGACGAGCTATGGGCTGGTGCCAACGAAGCCCTGGCCTCCCGGCGAGATCCGGGTGCGATACGCGGATCCCCATGCGGACCTGTCCGGCAATGTCGCCGCGCACGATGATTTCGTCGTCCCGGTTCATCAAGATCCCGAAGCCTCGGAGCAGGTCGACTTCGAGAGCGAAGGCCCTCGGGCCTGGTCGGCATGGGGAGCCAGCGCGCTTCGCCTCGATGACGACCGCTGCATCGACGCCGCTTGTCTGCGGTTTCTCGTGGAAGAGCCGGGCGACACCGGCGTCCTCGCGCGCCTCGATTCGGGAGGGCCCATCGAGACCGTTGCCTACCAGGTCCGTCTGCTGAGCGAGGTCTGCGGGGCGAGGCTGGACGTCTTCTCCACCGCGGTCCCCTCGGGCGAAGTGCGCCCCTTTTCAGGCCGTCAGGGTCGAGGCCTCACCGCAGCCGCATCCCCCAACGGATCCTGCGATTCGGGCTGGGTCTCCATGGAAGCTCACCTTGCTGCCCCCGCCTCCGCAGCCTGGCTCACCGTCGAGGTGCGCACGACCCGCGATCGGGACGCACCCCTGACCCTGCTCGTCGACGAGATCGTCCCCCAACCGGCCGGGACCACGGACTGACGACCTGTGGATGTCTACGAAGTAAATGAGCGCAGTTCCGAGCGTTTGCCGTGAGCTCGAGGCCTCATCCATCATTTGTCGGTGGGGGTGGGCAATCCGTGGTTTTCGACCACCGACCGCAGCGCGGTCGCGACAGCCTCGTCGATGGACCGCATTCCTTCCGCTGCAGCGGGGTGGTCGTGGCCCATGGCCGCATACATGTGCAGTGTGGGTGCGAATTGGAGGCGCAGATATCCCTCGTAAGCGCAGAGGGCCCGGTCGGCTGCTCGAGAGTCTCCCTGCTCGAAGTTGCCGAGTTCAGCCAGAAATCGCTGCATCAGCTCCTCTGCCTTTTCCTCGTTGGCGGCGGCGATGGCATCGGCTTCGTGCGATGCCTGTTTCATCCGGGCCACCAGTCCCCTGATTCCCTCGGGCGTTTCGGCGACGTGGTTTTCGGTTTCGCAGTATGGGCAGATCACCACCGAGGATCGGGCGACTCCTTTCAAGGGCGCACCGCAGTTGGCGCATCGCACAGCTGAACCCGTGTGGGCGTCCATGTCCGATACATACCCTCGGTCCGGCAAGGAATCGAGTCCCTCCGCCGGGTGGTTTCCGCGGCCCGGGGCCGACGCGATTTATCGGCTCTCGAATATCGTGACGGCAGTGAGGTCGACGCCGGTATTGCCCAGCCGGGGTTGCTGGGCGATCACCCGAATGTGGTAGGCGCCGGGTTCAGGCGGCTCGTACTCGGCTTGAAATTGGCTGGCGCGGCCTGCGTATTCGAGGTCCACCCGGGCTATCTGTTCGCCCTGTCGAGTGACCACCGCTTCCACCCGGTACTCTTCGACCTTCCATGGCCCATCCCTCGTGATGGGGCACCCACACATCATTCTGACATCGGCATGGATTCGAATGGGTTCGTTCGAGTCGGAGCCGCTGGGGACACTCGGCGAACGCACGTCCACCGCGAGCCCTGGAAGGGTCATTAGCCATCCGTCCCCTTCAGACAGGTCTGCGCCGGGCACGACCCAGCGAACGCTCGAGACTCGAGTTGCGGACTGCCGGCGTCCCAGGGGCCCGAAGGCCTCGGCCTCGATTCGAGTTGGCTCAGGCAGATCGAGAGTCGTTCGAAACGCAGCCGAGTCGGGGGTCGACAAGGGCTGAGAAGGGTCTCGGTCTGGCCCCATGATCCGCTCGGTATCTCCAGTGGAGCCATGGGTGACGCCCTTCGCCAACACTTCGCCGGTCGATGCGTCTTTCAGGGTGATCTGCGCGCCACCCATGGATGTGCCCACGAACTTGGCTCCAAGGGAGATGACCCGAACCACGATCTCGGTCTCTTCCGCCTGGGCCGCTCGAATGGGAGTCGCCACGGTGCCCACCGCCAGAAAAACCGACAGGAACCGCCCGGTCCCCAAAAAGATGCGCCACGGAAGCATGGGTCCCGTTGTCGCGTCTTGGAGCGACCCGGCAAGCGATTTCCGGACTCTTGCAGCGGCTCGGTCCAACTTCGGAGGCGGTCGCGAAGGGCACCGGGCGACGTGAGCCGTCATCTTCGGCTGGGCGGGAGGCGCCCGCGTAGCGCTTCGCAAAGGCAGTTGGTTCAACCGCTCACGGACGCGTGCGCGCCGAGTTCTTTTCGTCGAGCAGGGCGCGCAGGGCCGCGATGTGGGCGGGGCCGACTTCGCAGCAGCCGCCGATGATGCGGGCGCCGGCGTCGAGCCATCGTTCGGCGCGGCCTGCGTACATTGGCGGATCGAGATCTGCTCGGGCGTCTGGCACCTGCCGACCGTCGGCAACCTCGTGGTCGGGCGAAATGGCCTGAAAGCCGTTGGCATAGGCGCCCACGGGGACCCCTGCGTCTTTCGCCAGGGCCGGCAACGCCGCGTCGATGCTCTCGGGCATGGAGCAGTTGAGGAGCATTGCCGAAACCGAAACGCCTTCGAGCGCTGCGATGGCTTCAGCCACGGTCTCGCCGCTTCTGAGGCGACCGCTGCCGTCGTCGGCCACCGTCCAGGACACCCAAACAGGCAACCCAGTTGCCAAGGCTCCACGGCTTGCCGCCAGCGCTTCCGACCGCGTCGACATGGTTTCGCAGATGAAGCCGTCGACGTATGGCGCCAAGACCTCGGCCTGCTCCCGGTACAGCGGCTCGAGTTCATCCACCGGCCGCACCCGATCTGGCCGGTAGCTGCCGTGAAGCGGAGGCAGGGAGCCGACGATCCGCACGTCCTGGCCCGACGCGTCCCGAGCTCGCACGGCGAGCGTGCCTGCGGCTTGGTTGAGACGCTCGAACGCGTCGCTGTCGTCGGCGAGCCGGCGGCGCGTCGTTGCATAGCTGTTTGTCGTGATGACGTCGGCGCCGGCCTCGATGAAGTCGCGGTGCACCGCCACCACGAGCTCTGGCTGGTCGATCAGGGCCCGGGCTGACCACAGGCCGGTCGACTTCGTATCTATGCCGCGTGCGGCGAGTTCTTGGCCCATGCCGCCATCGAGCAGAAGGCAGGTGTGACCGGAAACTGGGCCGAGTCTTCTGATTGTCATGCCTGCAGTAGCGTTCGCATGCTGGAGCGCGAAAGGCCAGCGACCAGTCCCAGGTCTTGGTGACTGTGTCGCGGGGACGGTGCAGTCATCCTTTGGCCCGAGGGGGATCTTCAGTCGGCGCTGAAGGTCAGTTGGATGACCGTCTGTCCACCCAGCGGCACTTCGATCCCTTCGGCGCAGTCTTCGGCCAAAACGCGGCCCTCGCCGCGCTCGCCCGCCACGAGCCGCATCAAGAAGATCAGGTCGCTGCCGGCGGGGCTGCGCGCCAGGGCCGGGAACGACTGAAACCGTACCAGGCCCTCCGGGAAGTCGTCGATGTTCACGTTGTTCACGTTGAGCTGGCGAAGTTCGGGTCCGCAGTCTCGGAGCAGGTCGGCACAGGTGAGTCGACGCCCGTCGGCAGTGTAGGGCCAGATCACCATCTCGATGCCGCTGAGAGCTCCATCGGCCGCCGGTGGGACGATGTACTCGGCTCGGATCGAGCCTGAGAGTCGGGTCGCTTCGCACGTGCCTGCGCTGCAGGAGCGCTCGAGGGCTTCGGCGGGGCAGTTGGTGCAGGCGGGCGCTCCCAGGTTGTTGGTGCCGCAGTCGGATGCGACGCGGCACTCGTCGGCGATCGATTCCGTGACCGGCCCGCACTGGTCCCCGCCGTCGACGGGGGTCGTGTCTAGACCGCTTGCATTGCCGCTGCCGGCGGTGTCCGCGGAGCCACCGCAAGATCCCAGACCGAGACCGACTGCGAAGATTACGAACCGAGTACCCAACATCGCAATGACGGTAACGTGTACTCGAAAGTTCGTCTAGGACGCGGAGGGATGCGAGCTTCTTTTTGGTGTTACGTGCTCCCGTCGTGCGCAACATCACCGCCGCCGCCTCTCGGAGCACCGCGCGCATCGAGGTCGAGCGAATGATTTCGGGTCTTCGTTGGCCTAGCATGAAAGATATTTTTGATGGAGCGAGTATGAGACTATCGCTCGTTTGAACCGAAACAATGCGATGGCGCGTGCCCCGCTGATGGATGCCTGCGTGGAGGAGGCTGCGGCGCTGGACACGAAGGCATGAGCCGTCACATGCGGCTTTGGTCACCGCTCGTGCGTCCCGTTGATTCGAGTTTCGTTGTTCCGAGATTCGGCTTCTCGTGGCCGGGTTGCGAAATGATTTTCGTTTCACGGGATTCAAGGCTCGGAGTGTTCAGCTCTTTCGAGTTGATGGGTTCTGACCGTGTGTAGTAGCGGTGTGGCATGAACGCAGCCGTGGCCGTCGAAGAGCCCGTGCCCGATCCTTTTGCGCCTCCCGCGGAGGATGGTGAGTTGGAGGCATTCATCGCGAGGACGGCATCGGTGCTCGTGCGGGCTCGACGGGGCATGTTGAAGGCGTTGGCTCGCTTCGATCGCCTCGGGCTGGCACAGCGGGGCGGCTTTTTATCCACTGCGCAATGGCTTTCTTGGCGGTGTGGGGTGGGGCCTGGCGCAGCGCGAGAGCAGGTGCGGGTCGCTCGAGCGCTCGAGTCGCTGCCACGCATCGACGCCGCGTTCGCCGCTGGAAAGCTCAGCTACTCGAAGGTTCGCGCCCTGACCCGCGTGGCTCGGCCCGAGACCGAGGACTTGTTGTTGCAGCTTGCTCAGAATACGTCTGCAGGCCAGCTCGATGTGGTGGTTCGCCGTTTCGCGGCAGTGCAAGGTATGGAGCAAGGCGGAGCGCCTTTCGTGCCGTCATTTCGATACGTCGCCCTCGACGACCACCGCACCCGCATTACGTTGGAACTTCCGTCGGGAGATGCGGCGCGACTCATTGCGGCCGTCGATGCGTGGCGGGATCAGCGTGCTCCCGGGAAGGCTTGGTCTGAGACCGGCTGCACGTCTCGGATGGGGCGGGCGGAGGCCTTGCTCCAGTTGATCGAAGCGCAGCTTCGGGGAGAGGCGTCGCGCGCACCGACGGAGTTGGTGATTCACGCTTCTGCAGAAGCGCTGGGTGTCGTGTCCTCCGCCACAGCATCGTCATCCGCATCTCCCACTGGATCCCGATCGACACGGGCCACGGAGGACGCCGCCCATGCCGGGCAGAGCGCGTCTGGAGCGGCTCCAGGGGAGGCGGCGGGCGCTTCTGCGGAAGCGCCTTCCGAGGCTTCGGTCTCGTCGCCCCCGTCGCAAGGGCCGACCGACGCGGATTCTTCGCCTGCATCGACAGCATCGGTCGCGCCTCCCTTGGAAGCGCTCGGCGTAGCAGACGTGGCGGGGGGCATCGCGTTGTCGCGGCGTGCGTTCCGCGCCCTGACCTGCGATTGCCGCGTGCGTGAGGCCGTGCACGACGGACAGGGGCGACCCCTCGGGGTGGGTCGGGCTCGGCGAACCGTGCCCGGCTGGCTGATGCGACTGCTCCGAAGGCGAGATCCTGTGTGCCGGTTTCCGGGCTGCAGCCACCGGCGTTTTCTCCACGCACACCATATCATCCATTGGAGCGACGGAGGCGCCACCGAAGTCGACAACCTGGTGCTTCTGTGTTCCGCCCACCACAGTCAGGTGCACGACGAAGGCTGGCACATCGAGCGGCGGTCAAACGGTGGCTTCGTCTTTCACCGACCAGCAGACCGCCGCACGCTAGAGCCAGTGGCCGACCTGCCTTTGCCGACGCGAGACCAACTCGAGGCTTGGCTCCAGCGGATCTGAGAAAGAGACGCCGAGCGGGCACGGGTCCTGCATCCCTGCACCCCTGCACCCCTGCACCCCTGCACCCCTGCATTCGGCAACCCACCGACTATCGCGTTGTCCTCTATGTGCTGCGTGAGGAGGCTGGCCGGGGTGATTCGCAGGTGACAGACGGGAATGGAGTCGGGGAGCATGCACCCATGCTCTCCGATCTTCAGGTGGCAGGGCTGCTCCTCGGCCTGCTCTTCTTTGGCTGCCGGTCCGCACCGGATGAGTCCGTCGACGTGCTCGCGGAGCGGGCCGAGCCCGACGAGTCTGACGACTCCAACGAGTCTGACGACTCCAACGTCTCCGGCGACTCCAAGCCGAAGTCCCGACAGACGTGGGGCCCCGTCATCCAAACGGGCGTTGCGTCCCGGTATGCGGACAGTCTTGCCGGCCGTCCGACGGCCAGCGGCGAGCCCTATGACCCCGACGCCATGACGTGCGCCCACAAGAAGTTTCCCTTTGGAACGAAGCTCCACATCAAAGTGCTGCGCACAGGTGCCGAGGCCAACTGTACGGTTAACGATCGGGGACCATACGCAAAGGGGAGAATACTGGACATGTCCCGGGCCGTCGCCGAGGAAGCGGGCGTCGACGGAATCGCCAAGGTGGAGCTGCGCAAGCTTCAGCCTCCCTCGAGGTAGGTGCGAAACGGGAGGCAGAGTAGATTTCGCGAAAATCGAAGCTCGGTTACCCCTCACCGAGTCACAGCTCGATCTGCTCCCAGTCGAGGATGCGGGCGAGCAGCGCCTCCATTTGCATCCGGGCTCGACCCGTTCCGAGGCGCAGCGTTCGGTGGATTTCGGCGTCCTGCGGGTTTTGGCTTTCGCAGGTTGTGCTGTAGCGCTCGAAAGCCACCAGCATCTCGACGAGTTGGGCGAGGTGGTGTGGACACTCGCAGTCTACCGTCGACCGGATTTGGCGAAGCCGCGCGAGCTGATGGTCATCGAATGCACGTTGCGACGGCTCGGTCAGATTCGGCTCGAGCGATTCGGGTCCTTCGATGACGTTCATCTGCTCCCGGAGCAGCCGTTCCAAAATATCCAAGTCCACCGGAGCTCGAAGGGGCCTGGCTCCGGCGTCGGCCAGTGCTTCCAGCAGGCGCTGGCTCGCAAACTCGAACACCACCACCACCGCCCGGGGGGCCCAGGCTTCGATACATCGCTCAAAGGCGCTTTCCGGCGCATTGCCGAGCAGCGACAGGTGAAGAATCAGCGCCTCCACGGGTCCAGAGGCGGCTGCGATCAAGGTCTCCACGGAGTCCGCGTCGGCCACCACCGACCAGGTCTGTCCAGCCGCCTGGCGCAGGCTCGAGCCCAAGGTGCGGTGGAGCACCGCCACCCGGATCGTCGGTGACGGATTCGAGGCGCCGGCGGATTCGGACTGCCGCCCCAGCCGCTCGAGCAGGGCCGGCGTAGCCAGCGGGGCCACCGTGGAAATCGCGTCTCCGCGCCCCGACAAGGCCTTGAGCAGCTGCAGCCGCCGGACATCCCCGTCGGTGTAAAGGCGGCCCCCTCGCTCCGACCTCTTGGGGTGAACGGCGCCGTACCGCCGCTCCCAAGTGCGGATCGTGTTGGGGGACAAGCCCGTCAGTTGGGCCACGGCGCCGATTCGATAGAAAGCGCCCATCTCTGGGTCTCGGCTCGGGATTTCCATAGCAAACGTCGTCTTTGGCCTCGGTGCAACCCTTGGTGCGAACAAATTTTGAGTCGATATGCACAAAATCATCCGTCCGTTTTTGATTCAAACTCTGTTCAGGACGCTGCACAAGACGGCCAACCGGGTCTCGCGGAGATGCTTCGCCGACCCGGGGGAAAGGACGAACCATGCCAGAACTCACGAGCGGACAGTTTCAACTGGTGTACAACGTGCTCTCGCTCAGCATCGCGGCGATGCTGGGCTCTTTCGCCTTCTTCGTGATGGCTCGGGGCCAACTCGCCCCGAAGTTCAGACCGGCCATGATCATGTCGGCCCTGGTGGTCGGCATCGCCGGCTACCATTACTGGCGCATCTTCAACAGCTGGGATGCGGCGTACCAGCTCACGGAAGCCGGCACCTACGTCGCGACCGGCAAGCCCTTCAACGACGCGTATCGGTACGTCGACTGGCTGCTCACGGTCCCGTTGCTGGTGGCAGAGCTCGTGGCCGTGCTCGCCCTGAGAAAGGACGTGAGTGGGCGGATGATGACCAAACTCATCATTGCGTCCACCGCCATGATCGCGCTCGGCTACCCGGGTGAAATAGCGGACGGGGCCGCGGGCCGAACCGTCTGGGGCCTGCTGTCCACCGTTCCCTTCGTCTACATCGTTTACGTTCTGTGGAATGAGCTCGGCAAGGCTGCTGCCGACAACTCGAGTCACACGAAGGTGCTGCTCCGGAACACGCAGCTGCTGCTTCTCGGAACCTGGGGCTTCTATCCGATCGCGTACATGCTGCCATTGTTCGGTGTCGGAGGTGGTGCCGTGGGCGAGGTCGCGTTGCAGGTTGGTTACAGCCTGGCGGACATCTTGGCCAAGTGTGGATACGGTCTGATGATCTACCACATCGCTCGGTCGAAAATGGAAGCCGAGGGCATCGACGAAAGCGGGGTACGCGTTTCGTCCGGCAGCCCGGTCCCCGCCTGACGATGGGGCGCAAGCCCGATCCCGACGAGGAGGCTCGAGCCCAGTTCTCGACGGCCGGTACGGCGCTGCTGAGCCTCGGGGGGCTCGGCCTCTTCGCAGGCGCGGTGCTCATGGCGCTCGGTCACCGTCCCCAGTTCATGGAGCCGGAAGCGCTGGCAATCACGGGGGCCGTGGTCGGCACCATCGGTGCGCTGATGCGGCTGCCCTGGAAGTGAGGAGAATGAGATGGCCGACGACCGTATCTTGATCGCGGGCGCGGGTCTGGCGGGCCTGGCTCTGGCCGACCGGCTATTGGCTGCTCGCCACGCTGGCGAAATCGTGCTCGTCGACCGCCGTTTCGACAGCTTCCAAGAGCGTACCTGGTGTTTCTGGGGCGACCTGCCCCCAGGCGTGGAGCCGCACATGGCGCATACCTGGGAGCGACTTCGCGTGGCCACACCGGGCGACGTTGTAGTTGGCACGATGCGGGACCAGCCCTATCACCGGGTGGAGGGGGACCGTTGGGGAACGGCCGTGACGGAGCGCCTGCGATCCAATTTCCAGGTTCGCTTCGAACGAGCGGACGTGTTCGACACCGAGGACTGCGGGGACCACGTGCGGATGCACACCTCGGGTGGCGTGTTGCGCGGGAGATGGGCGTTTGAGGGTCTTGGCCACCCTTTTCGGAATGGTGGACTCGTGCAGCACTTCGGCGGCTGGGAGGTCGAGACCGACGAGCCGCGATTCGACCCAGGGGTCGCCACCCTCATGGAGTTCGGACCCGCGTCCGAAGGTGCCGCTTTCCACTATGTTCTGCCCACATCCGGGAACCGAGCCCTGGTCGAATACGCAGTATTCTCGAAAGGAATGTGGGATCGCGCCGGCTACGACGCACGAGTTCGTAGCTACCTGGAGCGCAGCATTCGCGGAAACTGGCGTGTGGCGCGAACCGAGTATGGTGCCATTCCCCTTCGTCCCGAGTCCATTCCCCAGCAGCGGAGTCCTCGGGTCTTTCGGATCGGCGCCGCGGGTGGCATGACCAAGCCCAGCACCGGCTACACGTTCCGCCGTACCCTCGACCAGGTAGAACATCTGGCGGCCACCTTGGCCCGAGAGGGGGCCCCCCGGCCCCTTCCCGACCGTCCTCGCCGGTTTCGATACTACGACCGTGTGTTTTTGCGACTCATGGAGCAGCGGCCCGATCTCGCCAG
Source organism: Myxococcales bacterium LLY-WYZ-16_1 (assembly GCA_031800475.1). Classification (GTDB taxonomy): domain Bacteria; phylum Myxococcota; class Kuafuiibacteriia; order Kuafuiibacteriales; family Kuafuiibacteriaceae; genus Kuafuiihalomonas; species Kuafuiihalomonas phototrophica. Next base: position 12,834 of record DAPKRQ010000021.1, read on the forward strand.
CGATACGTTTTTTCGCCTGTTCTCGGAAAACGATTTCGACCGAGTCCTCCGCTTCCTTTCGGAAGAAACCTCCATGGAAGAAGAGGTGTGGCTGCTGTCCGCCCTTCCGTTCTTGCCCTTCTTGCAGGTGGCGAGACCCGGTAGGGCATCCGCGCTCCGTTCGGCTCCCTCTGCGCCATGAGCTGTCGGCCCCTTGCTTGGGACCACGCTCTGTGGGTCCTGGTTGCGGCGCTCGTCTCGCTCGAGCTCGGGACGGGAATGGGCTTCACTTGGTTTCATCAAACCCTCGTCGTGCTCCTGTTCTTGACCTTGGGGCTTCCGCACGGAGCCCTCGACCTGCTTCTCTTTCGTCGGTCGGGCGGCCGCGCCGGGACGCTCACCTTCGCGACGGTCTACTTGGGCGCTTCGACCGCAGTCCTCGCCGCGTGGTGGGTTGCGCCCGCATGGACCTTGGTCGGGTTTCTTTTGTTGTCGGCATGGCACCTTGGCGAATCCGACTTCGAGCACCTGGACAGCCTGCGGCACCCCCTCGGCTTTTCTCGGGGCGCGTGCGTCGTCGGCCTTCCGTTTCTCGTCCACCCTGAGCAGGTGTCGGCCGTACTGGCGAACATGGGCCTGACCGGACTGTGGTCACCGGCTCCGTGGAATCTGCCCATGGCTGTCGCACTGAGCTTCCAGCACTTCCTTGTTCTCGTTTGGGTTCGGCGGAAAGCCAGCTCGGGGGCGTGGAACCACGAACTCATCCAAAGTGCCGTGTTGGCCGCTGCGTTTTGGGTGTTGCACCCCCTTCTCGCGTTCGCGCTCCATTTCACCCTCTGGCATGCAGCAGCCCACTCGATCCGACTGCGCCGCCTCACCGGTACCGATGACTGGAAGGTGATGCTCCGTCGTGCGGCCCCGTGGGCGTTGCCCGCGGTCGCAGCCCTCGGAGTCTTCGTGGTTCTCGGCGATGGGCTCCTGCAGCTTTCGGCCGCGGCGGGGCCTGCCCTGGTGTGGGTCAGTGCCTTGACCGTACCCCACGCCATCGTGGTGTGGATGAGCGACCTGACCGAGCCTCGGCAGGTTTGGGCGCAAAGGTCGTTTTAATGGAGAACCGTCAAAATACTCACCGGTGCGGACGCGCTGATTTTGACGGCGAAAAATTCAGCACGCTCGAACAAACTCGATTCGCTTCTGGATCGATTTTGAGCAGCAGTTAACCTGTCTTCGTTCGAACGGATAGTTCGACGGGAGGAAACGATGGAACTGGATCAATACACCTTCACCACGATTATGTCGCTCACCCAATTCACGGGTGCCTTCGGTGTGCTGGCCTACTTGCTGGTGGACCTGAAACAGACTCGCGAACAGACCGCGTCGCAGATACGGCCGAGCCGAGCTCGGAGCGGAGAGCTCCAGACCGGTCTTCAGCCGGCCCTCGACTGATTCGAGCCCGCCCGCGAGGGTGCGTGGAGACGGCCGGGGCTTCCAGACGTCTCCGCGTACCCCGCCTCCGGCGGCCGATGGCGTGGATCTGAGCAGTCGGCCGGGTTTACGGGTCGAGCTCGTCCCAAACGTGAACCGGGTCTCGGTTCCTTACGTTCAATAGGTACGATTCCACGAGATGACGAAGCGCCTCGTCCCTCGAATGGCGGCGATCGAGCTTCAGTAAAGAACGTCGCAACCAGCGGGCCCCGGTAGTCATGGATTTGCGCCGATCGTCGGCCACCGACAGATAGCGGGCTCGGTCGTCTGCATCGACGCCGAGCCGGGCGAGTCCCTCTTCGGCTCGAGGCATCAATTCGTCCATGAGCTCCGAGATCGGTCGCTCGACCGGGGACGGAGGGCTGGAAGCGGGCCACAGAATCTTGGCGTCGAGCCCGTATTGCGCCGCTCGATAGAAATTGTGTTCGGCATGGCGAAACGGAAAGGCGGGAAGCAGCCGGTCCACGTCGTCACGGAGCGCCGTCACGAGACCCAACATGAACGCGGCGGTAGCCGCCATGTCGATGGGCGTGGGCCCGCTTGGTAGAGCACGCATCTCGACCCGGACATGTCCACCATCGGCTGGGTCGTATACGGCCCGATTCCACTGCCAGATGGTGCCTTGGTGCAGTCGAAGCTCGGCGAGGCGAGGAATGCCGCCGCTTTGCACGACCGCGAGGGAGTTTTCCTCTTCGCAAGCCGCGATGACTGGAGGGTAGAGGGCCACCGCTTCCGTCAGCAGGTCGTGGATGCCCCGGCGAACCCATCCGTTGCCGAAGGGAACCCGGACCGTGGGGCGCCATTCGCCGACGGGCGGCTGCCGGCCGGCGAAAGTCTGCTTGAACAGGGGAACCCGCGTTTCGTCCCACAACAGGCGGCCGAGAAAGATCGGCGAGTTGGCGCCGAGGGCCAGCGCCAGGGGCGTGGCGAGCTGGGCGGCGTTGTATGTGTCGGCGAAGCGATCCGGATCCACGCGAAGGTGGACTTGAAACGAGGTGTTGCTCCCTTCGATGGCCACGCTGTCGCTTTGGAACTGCAGGCTCTCGTCGGGCCCGCGGATGTCCAGGCGCACGGGGAAGGACTGGACGCGCGCCATTCCATTCACGAGCGCTCGGTATCGAGGTTGGTCGGTGATGACGTCGGCGGTCAGGTCTCGAGGACGCAAGGTCGGCACGATTCCGATCGGCGCCAGATGGCCCCCTTCGGCAACGCAGCTTTCCTCGAGGAGCGTGATCGCGTCATCGAGTTCCCGTTCGAGAGCGCTGAACGGCCGCCCTGCTGCCGGTACCGGCGTCAGGTTGTATTCCACGTTGAAGCCCACCAGTTCGAGCTGCGCCTGCGGGTGCTGGCACCGACCCACCACCGCCTGGTTGACCGGCAGGGCCAAACCATCCGCGCCCACGATGGACGCTTCGAGCTCCGCACCGATGGACTCCGGCCCCACCCCGAAGCCCGGGCGCGCCGAAAGCTCCCGGAGCGCCCGAAGATTTTCGTGCAGGCGAGCCTGAAAGGCTCGGAATTCCGCGTCCGTATACCTGTCCCGTTCGATGACCCGACCCATGCTCTACCCGGACGCATCCGGTCCCCACTTTCGGCGTGCCGCGACCGCGGACTGCTGGTCAATCGCCCCCCAAGAAAGCCCGCCTTCGGTGGTCCACTGGGTCCTAGCCTTTTCCCAGCCTTCTCGAGGCCGATTCGCCCGTCCTTTCCTCGCCGGCCTACGCCACGGGGCCGCGGGTTCGCGGCCGCCCCTGCAGGGAATCTGTCAACCAGCCCCGGCCCGCAGCAAACCGTCCGCGCGGTCCATGTGTGGGAGACTGACGGATGCTCAGTCGCCGACGAATCCCGTCTCGGTGAACTGGGGCCCCAGTCCGATCACCACCCGCTCGGTGTCGTCGAACACGCCGCGGTGGTAGGAGCCGGTGACTCCGAACAACCCGAACAGATTCCAAAACAGCGTGCCGCCCGCCGACACGTGGTAAGTCGAGGTGTCGGCCTCGAGCGCGGGGTCGCTCGTGTCGACGCCGTCTCCGAAAACCCGGCCGTGGTCGATGGATCCGGCGATGCCGATGTTGCCGGGAAGCACGCGCCGGATCTCGAACAACTCCAGTCGCAGATCGGTGGTCTGGGCGAAGACCGTGGTTCCCGCGAATTGTTCGTCGTTGAAGGCGCGTAGGTCGTTCGCTCCCAACGTGGGAAAGAAGTAAAATGGGAAGTCGCCCTCGGTGTGCTCGGCCCGGACTCGGCTGGTCAGGACCAACCGTCCGGTCCGGTCGATGGGCAGATGGGTCCCGATGGTTCCGGTGAAGTTCGCGAAGGTTTGGAGGTCGCCTCCCGTCAGGTCGGACCGGACCGCTGCGGTCGCTTCGAATGTGAGACCGCGCTTGGGATAGGTCTGACTGGCTCTCGAATCCACCGCGAATCTCAAGCGTCCCCCGACGAAATAGCGATCCGCAAAGGCCTCGGGGTCCACGTCGCTCGCGACACGAAGGAAACGTCCTTCGGTATTCTCGACGTCGATGAGCTCCGCCGTGACCTCCAACCCAATGCGGATCAGGTCGCTGGCGAGCCGCAGGCTGGGACCGTAGTAGACTTCTCCGGTCAGCTGCCGCACTCGAAAGAAGTCCCGGTCGATGTCCCTCGGGTCGACGTACAAATTGGTGACCCCAAAGAAGTTGCGGGTGAAGCGAGGCGTGGTGAATCGAATTCCGAGCCCTTGATCCAAGGGACCGAGCGTGTTGGGGAACAGCACGTCGTAGGACGCGGCCGCACCCAAGGTCGCGGTGGTGAATTCGGCCGAAAGCGAGTGGCGGGAGGCGAAAGGGCTTCGTTTGAAGCCCGTAAAGGTTCCGATCACGGTCCCACCCAGGGCGAGCCCGTCGTCGGGGTTGAAGGCCAATTTGGGGACAAAGGCCATGGTGAACGGCTCGTTGTGGGGATCGTAGCGGTCGTACTGGTTCCTGTAGGGCGAATTCGAACGACGATCTTTCACCTTCGCTTCGGCTTCGATGGTTGCACCGTCGGGCTGATCATAGAGCCGTATGGCCTTCGCCCGCCGGGCGAGTCCATCGTCGGAAGCCACCTCGTCTTGGCCGGCACCCGCGACGAACCGAATTCGGATCTTTTTGTGGGGCTCGCCAGAGATCCGAAGTCGGTCGTCGCCGGCCAGTGCATAGAGGCGGATCTCCTTGGTCTCTCCAGGGACGAAAACACGATCAAAGAATCGCGCGTTCTGCGGATCCTTCGAGCGACGAATTGCGACTCGCACTCGACCTTTCTTTTGGAAGGAGATTAGGATTTCGTCGTCTTGTTCCGAGCCCAGAACGTCGATCTGGCGATTGAGCTCTGAATAGTAGGCTTCGGCTCGATCCAGCAGGTCCTCGCGGCGGCGGCGGAGCTTTCGCTCGATCTCGGCGCCGTGCATCTCGTACGCCGGCTCGGGCCAGGTCCGCATGCCCTCGGCGATGACTTCGTCGGTCAAGGCCTGTTGCACCTCTTTCGCAACCTCCATCCACGCGTCCTTCGACATGCGGTTCAACATGACCGGGTCGAAGTGCCGGGACCCGTAGATCAGCCAAGTCAGGCCCCGGATCCGCTTTTTGAACGGACGCAAAACCCGAACTTGGGGCAGCACGATCCGAGCCATGGCCAGTGCGAAGCCGTCGTAGTTCGCGAATGCCTGATCCCGGTCTTCCGGAACGGGTCGATACAGATTTCGGCCGTTCTGGAGGTTCAGTTTCGCAAAGCGCCATTGATCCTCGTGCCGATCCCAGTCTCCGATGAAGATATCCAGCAGTCGAGCCTTCAACATGGCTCGCTGGTCCACGTGGTGAAGCCACGGGTTTTCGCGGAGAAGATCGATCACGTCGTCCCCGCCTTCGAAGGTGACCCGACCGACCGGGCTGTCGCCTTCACCGTACGACTCGGGCATCGAGCCCTCCTTTGGCCGCTTCGCCCTCTGTTCGAGCAGGGCGACTTCTTCCGAAACGAATCCACGGTACGGAGAGAGCGCGGCCTGGTCCGGAACGTATACCAGCCGTGGATTCGAGTGATAGACGCCCAGGGCGTCCGCAAAGGCCGGAATCGACGTGGCAGCTTGGGGATGGGTGGCGGTGAAGGCGTCTTCGAGCAGCGCGTTGACGAAGCCCAATTGATTCAACGGGTAGGGCAAGAATCGACTGGCGTCTTTGGTGGTCGAGCGCGCGACCCATTGCCCTTCTTGGGGGCCAAAGAGAAAGAGCGAGTTCGTCTGGTTGCCGCCGCCGGCGCTGAATGGCTCGAATCCTTCTGCTTCGAGGTCGAACACGGAAAACTCGAGCTCGAGCGAATAGGCGTCCCGGTAGTGGCGACCCAGAAAAAAGCCCTTGAGCCAACCGGTTTCGTCGAACTTCTTTTCGGCGTAGGTCGAGGTGACTGGGCCTTCGGGGGAGACGGGGGCGGGGCCCAGGTCATCGGACCCGAGTCGGGCCACCTGAGGTAAAGGTACGGCAAACAGTTCTCGCCCGCCGGGCTGCTCGATGAAGCGAGCCTGATCTTGGTCCGGGGTCCCCAACGTCAGCTCCGCCCAGCCGGCGGCCCGTGCCGCATGCCCGTTCGGTGGACGGACCACGCGGCTCGTCTTTCCCGCGGTTCCGGAGACGATCTGCACCTGGTCTTTGATCCGGAAGGCCTGAAGGCTCCGGTCGTGACCCGAGACAAAGGTAAAGCCGCCGAACTTCTGAGCGGCCGCGAAGACGCCTCCGGAGTAGGTGTCGTACAGAACGTGCCGCCGGTGTTGGGGTGCGAGCCCCGCCTGCTTGGCCCAGATCACGAGGCTTCCGAGAAGAGGTGGAGACATGTGGGTGCTCAGTGGAAACCGTCCGCCGAATGGACCAAAGCTTTCGAGGGGGTGATGCGCCAAAAAGACGAGTCGCTTCGCGCGCCATCGCTTCACAATGTCGTTGACCGCGGTGGCGAGCTGGCCGCGGTTTTTGAACCGACAGCCCTGATTGGTTTCGGGGTCGGCGGAGAAGTCCTGCATCCACCATTGGCTGTTCAGGAAGGCCAGTACGACCGCGTCATCTGGACCGAATTTGACCAGGCGCGGTTCGCCGCAGGCGGCGATCGGGAATGCGCTGGGTAGGTCTGCGGTCGCGGTGGTGGTGCGCGCGAGGTTGTCGTCCACCAGCTTCCGAAGGCGTCGTACCGAAGCGGGTCCAGCCTGGTAGTCCTTGTGTCCGGGGAGGAACATGACGCGGCCGCCCCGGCCCACGAAGTCCCGAACGGCGTCCACGTGCCGCATCACCGCGGACTCCACCCGTGCTCGATCCGGATGGCCCGGTTCCGGAAGGGGCTTTGGGGCATGATTCCCGGTGAAGACCACGGCGGTCCGTTCCGGGTCGGCGTTCTTCAGTCGGCGCTTCAGGGCTTGCAGGGTCGGCGAGGCGGTCGTTTCCGGGGCGCCGCCCACGGCTATCAGCGTCAGGGGCGCTTCGGCCCGGGCGGTGGAGGCTACGGCGAGGCACGAGGCGACGAGGGCGCCCGCGAGCGCCATCGTGGGTTTGTGTGGCATCAACCCGGCCGACCTAGCCCCGTCTCGGGACCCAGGTCCAGTCCGCCCTTCGAAGGGGAGCAGCCAAAAACCGTGCATGGAACCCCGTTGCTTCGCTGCTTCCGCCGGTTTCGGGCATCTTTCGACACTCCCCCGGAAGGGCCCGGGCCGATCAACCGGTGGCTCCTTCGCTGGACTACAACCCGACCGACGGGGGCTGCGCTCCGGCGCACTTTGGTCGGCCTCGTCCTCGAGCCGGACTTGGCCGTCGGTTTGGTCTGGCCCGAGGCCTTCCGTCCTGCTGTCAGGGGGGCATGGCGGAAATGGAATATCGTCGGTTGGGCCGGTCCGGGCTCCAGGTTAGCGTGCTGTCCTTCGGGTCTTGGGTGACCTTCGGCAAGCAGGTGGACGACACCGAGGCGACCGCATGCATGGCGGCGGCTGGAGAGCGGGGCTGCAACTTCTTCGACAACGCCGAAGTGTATGCAGGGGGTGAATCGGAAGCCATGATGGGCCGGGTCTTGAAGAGGCTCGGCTGGCCCCGGGAAAGCTACGTCGTCTCTACCAAGTTCTTTTGGGGGCTTCGTCGAGGGCCAAACACCAAGAATACGCTCAATCGAAAATACTTGATGCATGCCATCGATGGGTCTTTGAAGCGAATGAACATGGACTTTGTCGACCTGGTGTTTTGTCACCGGCCCGACCCGAACACCCCAATCGAAGAGACGGTCTGGGCCATGTCGGACATGGTGGCGTCGGGCAAGGCGCTGTATTGGGGTACATCGGAGTGGTCGGCGGACGAGATTCGAGCGGCCTGCGAGATCGCAGAGCGGCACCACCTGCGCAAGCCGGTCATGGAGCAGCCTCAGTACCACCTGTTTCACCGCGATCGGGTGGAACGGGAGTACACCCGGCTCTACGAGGACTACGGCCTCGGCACCACCACGTGGTCGCCCCTGGCTTCGGGGCTCCTCACCGGCAAGTACTCGAACGGGATCCCCGAGGGCTCGCGGGGCGCGCTACCGGGCTACGAGTTCTTGCGGCCGCGTCTCACGGACGGGCAGAAGCTGGACATCGTGCGGCGGCTGAAATCGGTCGCCGACGAACTCGGCTGTTCGCTGGCCCAACTGGCCATCGCCTGGTGCGCCAAGAACCCAGCGGTCTCCACCGTGATCACTGGAGCCAGTCGGGTCGCTCAAGTGGAAGAAAACTTCGGGGCCTTGGACGTCCTGCCCACGCTCGGACCCGAGGTCCTCCAGCGCATCGACGATATCGTACAGCCCGGTGGATGAGCGGGTCGAGACCGACGTACCTTTTCCGAGCCCGCGTCATGACGGTCCAGCCTCGCACCGGGGACGGGGCGAGGCTTGCACCGTCACCGTTCGGAGCGCACCGGTGTTTGGATCGAGGATTCGACTTTCCACCCGGTGACCGCCCTCGATCGGCAGGATACGGCTCACCACCGGCCGTCGGGCGAACCAGTACGGGGCCTTTGGATGCACCCGAAACTCGGTGCCTCCGTCGCGCCAGGACGCGGTGATCGCTCCGTATCCTTGGGGCTGCCCGCCGACCCACAGTACAAAACGCCGCTCCACCGGCCCCTCGAACGGCCGGGTGGGATCGGGAAGGGGCGCCGACAGTCGAAGCTGGAGCGCCGGCCCCTCG
>DAPKRQ010000022.1:0-7208 GCA_031800475.1 Myxococcales bacterium LLY-WYZ-16_1
ACGGGACCCAGCCCACCGCCCAGCAGAAGCTCTCGGCGTTCGGTGTCCAGCCCGGTGGCCCGGGCCCGCACTCGGGTGATGCCGAGTCGGCGGTAGGCGTCCCGCTCGAGGGGCTCGATGCAGCGGTGGCTAAGCTGCCCCGTGAACACCCACATGAGGGCGGTACGCGAAAAGAAGTGGTCTGATTCTTCCGAAACGAGGGTGACCGCGGCTTCGGGCTCCCGGTTTTTGATGGTGAGGGCCGCTTCCATCCCGGCCACGCCGTTGCCGACGATGACGAATCGCACGCCCCTTTGTACTTCACTGGACCCGAATGGTTACAGACCGATCTCGCGTGCGGTCGAAACGGGCGCCGTCGGCCAGCCCACCGGACGCAAACCGGAAGACCCCGACCGGTGCCACCCCGACCGGGAAGGTGCCGAGGTCTGGGGACTGAAGCACGGGCCTGCGCGCGGTTGGCCGAAAGAGCGAACGGTGCAGAGGATGGGCGCGAAGCCGTCCAGGCCGTTCCGGGGCACCATCGGCGGCTTTGGGCATCCGGTCTTCAGCCTCTCCTCAGTGGGCCTCGGACCAGGTCCGACCCGAGCCGACCTCGGCGAGCAGCGGGACCCGCAGTTCGGCCACCGATTCCATGTGGTGCTTCACCAACTCCGCGACCCGGGAGACCTCGGCCTCGGGGCACTCCAGGACCAGCTCGTCGTGGATCTGAAGGACCAGCCGAGCCCGAAGCGCTGCGTCCGTCAGGGCCCGGTCGATCCGCATCATGGCGAGCTTGCACAGGTCTGCTGCCGAGCCCTGGATCGGCGTGTTGGAAGCGATTCGCTGCCCGGCCTGCACATCCATGAAGCTGTTGCTCGAAAGCTCGGGGATCCGGCGGATCCGGCCGAACAGGGTGTGGACTCGGCCCGTTTCCATCGCCGAGGCGATCGTTTGGTCCAGCCAGGCCCGAACTCCGGCGTATCGTTCGAAATAGCGCTGGATGATCCCTTCGGCTTCCTTTCGGGGCACGTCCAGAATCTGTCCGAGGGCCGTCGGGCCCTGCCCGTAGATGGTGGCGAAGTTGACCGTCTTGCCGACGCTGCGCTGCTCGGGCGTCACGTTCTCGGGGGCTGTGTCGAACAGCTCGCCGGCGGTCCTGCGGTGCACGTCCGCGCCGGTCCGAAAGCTCTCCAGCAGGAGTGGGTCTTCGGAAAAGTGGGCCAGGATCCGAAGCTCCACCTGACTCCAGTCCGCGGAGACCAAGCGGTGGCCCGGCGGGGCCACGAAGGCCTCCCGGATCCGACGCCCCTCCGGCGTGCGTATCGGGGTCCGCTGCAGGTCCGGCTCGGTGGAGATCAGCCGGCCGGTCTGGCTGGCGGTCTGCTGAAAGTCGGCGTGGATCCGCCCCGTCTTCGGGTGGATCGCCGCCTGCAGAACGTTCGTGTAGGTGCTGATCAGCTTGCTGAGCTTTCGGTGCTCCAAGACCAGCTCCGCGATGGGGTGGCGCTTGGCCAGGCGCTCCAGCACCTCCACGGCGGTCGAATAGCCGGTCTTCGTACGCTTCAAAACCGGAAGTCCAAGCTCCTCGAAGAGAACTCTGCTCAGCTGCTTGGTCGAGCCCAGGTTGAACGGGTGGCCGGCCGCCTCGTGGGCCCGCCGCTCCACTTCGGACAGCCGCTCGGCGAACTCTTCGCCCAGCCGGCCCAGGTCCTCTCGGTCGATGCAGATCCCGCGGGCCTCCATTCGGGCCAGCACGAAGCTCAGCGGGATCTCGTGCGCGTCCAGGTGCCGCGCGAGCCCCTCGGTTTCGAGCCGCCTCGACAGCTCGGGCCACGCCTCGAACAGGGCGTCGGCCCGGTGACCGGCGAAGGAAGCCGCCTCTTCCGCCGCCACGTCTCGAAGGTTTCGTTCGCTCTGACCGCTTCCGACCAAGCGCTTCCACGGGCGCAATGTGCGTTGCAAAAATTCCTTGCTGATCTGGTCGAGCCGGTGGGGGATCAGCTTGTTTGGGTCGAGCAGAAAGGACGCGAGCATCGTGTCCCCGACCACGCCTTCGAGCGGCACGTCCCGGGCGGCCAAGACCTGAGCGAGCTTTTTGACGTTGTGCGCCACCTTCGGTTGGGCCGGGTCCGCGAACCAGGCTCGAACCGGGTCGGGAAAGGCGCCCTTTGCATGCAGGGGCAGGTACACCGCCCGTCCGGACGCAGCACAAAACGATAGGCCCACCAGGTCCGCCACCGGCGCCGGACCGCCCCCCCACAAGGGCTCCACCGCCACCGGACCCGGCGCTGTTCGAAGCTCTGAAACGAGAGCATCCGGATCGGTGGCCACCGGGTAGTCCGCATCGCCCGCCTCGGCCTCGACTCGGGCGTCTTCGGACAACAGTGAGTAGAATTCGAGTTCGCGGAACAAGCCGTTGAGCGCGCCCGGTTCCGGTGGCGACAGCTTCAGGTCGTCCAAGCTTCGGTCGAGAGGAACTGCGCGGTCGATCGTGATCAACTGCCTAGACAGCAGGGCAGACTCACGGTGTTCCTGCAGAGCCTTCTGGGCCCGGCCTTTGATCTCGTCCGAGTGCTCCAGAATCCCGTCGAGCGAACCCCAGGTCTCGAGCAAGGAGGCGGCGGTTTTCGCCCCGATACCCGGGACACCAGGAACATTGTCGATTTTGTCGCCGATCAGCGCCAGCAAGTCGACGAACCGTTCTGGTGGCACGCCCCACTTCTTTCGAACGAGCTCCCGGTCGTAGGTGATCTCTCGCATCGCATCGAGCATGCGCGTTCCGTCGTCGATCAGCTGACAGAAGTCCTTGTCGCCCGAGACGATCAACACCTCGTCGCCCCGCTCCCGGGCCATGCGGGTGAGGGTGCCGATCACGTCGTCGGCTTCGTAGCCCTCGACTCGAAAGTGGGGAAAGTTGAAGGCCTCGACGACCCGAACGATGTCCGGAATCTGGGCCGCCAGGGCGTCGGGCATCGGCCCGCGCTCGGCTTTGTACTCGGCGAACCGTGCGTCTCGAAAGGTGGGGCCGGGCGGGTCGAACACCACCGCTCCGAAGTCGGGCTTTCGGCCGGCGAAGAGCTTTCTGAACATCAACGCGAAACCGTAGCTCGCGTTGGTCGGGGTTCCGCTCGAAGTGCGGAGGTCGCCGGGAAGCTTGTAGTAGGCGCGATACATCATCGCGCTCCCGTCCACCAAAACGCCCTTCGAGACCGCCACGGCCGAGGCTTATCACATCCGATCCGGTCCGTGGGTGGGCCGGCGGTTGCCGAACCGGACCTCGGTCCGATAGCCCTCGGGCGTGAGCGGCTTTCAAGTGCGTCCGGCCACCCTGAACGACGTGGACGCCATCGTGGCCTTGAACGAGCTGGTCTATCCGTCGGACCACGAGGCCGACGTTCGCTTCACACCTCGCCACATCGAATCCCACTTGCGGGTCTTTGCCGAAGGGCAGTTCGTGGCCGAGGTCGACGACCAGGTGGTGGGTCACGCATCGAGCCTGATGGTCTCCCTCGGTCGGGATCCCTATCGAAGCCACACCTGGTTCGGACTGACCGACACCGGCATGTTCTACAATCACGATCCCTTCGGCGACACGCTGTACGGGGCCGATACCTTGGTCCACCCGGAATTTCGCCGGCAGGGCATCGGGGCGGCACTGTACGAAGCCCGGTTCGACCTGTGCCGCCGGTTGAATCTCCGGCGCATCGTTTTGGGCGGGCGCTTGTACGACTACGTTCGGTACGCCGAGGAGATGTCGCCGGAGGAGTACGCCAAGCGGGTCGAATCCGAAGACCTGTCCGACCCGGTCATGAGCTTTCAGCTCGCGCAGGGGTTTTCGTTCAGCCACGTGATGCCCGACTACGTCCGCGATCCCCGCAGCCTGGACCACGCCACGTTCATGGAGTGGCTGAACCCGGACTACAAAGCCCGCTACCGAAAGCCCCGGTCGATACGGGTCTCGGCGGTGCAGTACTGGATGCGCCGTATCGAGGACTTCGAGGGCTTCGCCCAGCAGGTTCGCTACTTCGTCGATGTGGCGGCGGCATACGGGTCCGACTTCGTGGTGTTCCCGGAGCTTTTGACCGCCCAACTCATGTCGTTCATCGACGTGAAGACGCCCCTGGAAGCGATCCGTCGGCTCACCGAGCACACCGAGGCGGTCGATGGCCTGTTCGTGGAATTGGCCCGAGAATTCCAGGTCTCGATTGTCGGAGGCTCCCACCCGATGGAGGTCGGCATGCCCTCGGGCAGTTCGCGGATCGAAAACGTGGCGACCTTGTACCTGCCGAACGGCACCCTGCACCGTCAGCCCAAGATTCACATCACGCCGAATGAACGGGCTTCGTGGGGGATCGAAGGCGGCCACACGCTCGAGGTGTTCGATACGCCCAAGGCTCGGGTGGGCATCTTGATCTGCTACGACTCCGAATTCCCGGAGGCGGCTCGCTACCTGGCCGACGCCGGGGCCGAAGTGATCTTCGTGCCGTTCTGCACCGACGATCGGCAGGCCTACCTGCGAGTTCGCTACTGCTGTCAGGCCCGGGCCATCGAAAACCAGGTCTACGTGGTGATGGCCGGGACCGTGGGCAACCTGCCCGACGTGGAGAACATGGACATTCAGTACGCCCAAAGCGCGGTGCTGAGCCCATCGGACTTCGCGTTCGCGCGGGACGGGATCCTGGCCGAGGCTTCAGTGAACTCCGAAATGGTGATCACGACGGACCTGGATTTCGAAGCGCTCGAAGAATCGATCACATCCGGGTCGGTGCGGCAGCGACGGGACCGGCGGCCCGACCTGTTTCGACTGACGGCCACCCTCGGGGGAAAGCGGGAAGACGTGAGCTGACGCGGGGTCCCACGGACGTCGCCCGCAGGTTTTTGGGAGGAGACTGAAGCGACGGAAAGGCGGGCGAAAGAAGGTCGGACGTCGGGCTCACTCGCCCGAGACCTCCATGACCGCCTTACCGGCGTAGTAGCCGCACGCTCCGCAGGCCCGGTGGGGCATCTTGGGTTCGCCGCAGTTGGCACAGGCGTTGTAGTTGGGCGACTTCAGGGCGTCGTGGGAGCGCTGATTGCCGCGGCGCCGGCTGGACTTTCGCTTGCGGGGGACTGCCATCTCGACCTCGGAGGCGCGGGCCTAACGGATCGGAGCCGGGCCCTCAAGGGAAATCGACGGCGCTTTTGCCGCCTCACGGCCCCCCGTTCACCAGCCATCGGTAAAGCCGCTCCGTATCTTCCCGGGTGCACAGTTGAGAGCCGTCGGTCATGACCGCGGCGGCGCCGGCGGCCACCCCATAGCGGGCCGCGTCCAGCCAGTCCCATCCCCGGGCCAGCCCGTGGACCAGACCGGCCACCGTGCTGTCTCCCGCGCCGACCTTGCTGCGGATCGGCACGGTGGGCGCCCGAATGTGAAAGGTGTCGGCCTCGGTCACCATCAACGCGCCCCCGGCCCCCAGCGATACCAAAACGAAGGCGGACCCAGGGGCCTTCAGGAGGGTGCGGGCCGCAGTCTTGATGTCGGCGTCGCCCTCCAGGGGGCGGTCGAGCAGCAAGCTCAGTTCCCGCAGATTCGGCTTGAATCCGAAAAACCCCCCCCGAGCCACCGAGGCTTTGAGGGCTTCGCCGCTGGTGTCGACCACCACCCGGCATCCCGCCGGTGCCGCTTCCGCCGCCGCCGCATAGAAGTCGTCGGGCACCCCATCGGGCAGGCTTCCGCTCAACACCAGGTAGCTCGTATCGTCTGGGAGGCTCGACAGCTCCCGCAGCACACTGCGCTGGCACGCGTCCGTGAAGGTCGGACCGGGCAGATTGAATCGATACTGCAGCGTGCTCGAGCTTTCGTAGATCGAAAAGTTCTCGCGGGTGTCGCCGCCGATGTCGATCGGCCGATGGGGCAGGCCTTCGAGCTCGAGCAGGGAGGCCAGAAGGTCCCCCGTGGCCCCCCCTCGGGTCCACAGGGCCAAGGCGTCCGTGCCCAGCTGCCGGGTGGCCCGAGCCACGTTGATTCCTCCGCCCCCGGGCTCCAAACCCGGCTCGGTGCAGCGAAGCTTGTGCTCCGGAACCACCCGGTCGACGACGGCCGAGCGGTCCACCGCCGGATTCAACGTCAAGCTCACGATCGCGGCCATTTCAGTACTCCGCCGTCACATCCTGGACCGCCTCGTCCACCAAAGACAGCAGGCGGGTTCGCGCCGCATCCCAGCGCCGTTGCCGCGTCCATTCGGGGTGACGCTCCTCCAAATCCGCTTCGATGGCCTCGTACAGGATGCGGAGTTCCTGCCGCAGCCGCTTCAGATCGGACACCGGTCGTCTCGAAAGCACCGCAGTGTCGGGTTGGCAACCCGCACCCGCGGGTCGGGGGTCACGGTGCGGAACGGTCCCCCTGGGTGGGCACCGTGGAGATCGGCGGCGGCGGCGCCTGGATGCGCTGGCGGACTCCCCGGTAGGCGGCAGCGAGGCCCAGCAGCACGAGGCCGACCACCACGCCCCACCACCGGATCTGCAGCTTCCGGCGGTCCCGGGCACGGGAGGAGGGGTGCATGCCCTCGCTGAAGCTCAAGATCGTACCCAGCTGCTCCAGATACTGCTGGGCGGCGCGGTGGCGGTCCGGGTTCGAGGCCGCTTCCCGGTAGCATTCCAGGGCGAACGGCGTGTGGCGGTGACGGAGGCAGGCCTGGATGAACCGCTGGTGCACCCCGTCGCTGCCGAAGTTCGCGTCCACCTGGCTCCACAGGTGCTCGAGCTCGCGCCGCACGGCTGCCCGGTCCACCTCGGGGTCCTCGGGTCGGACCGTCCGCAGCCGGATGTCCGGCGGCCCGTCCCCGCCGGAGCGCGCCAGCTCGATGAACGACTGCAGAAAGTCCGCCTCTTTGTCGTCGTGGTCGAACTGCACCAGCATGTGACCCGCCTGGGACCGCACCACCCGGCCGGCAAACGCCATCGTGTGACCGCCGTACGCCGTCCACTCCACCATGACCGCACTGCGAAGCGGCAGCGGCTTGGCCACCGCGAGCTGCAGGCCGGTGGCCGAAGCTTGGAGAAGCCGGCCGGGCCGCACCGGGCCCGACGGCAGCTGAATGGAAACGCGGAGCGGAGCGTGCGAGAAGTCGGCGGGCTGGCGGTTCGGCCGGGGACTGAGGTCCGTGGAGGCCAACAGGTTCTGGGTCGGCTGCACCTCGGAGCGGAAGACCTGGAACGCTTCACGGGCCGAAAGGTCCGGGGATTCGGGC
>DAPKRQ010000023.1:0-14242 GCA_031800475.1 Myxococcales bacterium LLY-WYZ-16_1
CTCCGCGCCCCTCCGCGTCCTCCGCGTCCTCCGCGCCCTCCGCGTCCTCCGCGCCCTCCGCGACCGGGTTTTGTGGCTCCATCCGAGTTGGGAGATGATGGACCAATGGATTCGGCAGTCTCGACCGATGCGGGCGTTCGAGAGTTTCCATGCGGCCAATGCGGCGCGAACCTGGCTTTTGCCCCGGGGGTCTCGGCCTTGCGGTGTTCGTACTGCGGTCACACCCAGCGGCTGGATGCTCCAGCCTCGGCGCCGATCGTGGAGTATTCGTTCGACGAGGCCCTGGCGAAGGCAGCCCGTATCGACGCCCGGGAACTGAACGCGAGCGGGACCGAGGTCCGCTGTCAGGGCTGTGGCGCCACCAGCGTGGTCGAAGGCCACGCGGACCGCTGCGCGTTCTGCGACAGCCCGGTGGCGGTCGAACAGGGGCGGGACGAGATCTTCCGGCCCGAATCCCTGCTGCCTTTCGCCATCGAGCGAAAGGAGGCCCGGGAGCGCTTTCGCAGCTGGCTGAAGAAGCTGTGGTTTGCGCCGTCCGACCTGGCTCGCAATGCCCGTCGTTCCGGGATCGAGGGGGCCTACCTGCCCTACTGGACCTACGACTCCCAGACGTTCACCCGGTACGTGGGACAGCGGGGGGAGCACTACTACGAGACCGAAAGCTACACCGACGACGAGGGCAAGACGCGCACCCGCCGGGTGCAGAAGACCCGGTGGTATCCGGCGTCGGGCATGGTGCAGGCTGCTTTCGACAACGTTCTGATCTGTGCGACCGAGACCCTGCCGAGGACTTTGATCCGAAAGCTCGAGCCCTGGGATCTCGACGCGCTGGTGCCGTTTTCGGTGGCGTACCTGGCCGGGTTTCAGGCCCTGCGCTACGACGTGGACCTAAAGACCGGCTTCGGGTTGGCCGAACGGCGGATGGAAGACGAGATCCGACGGCGGATCCATCGAGACATCGGAGGCGACGTGCAGCGCATCGCGTCGATGAACGTCCGCCACCAGGACGTGAGGTTCAAACACCTTCTGCTGCCGGTCTGGATCTCGAGTTTTCGGTACGGCGAGAAGGTCTACCGATTCGTGGTGAACGCCCGCACCGGCGAAGTGCAGGGCGAACGGCCCTGGAGTTGGGTGAAGATCGGGGCTGCCGTGCTGGCGGCCGCCGCGATCGCGGCCGGGCTGTGGTACGCGTTCGGGCAGAGCTGATGCCGTCCGGGCTGGTGTCGGCCGGACGCCACGGCCCATGCGTTCCGGCGGGCCGGCTCAGGCGCCGGTCGCCGGGACACCGGCCAGTTCCCGCTGGTAGTCCTGGGCCATCCGGACCCGCTGGAGCTTCCCGCTGGTGGTCTTCGGGATGTGTCTGACCGGCACGACCCGACCGACCGCGATGCCCGTTCGCTGGGTGACCCGCTCCCGGATCCGGGCCGAAAGCTCGGCGAACTCGGCCGGGTCCCTTCGCCACAGCACGAAGAGCACGAGCATCTCGCGCTCGGTGGTCGGGTCTTGCACCCCGGCGGCCACCACCTTGCCGAGCTCGACCTGGTCCAGCTCGGCGGCCACCGCTTCCACGTCGTGGGGGAACACGTTCTGGCCGTTGACGATGGCCATCTCCTTGACCCGACCGCACACGTGCAGTTCCCCGTTCTTCACGAAGCCCAGGTCTGCGGTGTCGTACCAACCGTCGACCCGCGGGTCCGAGACGCCCTGGTCGGTGCGGATCGACGAGGTCACGTTCTTGCCTCGGATCCAGATCGGACCCACCCGACCCTCCGGCAGGTCGTCGCCGATCCGGATCTCGCAGTGGGTGATCGGTCGCCCGAGCGGAACCAGATTCAAGCGGTCGCCATCGCCGGATGGGGGCCGGACTGCATCGCCGGTGCCGAGGGCCGTTCGGTCCACCGCAGTTCGGCGAAGGCCCGACGACAGCGGCGGCATGGTCACGGCGAGGCTGGCCTCGGCCAGCCCGTAGACGGGGAACATGGATTCGGGGCGGAGGCCGTGGGCTCGAAAGGTCTCCAGAAAGCGGTGCACCAGCTCGTACGAGATGGGCTCGGCCCCGTTGAAGATGACGCGGATCGCCGACAGATCCACCCCCTCGAAGCGCTCGGGACGGTACTGCCGCAAGGTGTGCGCGTAGGCGAAGTTGGGGCCACTCGTCACCGTCACGCCGTGGGTCGCGGCCTCGAGCAGCCAGGTTAGAGGCCGCCGAACGAAGCGTTCGGTCGGAATCAGGGTGTGATTCGTACCCCGCAAAAACGGGGTCAGGTGCCCGCCGATCAGGCCCATGTCGTGGGTCAGGGGCATCCAGGCGTGGGGCCGGTCCTCGGGTTCGAGTTGAATGGCCCGAATGATCCCTTCGATGTTCGCCACCAGATTTTCGTGGGTCAGTTGGATGCCCTTGGGCAGTCGGGTGGAACCGGAGCTGAACTGCACGTAGGCCAAGTCATCGGGGCTCGCATCGAACAATCGTCCGGGTACCTCGTTCGTTTCGAGATCTTCGATCGAAACGACCCGATCTTCGGGAAGCTCCCCGAGATCTTCGTCGACTTGCTCCCGGAACTGCCGAAGCTTCACGAGGCTCTTGGGCTCGGTCAGGACGAAGGGGGCGTCGAACAGCTGCATCACCCGAAAGACCTTTCGGAGCTGGTCCTCGGTGCCTCCAGCGCTGACCGGGACTGCAACGATGCCCCCGAACAGGCAGGCCCAAAACACTTCGATGAACGTCCGGATGTCGCCGGCGTGCAGCACCAAAAAGTCACCCGGTTTCGCGCCCCGGGCCTGCAGCCCGCCGAGCAAGGTCAGGGCCCGCTCCCGCAGGGACGTGTAGGTGTGAAAGAACGGGTCCGGCCCCGTCAGAAAACCGATCCGGTGCTCCGGTCGAAGGGGGTCCAGCAGGGCTTCGTTCAGGGTCTTCACGCGTACCGGGTCACCCATGGCAGGCGCCTCGGTGACGACGGAAGTCGGGGTCGAGTCAAGTCCTGCGCGGCACCGGATTCACTGCTGAAACAGGGCAGCCAGGCCCCCGGCCACCTGCACGGTCTCGATCGGAACGAACATGTCCATTCGCAGGCCCTCGCCCATGCGCGCCAAAGTGCCCCCGAAGGCGGGCAGCGTGGACAGCAGCGCGGTCATGGATCTGGCCATCATTGGATTTTGGTCCGCCATGATCCCGGCCGCCACCGGGCCCACGTCCAAGTACATTTCCGCAACCCGCGTTCGGGCGAGCTGCTTCTGGGTCCGGGCAAACTTCGGTCCGGCCAGTGGGTCGTTCTTCGTGCGCTCGGTCAGGGCGGCGAGGGAGGGTGACGGGGCGTTCCAGGCGAACACCAGGGTCTCGTCGTCCACCTCCCCCCACCTCAGCGGTGTCTGAACCAGCGTCTTCGCTTCGGGGGACAGCTCGGCGGTCGATCCCTCGCCGAGCTGTAGCGCGTAGCCCTCGAGCTTCACTTTGCCGACCTTCTCGGAATCGACCTCGCGCAGCTCCACCTCTTCTTCGCTTCCGGACTCTTCCAAAGCGGTCTTCAAAAGACCCTGCATCCACTGGGCCAGGTTGCTGAGGAGCTTGCTGGTCTTTTGGGCCGAACCGCGGGTCCAGCCGACCATGTGCAGCTTCTTCCAGTCCGCCGGCATCGCGAACCCGAAGGCGCTTCTTTGATCGTCCACGAACAGTCCGTCGTAGACCTGGTCGATCTTCTTCAGGTGGTTCATCAGTGCCGACATCTCGGTGGACGCGGGGGTGTCCTCGATGGTCTGCAGCAGCTGATCCACCGCAGCTCGGGTCGAAAGCTCGGTGGCCTCGGCCGAGCCGCCCCGGCTGCCGAGCATCATGAAGTACGGGGCCGCGGGCAGGCCGTAGATCAGCGGATCGTCGGTGTTTTCGGTGCTGGCCACGGCCTTGCCAGTGGGGCTGTCGGGGTCGTAGATGCCCAAAAACCGTCCGAAGAGGCCCGCGTCCGCAAGCTGGGCGGCGAATGCCAAGCTGCGGGTCTCGCTCAAGGTCTGGCGGAAAGACGCCAGGTCTTCCTTCCGTTCGGGGTTCTGCTTTTCGAATGCTGCCAACAGGGCGAGCACCTTCTTCGAGCTCATGTGAGCGAATAGGTCGTTGTCACCCCAAAACTTCCGAGCCGTCTTTCCAAAGCGATAGGGTTTCTTGGTCGGCTTTTCGTAAGCAGCGTCGAGCTTGTCTTCGAGCAGCAGCAAGACCTTCTTTTTGGCGACCAGCCGAAACGGTTCCGAAGGCTCGGTCTTCAGCTCGACCTGGCTTTCTTTTCGGTGGACCACTGCCATGACGCCAGCGGGCTCGGTGTCGTGAGGGACCACTGCCACGTACACGGGTTGGGTCATGTCCACCGCCTGAAGCCGAGGATCTCGGGAGACGAGCTGTGCCTCGAGCCATCCCGGAGACTGAGCGGGTGCCGCAAAGCCGCTTTGGGCCATGACCGCTTCGACGCGACGCAGGGTCTGCCGAGGATTCTGCCAGACTGCCACGGCCACGGCCTTCGCGGGCAGAAAGGACGTGGCGGGGCTCTGCGCCCAGGCCGGACCGGTGCCGGCTCCGACGATCGTGAGGGCCAACGCCCAGGTCCCGAATCGCATGAGGCGGTCTTGCCACGAACCGAAGCGCGGGGACAGGCAGAGGACCGCCCACACCGCCCTCCCGGCCTCAAAACGATGGAATCGTTGGGGCGATCGGGGGGCCCAGGTGTAGGGCCCAAACCCGTGGTTCCCCCGTACGATGCATTCATGAAGCCCATCTTGGAGACCCTGGCCGACGGTCGGGCGGCGCCTTTCTCCGAGCTGGGAAAGGACGCGGCGGCTCGGCTCGGGCTGCCCGCGGATGCCACGGCGGTCCAGGTGGACTGGGACGGCATGCCGGTGGTCGAAGCTCGGGTTCGCAAGGCTGCGCAGGACCTGGAGAAGGCCGGTCTCGTGGCCCGGGATGGAGACCGGGTCTGCCTGACCGAGGTCGGACGGGCCGAGCTGCCCCAGCTTCCGAGTCAGCTGACCGTCCCGGAACTCACGGCAAGGTTCCCCGCCTACGCTGCCTACCGGGCCGAATTCAAGGCCCGCCGGGGCGCCTGACCGGCCCCATCTAGACCCCGGCGCGGGTCTGATCTACGCCACGAGCCCGTGCTGGAGCTTTCTCATCGATCGAGCCTTCGCGCCTTCCGCCTCGAGGCGAGCTATACCGCGGCCCGGCTGAACGCGTCCGAGGACACCCGCCCCCACGCGGCCGAGTTCGAGGAGGCTGCCGAGCGCTTTCGCCTCTTGGACGAAGAAGAGTCGCGGCTCGCCCTGCGAAAGGTCGACACCCAGGCCTCGATCGAGGCCGCCGACGACGCTTGGGACGATACGGTCCACGGGTTTCGGCGGCGGTTGTTGGAGCTGTCGAACAACAGCGTCGACGCGCCGCTGTACCGGACCTACTTCGCCGACATTCCCTCCCACGTGACCTCGCTGAGCTATGCAGCGGAGGTCATGATCTCGAAGGACCTGGAGCGGGCGCTTCGCGACGAGCCGAACGAAAGCCTCCGCCTGTTCTCAGAGCAGCTCGAAACCCGGCGCCTCGCGCTCGAGGCGATCCTGCACGAGCGGACCCGCGTCGAAGTGGACGAGGCCCGTTTCGCCAACCGTGTGTCTTTGGCCAAGTCCATCCTGAACAAGCTCAGGCGGGTCCTGTGGGCCGAGCTCGAGGAGCTGGCGCTGCACCGGGGGGTCGGTCGGGAATGGTGTGCCCGGTTCTTTTTGGGGCACCAGGACGCCGTCTCGCCGGCAGAGGCGGAGGCGGTGGAAGACGCGCCTTCCTTCCAGGATGGAGCCGGGACCCATTTGCGCCTGCCCGAACCGGGGATGTGATCCCATCGGCACTGCACGCGACCGACCGACCAGACTGACGCAGTGCGGGAGCCCCTTCGATGGATTCGCTAGGTGGGTCCCGAGGTTGTCGAACAGGCGTCTTTTCTCGGGTTTTGCTAAACTCCGCCAAGAATGGGCATCAACCGTCGGGGCCTGACGTCGGACCTGGTTCCGTTCGTCGAAGAACGTCTGGAGCTGACTTCCCTGCAGGTCGCATTTCAGCCCATTTTCGACCTCGGCAATGACAGCAAGCCATTCGCTTACGAAGCGCTGATGCGCTCCGACGACGAGCGCTTCGTCGATCCGCCCGCGGTGATTCGAAGCAGTATCGATCGAGACGTGTGTGGGGAGTTGGGGCGTCTGATGCGCCACTTGGCTGTGGAGCAATGCCGAAACCATCCGATCTTCTTGAACGTGCATCCGCACGAATTCGAAGACGGTTGGCTGGTGCGCCCCGACGATCCGATCTTTCGACACGATCACCCGATCTACCTCGAGATCACCGAGTCGGTGCCCCTCAGCCACGAAAACCACTGCAGGGGCACACTTTCCGAAGTCCGGGCAAACGGAGCTCGACTTGCCGTCGACGACCTCGGAGCGGGCTATTCGAACCTTCTCTACATCGCGGAGCTCGAGCCCGAGATCGTCAAGCTGGATGCCGGGTTGGCTCGTGCCATCGTTCGAAACGAGCGCTCGGAGCGACTGGTGGCTCGAATCGTCGATCTCTGCCGCGACATGGGGGCCGAGGTGGTCGCAGAGGGCATTGAGACGCGGGAGCAGCTCGACGCGGTGGTGCGGGCCGGTTGCCGGTACGGCCAGGGGTTTTTCTTGGGGCGGCCCCAGAGGGCCGATTTCTCCTCGGCCTGACGGACGATCGATGGCCCCTCAAAGCAGCTTCCACAGTTCGATCCCCACGAAATAGACGAGGGCCACGGCCAGGGCTGTGACGGCGCACGCATGGGGCGTGCCGCGCCGGCCCCACCGGGTTCGCGCCCAGGCCGGTCCGAGGCCCGCTCCCAACAACCCCCAGCCGAGCACCCCGTAGTAGTGCATGGCGATGGCACCCTCCGGCGGTCGAAAGGTCCACGCGCCCGATTCGGGCAGGTACGCCGGGGCCGGTAAGGGGATCGCGTGAGCTGCCGAGAAGGCGACCACGCCGAAGCAGAGGGCCCAGGTCCACGACGGGCCCGGTCGTGGCTCGGTGGGCGGCATCAGATCGGGCGAAGCGCCGTCAGGCTCAGGCCGCAAAAAGTGGTGTACCAGACCACCACGGCCAGCATGACGGTGAGGACGGCGAAAGCCCGAGACTCCGAGTCTCGGCGGCGTGGGTCGACCGTTCGACCCAGTGGAACCAGGGCGGCAGCGCAGAACAGTCCGAGACCGGCCCAGTGCTCCTTGACCTCGAAGGCGGCAGTGGCCCAGGGCAGCGCCACGTCGAAGTGGGCGGCTCGAACCTCGACCCGAAAAGTCGGGTAAATCCAAAGGCCGAGCAAGAAGCACACGCCGTAGGAGATGGCCGTCACCACGGCGTAGGTTCGGCGGAGCTTCGGCCTCGTGCCCCGCCCGGTCCACGCCCGAATCGCCAGCACCGCCGCGTGGGTCGCGCTCCCGATGGCGACGATGGCCGCCGCGGCATGCAGCACCAACAGCACCTTCACGTCCTTTGCTGGCTAGCGGTCTCGGTTGCCTCACGCAAGAGCTTTGCGGGAGCCTGCCGCCGCCGTGCTGCGGTCCGATTTTCCGTTCGCCCCGTCTCGGCTGCCGGTGTTCTATGGCTGGATCATCTTGGCCGTCGGGACCTTGGGGATCTTGATGAGCCTGCCGGGGCAGACGGTCGGGGTCAGCGTGTTCACCGACCCCCTGATCGCGGTCACGGGGCTCGGCCGCGCAGGCGTCAGCAATGCCTACCTGGTCGGGACCCTCCTGTCCGGATTGAGTCTGCCGTGGGCTGGGACCCTGCTGGACCGTTGGGGGGCCCGGACCACGGCCGTGGCGGCGAGCCTCGGGCTTGGTGCCACGTTGCTGTTCCTGAGTCGGCTCGATCGGGTTTTTGCCATTTTTTCGCCCCCTGTGCCGGTCGGCGCGGCGATCTTGGTGTTGGGTTTCTTCGGGCTCCGTCTGTGTGGACAAGGCACCTTGACGATGGTGGGTCGGACGCTGATCGGCCGGTGGTTCGATCGCCGTCGTGGCCTCGCTTCGGGGTTGAGCGGGGTGGTGGTGGGGTTTGGATTCGGGATCGCGCCCCAACTGCTCCACCTGTGGGTGGAGGCGGCCGGCTGGCAGGGGGCGTGGCTTCAGATGGCCGCTCTCGTCGGCCTCGGCATGGGGTCGGTGGCGCTGGTGTTCTTCCGAGACGACCCGGAATCCTGTGGGCTCCGCCTGGATGGGAATCGGACGGCGGCGCCGGGCGTAGAGGATCGTCCTGCAGGCCGAAGCCACACCCGGGCCGAAGCGCTGCGAACCGCTGCGTTTTGGACCGTGACGGCGGCCCTGGGGGCCCAGGCGTTGGTGATGACCGGCGTGACCTTCCACGTGGTCGACTTGGGCGCCGAAGTCGGCCTGAGCCGAAGCGAGGCGGTGTTCGTCTTCGTGCCGCTGGCGGTGGTGTCCACGGCCTTGGGCCTGGTGGGCGGCGTGCTCGCAGACCGGATCTCCGTCCGGCTGATGGTCGGGATCATGATGGTCGGCCTGGGCGCTGGCTTGTACGGAGCGGCCGACCTGTCCACCCGATTCGGCTGGGCGGTCGCCGGGTTCGGGACTTCCGCGGGGCTGTACGGTCCCATCGGAACCGTCGCCTACCCCCGTCTGTTCGGCCGTCGGCATCTCGGAGCCATCGTCGGGGCCGAGATGATGGCGCTGGTGATTTCGAGCGCTTTGGGGCCGTCTCTGTTGGCGGCATCGCGCGAAACGCTCGGCAGCTACGGGCCGGCCCTGGCGGCGTGCAGCATCCTGCCGGTCGCGGTGGGAGCCATGGCGATCCGCTTGCGGCCAAAGGTTTGAAGGGATTCGTTCGGCGCCTCACGGTTGCCACCGGTGCCGGCAACGACGATGGTCCGGGCGTGCTCCGAAATCGCTTCTTGAGTGAAGAAAACGCCCGGCAAGAGGGCGTGTTGGGCCGTTGGGCGGGCGATAACGACCAATGGTGGGATTGGTACATGTCCTTGGCCGTGAACTCAGAGCCGTCGGGCCCGCCGGAAGCAGCCCCCGCGCTTCCCGCCCTGTCGATTCCGACCCTCGACCGGGTGGCTCGCGAGCTCGATCGGGTCGAGACGGTGCCCCGGGCTGCCATAGATTTCTTTCGAAAGGAAGGTTGGGTGCGCTTGGATCAGATCGTGTCGCCGGGGGCTCTGCTCGGATTGCGTCAGGCCTTTTCGCAATTGTTCGCCCGAATGGCGCTGCCCGCAATGGGCTTTCCGAGCCTGGATCTCATGTGGACCCACGACCCGTGGTGCAGAGCCTTCGTTCTCAGTCCTCGCCTGGGGGCCATGGCGGCCCAGCTCCTCGGGGTGCCCGCGGTACGCATTTATCATGATAATGCACTTGTCAAGTCGCCGGGCTGCGGTCGGACTCCCTGGCACTACGACGCACACCACTATCCGATCGCATCCGAGAACGTGGTGACGGTGTGGATTCCTCTGCAGGCTACGCCCGAACCCATGGGACCGCTGGTGTTCGCCGGGGGCATCGAGACCTGGCGGAAAGTTCGGCAACTCGACTTCGACAAATTCGGCACCGGCTACGATGAAGCCGTCATCGAGACCCTGCGCCGGGAACGGGTGCCGGTGGAGCCGGTCGAGTACGATCTGGGTTCGTTGACCTTTCACCACACCCGCTCGCTTCATTCGGCCGGTCCCAACCGCACCGACATGGAGCGGATGGCCCTGGCCACCACGTACTTCGAGGACGGCGCCCGCTTGGTGGATTCGCCTACGATCATCTCGGGGGACTTCGAGAAGTTCATGCCGGGAATCGAGCCGGGCCAAGTGATCGACACGGAGATGAATCCCGTGGTGTGGAACGAGGCCGAGCGATGAGCGACTTGCCGGATACCTTCGATCGGTCCATGGCGCACTGGAGCGAGGCGGGCCGCGCCGAGATGGAGGCGTTCTACCGGGTCGCCACCCGGGACTATCGAGAGCTTGCTCGGTCGCGAGATTGGAACGAATGGCTCCGGGGGTGCGACCGGATCCTCGATGTCGCGTGCGGCAGTGGCAAGTTTCCGGTAGCCCTGGCGACCCACGGCGGTCTGAAGGACCGGACCCTGACCTTGGATCTGTTGGACCCGAGCGCCTTCTCATTGGCCGAGGCTCGACGCGCCTTGGTGCCGCCGTTCAGTGCCGGTCGGTCCTTCGAATGTCGGATCCAAGACCTTCCAGCAGATGCGGGACCCTGGCGGGCCGTGTGGGCCACCCATGCGCTGTACGCGGTCCCGCCCGAAGAACTCGACGCGGCCCTGGAGCGCTTCGTGCAGGCGATGGGGCCCGAAGGGCGCGGGTTCATCGCCCATGCCCATGGCGACAGCTTCTACCTGGCATTTCATCGGGCTTACCTTCGAGGGCTGCGAAAGGGGCGGGGGACGCCTTTCAGCACGGCCGAAGAACTGCAGGCGGCCTTCGATCGATTGGGCATCGAGTACCAGATCCGTTCGATCGACTACGTCGGGGAGTTGGGACCGGACGAACGGAGCGCAGCCCAGGGTTTTTTGCAGCGGTGCCTGTTCGACGAGTCCGTGAGCTTGCAGACCATGGAGTCGGACCCGCGAATGGGGCCGCTCATCGCGAAGAACAAGGCCCCGGACGGGGGCTTTCGCTTTCCTCAACGGGTCGCGCTGTTCGACCTGGGCTGACCGTCATCCCCCGCGTGGGGACGCCGCCCGCTCCAGAATCAGCGCGTCGGTGGGGCCGAGCTCGAACAGGTCGACCGGATGGGGGACCGTGAACCGACCGTCCCGCTCCAGGCGGCCCATCAGGCGCAAGGCTCGGTCGATGCGAGCCCGGATCCGTTCGGGCATGGCGTCGGTATCGGCCTGCACGACGAAGTCTCGGATCGCGATGCCCCGCGAGGTATTTTCGAGGCACTCGGTCACGTCCAGCCGGGCTTCGATCCGGGTGGGCTTTGCGGCGGAGCCCGCTCGGTCCAGGTGGGAGCCCAACTCCTCGCTGAACCACAGATCCTGGTCCGACGGCTTGGGCCAAAAGAGCTGAGCCAATCGGTTGAGTGGCCCGCGCGGGGCCACCGCCAGGACCAGCAGGCCGTTCGCCGACAGCAAAGAGGCGGCTTTGGCCAGTCCAAGCGGAACATCTTCGAAGTAGTAGTGGGCGTGGATCATGAGGACGCGGTCGAATCGCTCCGCCGTTTCGAATGCCTCGAAGGTCGACTCCACCACCTCCGCGTCGATGCCCGCTCCGCGGACCCGGCCGCGAAAGAGTCGACAGTGCAGCGGGTTGGGGTCGAGGCCCACCCACCGCACCGAGGACTGGGCCGCCAGGCGCTGGGCGAGCGGACCATCCAAGATGCCGCTTCCGCAACCGACCGAAAGGACCGAACCGACACCCTGATCGCGGGCGAGCGTTTCGAGAATCTGGCGTTGTTGGTTGCTCGAGGTTTCGAACGCCACGTGGGTTTCGAGAAATCGGGCGTCGGACAAAGGTTGGACCGTCACCGATTCGAGATCGACGATTTCAGAGATACTCAATGGACCCTCGGGGATGCCGATAGGCGACCCCGGGCCGGAACACAAACCCTTTCGTGGGTTCGAGCTTTCCCCGGGGGTCCAGGGCCTGCGCGGGGAATCCTACCTGGGGCCCAAGTTTTCAGGTAGGTTAACCCTTAAAGTCGGGAACCGGCCCGCCGAGTCGCTGGCAAGAACCCCATTCGGGCCCGAGCCCCAGGAGCCTGAGATGCCGCGGGGCGGTTCAGGGGAGACGCTCGAACCGCCGGGCGACCCAGACTTTTTGGCCCTCGGGGCGAGGCTCGAGCACCAGGGTCACCCGGTCGGCGGCTTTCGCGTACCAAGCGCCCACGTTGAGCTTGGACAGCTTGTCGTTCGGATCGACCAAGCCCCGGTGGCTCTTGACCCGGGGCAGCACGACGATCTGTTGCCCCGGACGCCACGGGCCGTCCTCGGGCACCTCTTCGAGCTCGACCCGGACCAGGACCAGCGGAAAACGGTGCCGCTCCAGTCCTCGAACGCGGGCGGTCAGGACGGGCCCCTCTGCTTCCGGAAGCTCGGCCTTTCGGCCTTCGCGCACGGCCCGCACCGAGCTGCCCGAGCCGTCTTCCGAGCGACCGGGTTCGCGCAACGAAGCGAGCAGCTCGTCCACGTCGTCGGGGGCGGCTTCCAGCGCTTCGTTGGAAAGGGCCTGATGCAGCGCCCCTCGCGACACGCCTTCCACCCATAGGCGTTGGCCGTCTCGAAGGACCTGTGCGTTTTCGAGCCGCTCCCGGATGCGGCTGGCGACTTCGTCCGGATCGAATGCCGCGTCTACCGTCAGCACCCACCGGGAGCCGTCTGCTTCGATGGTGCGGACCACGCGCTCCCCTTCGGGACTCCATAGGGGCGTGGCCGCCCATATTGCGCATGAAAGCCAAATGCCCCACATGCCCGCGACCCTAAGAAGCCCCCGAGTCGCCGTCACCCGAGACCCGGCGGAAGCGCCCGGACGTGATCGCGCTCCAGCGCCTGCATCGCGGCCATGAGGGTTCTCGCGCCTGGGCTCGAGGGCCGGGGGGGAGCACCGGCCCTCGGGCCCGGGCCGCGGGGAGCGTTGCCCCGCGACCTGGATTTTCCTAAAGCGGGGCGAATGCGCCACTGGAGGATCGCCGTGTGGGGCCTGGTGTCCTTCGCGGTCATCGCGGTCGGGGCTCCGGCGGCGGTTCCACCCCCGTGGCTCGGAGCCCTGGTGGCGTCCCAGCTCGAAAGCGTTCTCTCGACGTCGGCACGGGTCGAACGAGCCTGGGTCTGGCCCTGGTCCGGCGTCTGGCTCCAGGACGTGCAGCTCGATGGACCCGAAGGGCGAACCTTGGGCGGCCTCGACCGGGCCGAATTGCGCATCCGTCCGTGGCGCTGGTTGACCGGAGCGATCGTGGTCGACCGGCTTTCGATCGAAGGCCTGTCGCTCCGTGTCGAACGGACGGGGGAAGGATGGAATCTGCCGGCGCCATCCGACCCGCCCGAAGCGCCGGCGGAGGGCCCCGTGAGCCTGCCGGTTCCCGTCCGTTTGGAGTCCGTGCTGTTGAACGACTTGCAGGTGAGCCTGCGCGACGGCGCGTTGACCGCCACGGTCACCATGGAGCGCTTGAAGGCCTCGGCATCGGGCCGCGGGACCGAAGTGCAGGTCCGGTTGCGCATGCTGCGGGCTGGTGCGGCCTGGACCGGACTCGATCCGGAGCGACCTGCCCTCGACGCGGGGCGTTTCACTCTTGCGGCCACCGCCACTGCAGCCCTGGACCTGCGACGCTCCATCGGCGTTCGCGACGGCACCATCGCGGCTCGGCTGAAGTCCGAGTCCGGGGTGGGGGATGACTCGTTTCGATGGCGCGCCGATCTCGAAGGGCGGGCGGACTTCGAAGCGGGGCAGGGGACGGTCGCCGTGTTCCTCGGCGCGGCGGGGCAACGACTGAGCTTGGTCGGGGAGGTTTCGGGGCTCCGGCAGCTGTTGGAAGCGCGGCTCGGATGGGCGGGGACTTCTTGGGCCGACCGCCTCGGGCTGGGAACGGACACGGACGCTTCGGGTCGAGTGGGGATCGAGGGCGATGGAGCCCTCGATGTGGCGCGGCTTCCGGTGCCGGAGGCCTTGTCGGTCGAGCCGCCCCAGGGGCGCGTCCACCTGGACGGGTTCCGTCTGGAACTGACGGAGCAGGGCCTTCCGGCTGGCCAGGGGCGGCTTCGGCTCGAAGACCTGTTCTGGCAGACGGAAGCGGGGGGAGTGCGGGCCCTCGGAGCGACCTTGGCTGCCCGCACCGAGCCTTCCGGCGCCGGGCGGATCGACTCGAAGTTCCACTGGAGCGAGGTGGTCGGGACTGGAGTCGGCCATTGCCGCTCGGGGCGACTTCGACTCGACCTGGAACGGGAGTCTGCCCGGGTCGAGGGTGGCGAAGTCGATGGAGCCCTGTCGTGTCGAGCGGCGACCCTTCCGGGAGTTCACCTCGAGTCCCTCGACCTGTCGGTGGCCGGGCGAACCTCGGACTTCGGCGGGGGCCCCGGGCTCGTGCCGGGTCGGTGGGTCGCGTCGAGCACCGTGGCGCGCCTGCGTTGGGACCGGATGCCGGCGGGAAGGCTTCAGGCGGCTGGCTTGCGCCTTCGGGCGGCGGTTCGGCCCGAAGGCTCCCGCTCGACCGAACCGGCTGCGCGATGGCGCACCGAAGTGGGAGTCCGGGTTGCCTC
>DAPKRQ010000024.1:0-48087 GCA_031800475.1 Myxococcales bacterium LLY-WYZ-16_1
TGCCTCGAGCCCCATCGAACGACCGAAACGGTAACGGCGGCGACCGCCCTCGAAGCCCCGCCATCCGGAACGACTCTTGCTCTTCCATCGGGCATGAGGGTGCTGATCCTCGACGGCAGCCGAACGGAAGCGGAAGACACCGCCTGCCTGGACTTGGCCCGGCGCCTGACCGAAGGGGGCCACCAGGTCCAGCACGAACGGCTGCGCGACCGAAAGCTCGGGTATTGCCAGGGCTGCTTCGGGTGCTGGGTGGAGCACCCCGGTCGCTGCAAGACCGACGATGGGCATGCCGAGATCGCACGGGCGTTCATGGCCGCCGACGTGGCGGTGCTGTACGGACCCGTGACCTTCGGGGGCTACAGCGCCGCGCTCAAGAAGGTGCTCGACCGGTTCTTGGGGCTGATCATGCCGTTCTTTCAAAAATACGGAGACATCACGCGGCACACGGCCCGCCATGCCCGGCATCCCCGCCTGGTGGTGGTCGGAGTCACGGACGATCCCTACGGCACAGACGCTCGGACCTTCCGCAAGCTGGCCATGCGCAACGCGGTGAATCTGCACGCACCTCGGGTCGACCTGCGCTTCATCGACCGGGCGCCGGCCGAGTCGGCCCGCGACAATCTGGCCCGGTGCGTCATCGAGCCGGAGGCGGTGGCGGCATGAACGTCCTTCCCGTGGTCGGCAGCCCGAGGCCTCCGGGCACCAGCACGTCGGAAACGCTCCTGCTCGGTCTCGCCCGGGAGCTTGCAGCCCGAGGGGTCGAGGTGGCGCCGGCGGTGCACGCCAAGCACACCCAAAAGCCCGGGCGCAGTCTCGACGCGTTCGTCGAAGCGGCGGAGCAGGCCGACGTGGTGGTGCTCGCGTCTCCGATCTACTTCGACAGCCTGCCCTACGTGGTGACGGCGACGCTGGAGCTGTGGGCCGACGCCCGCAGGGCCCGATGGCCGGATCGTCCGGGACCCAAGCTGGCGGCGTTCTTCAACTGCGGCTTTCCCGAAAAGCGCCACTGCGATCTGGCGTTGGAAATGGCCGCATCCTTCGCCCGCCAAGCCGGGCTCGAATGGATCGGCGGCGCCGGTCTCCCGGCCGGCGCGGTGGTCCAGGGTGACGCCATGGAAGCGGCGGGGGGGCGCGCCCGCGGTGCGGTCGAAGCCGTGGCCCAGGCCGCCGAGGCCATCGCACGGGCCGAACCGCTTCCCCCGAGCGTGCAACGGGCCTTGTCCCAGCCGGTGCTCCCCAAGTGGCTGTACCTGGCCATGGCCACGGCCGGGTGGCACTGGCAGGCCTGGCAGGCCGGCGTCTGGCGGCAGCTGTGGGATCGGCCTGCGACCGAACCCCAGCCCCCGCCGGATCGGCAGCATCGAGCGCCCGGCGCCGCCGGCCGAGCTACGGGCGAGCCCTCCGCGAGGGGACCTCTCGGGTCCTGACGCGCTCCAAGTAGCTCGAAAGGTCGCGCCGCACCTCCCCGGCCATCAGGTACAGGCCGAGCACATTCGGGACCGCCATCAAAAAGAACAGCGAATCCATGATGTCGAAGACCTGCCCGGTGGTGAGGACCGCGCCCGGCACCAACGCACAGCAGAACACGATGCGATAGACCGTCACCGAGAACGCGGAGTCCCCGAACACGAAAGTCCACACCTTGGATGCATAGTAGGCCCAAGACACGATGGTCGAATAGGCGAACAGCAGCACCGCCAGGGCCAAGACCGCGTCGAAGCCGGGCAACACCGCGTTGAAGGCAGACGACGTCATCTGAATGTCCGACACGTCGCCCTGGGTATGGGCCCCGGTCACCACGATGACCAGCGCGGTGGCCGAGCATATCACCACGGTATCGATGAAGGGCTCGAGCAGGGCCACCAACCCCTCGGACACGGGCTCCCAGGTCTTGGCCGCCGCGTGGGCCATCGTGGCCGAACCGATGCCTGCTTCGGTCGAATAGACCGCCCGGCGCATCCCCCAAACGAATGCCCCGATCACCGCGCCGACGCCGGCACCGGGAGCCAGGGCGTCGCCCACGATGACCTGCACGGCCCGGGGGACTTCGGTGGCGTGGGTGCCGAGGACCACGAGCGCAGCCCCCAGATAGACGCCAGCCATCACCGGAACCAGTCGGGACGTGACGCGCGCGATGCTCCGAATGCCCCCCAAGATCACGAAGCCGACCGCCAGGGCCAACACGATGCCGAAGCCCCATCTCCAGCCGAGCCCGTCGACGCCGGTGACCCGGGACAACTGGCTGTAGGCCTGGTTGACCTGCGCGACCTGCAGCATGGAAGGGATGGCGCAGACGGCGTAGGTCCACGCCAAAATCGCCCCGAACCGGGGCCACCCCCGGCGTTCGAGGCCCGCCTGCAGGTAGTACATGGGCCCGCCGGAGATGCTGCCGTCCTCGTGGACCCGTCGATATTTCACGCCCAGGGTGCACTCCGTGAACTTCAGGGTCATGGCCAAGGCACCGATGCACAGCATCCAGAACGCAGCGCCGGGTCCGCCCAGGGAGATGGCCACGGCCACGCCGGCGATGTTGCCGAGCCCGACGGTGCCCGACAGGGCGGTGGACAGGGCCTGGGCCTGGGTCACGTCGCCGGGGGCCCGGTCGCTGCGGAAGTCCCCCCGCAAAATGCGCACGGCCAGCCCGAAACCCCGTACGTTGATGAAGCCGAAGCGAACCGTCAGGAACACCATCGGCAGGAACATCCACAGGACGATCAGCTCGACCTCGACGCCTGCGAACGAGATCGTGTGGAACACGGCCCGGTTGAAAGCGTCGATGGCCTGGGCGATGGGGTGGCTGGGATCCAATCTCGGTGTAGCGTCGGTCCATCGCGAGTCTCGGGGCAAGTCCGGACTCGGCATCCCGAGGGCGGGGGCATTTCGGGTGAAGCCCGAAAGTGCCCGGCAGCGGTCAAGTCTGGCGCTGGGCGGCCGAATCCTGGTTCAGCCCATGGACGACGACGTCCCCACGACCGGATCGGCCGGCGTTCGGCCTGCCCAGGAACTTCTCGATGCGATCGTCCGGTCCAGCATCAGCCAATCCCACGACCTGGAACGGGACCTGAGCAAGCTCACCAACGTGCTCGAAGAGGCCGCCGGGACCCTGACCGAAACCTTTTCGGAGCTGTCGAGCATCAGCGAGGCCCAGCGGGACAACATGACCTCGCTGGTCTCCGCTTTGGTCTCCGACGGAGACAGCGGCCTGAACTTCAACCGCTTCGTGAAATACGTCTCCAAGCTGATCCAGGAGTTCACGGACCTTCTCGGTCAGTTCTCCAAAGAAAGCGTGAGCATCAGCTACTTCGTCGGAGATCTCCTCCGAGAGATGGACGGCGTGTTCGCTTTGGTTTCCCGGGTCAACCACATCGCCGAGGAGACCAACATGCTGGCGATCAACGCCGCCCTGGAGGCGGCCCGGGCCGGAGAGCTGGGGCGCGGCTTCGGAGTGGTGTCGAACGAGGTGCGGGCCCTGTCCAAAACGACCAAAGAGCTGAACGATTCGATCACCGACCGCGTCGAATCGGCCCGGTCCCTGATCGGCAAGGTCGAGACTGCCATCCAGGGCATGGCATCTCACGACCTCAACCGCCTGGTCAGCGCTTCGGACGAGTTGTCCGAAACCATGGACCGGCTGCAGAAGATCGACGTGCAGCTTCGGGACAGCCTCGAGTCCGCGGCCAGCTTCGCCTCTCAGGTCGATCGAAAGATCGGCAACGCCATGCGGGCCCTGCAGTTTCACGACCTGGGCAGCCAGATCATCTCGGCGGCCGGGGAGCGGGCATCGCTGTTGACCCAGGCCGTCGAAGCGGCCCGCGAGACCCCGGACGAAGGCCTCGAGCTGGCCCATTTCCTGCGCAAGGTGGCCGCCGAGATCGAGATGAACCTGAGCCGATCTCAGCTCGAAGCGCGGAACCCGGTCACCCACAGCCGGGTCGCGGATAGCGAAGTCGAACTCTTCTGAGGCCGGTTGAGAGGCCGAAGGCTCCGCCCCACCCGGAGGTATCTTCGGCTGGACGGAGCCCTCAGCCGGGCCGCTCCCACGACATCGACGCGCACACCCGGTTCCCCGGATCCACATAACGAAGCCGCTCGCACAATCCCCGGACCATCGGAATGCCCCGGCCATACGGACGGTCGAGCCGATCGCATTCGCGCAGCGTCCGTCGCCAGTCGAACCCGGGTCCCGAATCCTCGATGACGATGCGCATCTCGAGTCGCTCCAGGTCGCGGCGGACTTCCATCTGCAGTTCGACGAACCCCTCCTTCAGCTCTTCGAGGCGCGCCTCGCGAAGGCGGTAGTATTCCGAAAAGCCTTCTAGAGTTTTCTTTTGGGAAGAATCAAGCCCGAGCACGCCGTGGTCCAACGCGTTGTTGAACAGTTCGGACACCACCGTGAAGGCCTGGCTGCGGTGTTCCGCCAGCTCGGGAATCTGCTCGAGAAAGCTCGTGGCGACGGACATGGGATCCGAGCGAAGAAGATGGGGCGTGAACCGAAGAACCGAGCGCGCAACAATTCCCCCTCGGTGCGGAACCTCGTACCATCGGCCCAAGGTGCCCGTCTCGAGGCTGGGATCGCACCGGACCTCGAGCAAAGTGATGTCGTCTTCCGGTTCGGTCTGATCCTGGTGGCTCCGAAGCGCATCCACGATCCAGGCGAAGACCTCGGTGTTCGGGAGGTTCCGATCGGACACCAGGGCCTCGAGGCGTCCGGTCCCGAAGGCTTCACCCGTTGGGCTCGAAGCCTCGATGAGGCCATCCGAGTAGAGGAACCAGCGAGCGCCCGCATCGAATTGCACGGACTCGATTTCGAATTGGGCGTCACAGACCACGCCGAGCGGCAAATTTCGGGACTCGAAGGTGCGAACCTGCCGATCGGCGCTTCGCAGGTACACTGGCGGCAGACCGGCATTCAAAATCCGAGCGTTTCCGTTGGAAAGATCCAAGTCCATCACGACGACGGCCAAGAACTTGCCGCTCGGCAAAACCCGACGCAGGCGCTCGTTGGCGTCGCGGCAGAAGCCGTCGAGCCCCTGCCCCTGCTGGCACATGCGCTCGAATTGGCTCGACACCGGCAAGCAGCCCACCGCCGCCTGAAGGCCGTGGCCGGCAAAGTCGCCGAGCAGTACCCGGATGCACCCGTCCGGAAGGACCGCCGCCAGACGCAGGTCGCCGTTGAAGACATCTCGGCTCTTGGAATAGCCGCGAAAGATCGGCAGATCCAAGCTCGGCGTCCGCAAGGTCCGGGCCATGACCCGCTCGGCAACCACCTCCTCCTGCCGGGCCTGGGCCCGCAGGGCCTCCAGGGTCCGGGTCTTTTCCTGGAGCTGGCGGAACAGCCCCCGGGTCCGCTCCGCAGCCTGGAGCTTGGCCTTCAGCACCATGTCGTTGAAGGGCTTGCCGACGAAGTCGTCGGCCCCGGCCTGAAGGGCGGACTGGAGGGTGCTCGGGTCGTCGAAAGCGGTGATCATCAGAATGTGGGCCGGCTCTCGTCCTCCCTCTTCGAGGCGTCGGATCCGTCGGGCCACTTCGATGCCGTCGAGCTCGGGCATGTCCAAGTCCAGCAGGACGACTTCGGGCCGGTGCCGGTCGAACGCCTCCACGGCCCGAAGTCCGTCTCGGGCTTCGTAGATCCGGTACCGGTCCGAAGGCAGAGTTCGCTTGAGAAGAATTCGATTCAGCCGCTGGTCGTCGGCGACCAATACCCCGACCACGGCGTCATCCCAGCTCGAACAGCCGCTGAAAGTTGGCGATCTCCAGCACCTTGCGCACGTCGTCGGAGGCGTTTTCGACCCGGACGTCGGCGCACCGTTCTCGCAGGAGCAGCAGCATGCCCAGGGCCGAGCTGTCCAGATAGCTCGTGCGGCTCAAGTCGACCACGCACCTCCCCCCCGACGACACGCCATCGAGGACGGCCCGAAACTCACGATGCACCTGGAAGTCGAATCGCCCTTCCACGGTGATGCGGGTGGTCCCATCTTGGCCCGTGGCGGTATGCAAGCCCATCGGCCGGGTGGTTCGGCCGGCAGCGCCCGGACTTGAGTCGAATGTGATCGAGCCCCCATCGGACGGACCGATGGTCCGGCACACCACAGGGTTCGCGTTTCGAATCGGGGCGTTGGACCGCACCCTCGGCCCCGGCCGCCGGCCGCGCGCCGCCCAGGGGCCGGTCGCCCTTGGTTGACAGGGATCCGGGCTCGGCCGATCCGACGGACCCATGACGGAGGCGCGGCGCTTCGGCCGAACCGAGATCATCGAGCGGATCGACGGCGGCGGCATGGGCGAAGTGTTCTTCGGCTGCCTGCGGGGAGCAGCCGGCTTCGCCCGGCCCGTGGTCGTCAAGCGCATCGCGGACCCCATGGGTCGGGACGGCAAGGCAGCGGCCCTCTTCGAACGCGAAGCCCGGACCTTGGCGGGACTGGTCCATCCGCACATCGTCAGCGTCTTGGACTTCGACCGGGACCGCCGCGGTGACTGGATGGTCTTGGAGTACATCCGAGGGCTGAACCTGTCCGACCTGCTGCGGTACGCCGCGCGACGGCAGATCCGGCCCTCGGTGGAATGGGGCACATGCGTGGCGGTGCAGGGTCTTCGAGGCCTGGCCCATGCCCACGGCCTTCGAGACCCGGACGGGAATCCGACACCGGTGGTGCACCGGGACGTGACCCCGTCCAACCTGATGCTCGACGCCCACGGTGTGGTCAAGGTGGTGGACTTCGGTATCGCCAAGCCCTTGGACGACCGGGACCCGGAGACCACGAACCCGGGTTCGTTTCGAGGGAAAACGGCCTATCTGGCGCCGGAGGTTTTGCGGGGCGACCCGATCACGCCGCGAGTCGACGTGTACGCCATGGGTCTGGTGCTCCGGCGAATGTGGGTGTCGAAGACGGAGCTGCGCGGAACGACCGAAGCCGATACCCTGCGGCGGGCGGCCGCTCCCCAGCTGCCCGATCTTCGAACGATCCGTCCCGACGTCCCCGAGCGGATCGCTCGCGTGGTCGACCAGGCCACGGCGCCGGACCCCGCCGATCGATATCCGGATGCCGGGGCCTTTTTGGCGGCACTGCTCGAGGTGGATCCGGCGGGCTTCGTCCAGCCCGACCTGGGCCGCCTGGTCCGAGATGCGTTGGACGACCCCGAACTGCCCGACTTGCTGAAGAAGACCACCCCACGGAAGCTGGAGGCAGCCTGGCGCCGGGCCCTCTCGAACGGGCCTTCGCGCTCTCCGCCGTCCCCGGAAGCCGGCGGAGAGGACGCCCCGAGGACCTGGCCCGACGGGGTGCCGGCGTCGGAGCCGCCGGAGCTGCCTTGGGAAGACGATCCCCTGCCCCCGGATCCGATGGCGCCCGTGTACGACCCGGAGCAGGGCGTCGTGGGGGTTTCGAGCAAGGAGCCTCCGGCGGACGGGGCCCCGTCTTTCGACAGCGGTGCGCCGAAAGACCACCCGGCATCTTTGCAGCTCGACGGCCCCTCCGGGTTGGAACTGGACGTGGAGCCGGCGCCGGCACCCGAACCAGCGCGCGCGGGACGGGCCCGACGAAAGCTGCCGTGGCTCGCCGCCATCGGCCTGTTCTTGCTGGCGGTGGCCGCCGGCTTTTGGGCCGAGCAGCTGTGGACGTGGGGCCCATGACCGCGCCCGGGTATCGATGGTGCCCGGTCCTTTACGAATGCGCGGACCCCTCCCTCGAAAGGACTGGGCGCTTCCCCCGTCGAACGTTCCGACCCACCTGACGGAGGGTGTGGATCGGCTCCCGGTACAACCCTCTGCGCAACGCAGGGGTGATGCGCGGCAGATGACGAGATCCCTGGCGGTAACCAAGCCGATCAAAGAGCGAGGCCGCGCTGCATGGCAAACGGGTTGCAACCTTTGCCAGTCGTTCCGAAAGGAGAATGACGATGATGCTCAATCCACTGATGCGACGACGGCGAAACCCCTCGACAACCGGCTCGGCCTTGCCGTGGGGACTGTCATCCCTGCAGTCCGAAATGGACCAGCTATTCGAAAATTTCGGCCAAGAGTTCTCTACCGCCCTGGTGTATCCCAGCGTGGACATCGAAGAGCAGGACGAGGCGATCCGCGTGACCGCCGAGGTTCCGGGGCTGTCAGAAAAGGACATCGAACTCGAGGTGGCGCCGAGCCAAGACGTGCTCCGACTGCGGGGCCACAAACGAAAGGAGGAGACGAAGAACGAGAAAGGCTACCGAAGCATCGAGCGAGCGTATGGGTCCTTTCAGCGAGACATCGCGCTGCCCTTTCGGGTCGACCCGAACCAAGTGAAGGCAAAGTTGCAAAGCGGGGTGCTGACGGTCGATCTGGGCAAGTCTTCCGACCACGGAGGCGCCCGTCGAATCGAAGTGAAGACCCACTGACGGAATCTGGCCGGTGGGCCCGGCTCCGGCCGGGCCTGCCAGCCGAGGGTTCCCCGAGTCGGAGGCGGAAAACCGGGGCTCCCCGTCGCTTCCGCCAGCGTCCGGTTCGCGGTTGCGCGGGCCGCGAAGCTGGACGAGACCCGTGCCGTCCACCAAAGCATCACGGCTGGACCTTCCATTCGATCAGACGGGTGCGCTCTGCCATCGGGTCAAAAGCGTGTCGGCCTCTCGGTCTCCACCGCATCTGGGTCTGCCATCGGCGCCGGTTCACGACCGCGTGCCGAAACTCGAGGCGCCATAGGTCGACGGTCCAGTCGACCCGACCCGCCCGAGCGTGGGCGAAAAAGGAGTAAGGTCGCTTGCTGTTCCGCATCCCTGGCCGCCAGTTCCGGAGCTCCGTCCATATGCGGCCGCGGTCCGATTCGACCCGAAGCCCGAATTCCAAGACGTGAAGCGGCCGATCGAGGCGAACGTCCAAGCCGCGAAGCGCCAAGAGCGTCCCCTTCACCGCGGCCGGCATGGACACGACCGTCGAAGTTGCGGCGGGGGCCAAAGGCTCCTTTCTCTGCCACCCGTACGTGGTGCGCGCCTGGACTTCTTCGGCGGAGACCGCCGAATCGCGAAAAGCGAGTACGGTCACTCCGACGCGAAAACTCATGTCGACCCGGTCCCTCGGCGGGCACTCGCCGCTGTCGCACGAAAAGGTGGCGTCGATCCGCACCGGCACCCGGACTCCACCCGGTCCATCGACCGGATCTCGGAGCTTCACGGCCAGATGCACCATCTTGTCCGCACTGCCGAGGGACCCAACGTCCAGGCCGGACAAGAACGAGACGCGATGCGGCAGGTCTGGCCAATCTGGACCGGCAGGAACCCGCACGTCGCCGGTCACGTGAAGGGGCTCGCCTTCCAGACCGCGAACGACGAATTCGCGGGTGGCCGTGGCAGCCCCTGCGTTCCGGACAGCCACGAGGACCAGATCACTGTGGAGCAGGGCGTCGTCTGGACCCGAACCCGAGGCTGCAGCCAGTGTGAGACGCGCTCGGCAGGGCTCGGCTGCTCGGATGTGCGCGTCGGTGCAGGGTTGTTGTTCGATCAAAGAACCCGCTCGGTTGAAGCGATGGTTGTAGCCCCAGCGCATCGACCAGCCCTGCCACACTGCAAAGCTCGACAGAGGATGCTCGGGGTCACCCGGAGGGCGAGGCAAGATCACCTGGATCGGCTCGGCAGAGGGCGGGTCTTCGCCTGGGGTCGCTTCGACCGTCGGCCCTGCGCAGGCTGCCATGACAGCGCACAGCCAGATCCCTTGGCTCGACAACCCGGGTTGGATCACTGTGACCGAGAGCGTCGCCGGCTCCAGTCGGGGGCGCAAGCCCAGAGCGAACCATTCGCGGGGACGGGTCGCCTCGAGCGAGCCCGCGAGATGGAGGCGGTATGGCCCGGAGGTAAGGCGTTCGGAAACCGCGAAGCCGACCTGCCATCCGAGAAGGCAGGGTGGCCCACGTACGGAGCGCGGGTTGTGTGCGCGATCCCCCTCAGCGGCGATCGGTCGATTCGAAGATGCGGTCGGCACTTTGGGGCACGAAGCCCGGGTACAACCTAGCTTGGGCATCGCGATGGCGGAGCGCGAACTCGCAATAGCCCGCAGGCACCTTTCGCGCCCCATCCTCGAAGGGCACCTCGACTTCGTCGGCCAAGGTCGAACCCTGCTCCAGCAGCAGCTCGGGCGACCCCTTGACCCGCCCGCCGGACTCGTTGATTCCGAAACCCAGCGATTCGACCCATGCCAGGACGGCCTCGATGGACCGAAGCTCCTCGGACAGCTCGTTGACACTGACCGTGAAGTGATTGGCGTGCAGCCCCAGTGCGGCCACCCATGCCGCGTACTCACTCTCGTCGGCGAGCCGCTCGTACTCGGACCGACTGACCGGATCCCACGGCCGACCCGACCAGAACACGGCTGGGGTCTCGGTCTGCCGGAGCGAGACCTGTGCCACCAGTCGATCGACGATATCACGCAAGAATCCACTGAAACATTGGGTTTCGAGCTCCGACAAAAATACCCGGGGCGCCGAGGGATCCGGGTGGACGTATCCGAAGGCTTTCAGCCTCTTCTTTTCGAACGCATAGGGAGCGAAACGCTCGTAGCCGAGGCCGAGCAAGAGGGGCTCGAGCCGTTCGAGTCGAATGGGCCCTCGATCGAAGGTCCGAAAAGCCACGTGGTCATTCGAAACCGACTCGCCCCGGGCAGCGAGGCTGGACCGGATCGACGCCGCTGCCGGCGCAATGGACGTGAAATCGTCCCACAGGAGATCGAAAAACGTCGTGAGCTCCATCCCCCGAGTTGTGCCTGGCTGCGTACCCCAAACCAAGCTCTTCCTTCCGTGGCCCTGGCTCGATCCGCGAAACCCCGTACGGACCGGCCGGGACCCCATCCCGTCGCTCCGGGATCGCGGTGGGTGGATCAGGGACCGACGGACTCCACCGTGACGCCCCGGCGAGCGAGCAGGGTGCCCTCGGCCAGGTACAGGTTCACCAGAGCCTGCCGGTAGTCGACCACGGCGCGGACCTCGTCGATCCGGCTCGCGAGCAGGTCTCGCTGGGCTTGGGCCACGGCGAGGGCGGTGCCCGCGCCCACCTCGAGGCGCTCCTTTTCGGCCCGAAAGGTCTCGGCCCGGAGTGCCCGGGTGGTGGCGCTGGCCGAGATCTGGGCTGCGGCTCGCTGGGCTTCGTTGACCGCCAACCGAACGTCGAGCCGGACGACCTGGCGAAGGTTTTCGATGGCCGCCTCGCGCTGCGCCCGGGTCGCTTCGGCTTGGGTCTTGGCCGCGCCCGCCGCTCGATTCGAGAGCGCGTGGCTGAGACTCAAGCCGGTGCGCACTTCGTAGGTGGGCTGACCCAAAGCTCCGAACGCCCCGGGGGCCGTATTCTCGAAACCCGTCTTTGCCAACGAGACGAACAGGTCGAGCTGGGGCAGCAGGCCGTTTCGGGTGACGACAACCTGCAACCGGTCTTGCTCGAGACGCAGCTGGGCTTCCGACAACTCCGGCCGATTCCTTTCGGCCAGACGGACCCGGTCTCGAACGCTGCCCAGCGGGTCGGGCCGGATGCGCGGGCGACTGGTCGCCACGACGGACCCATTCAAGCGTCCCCGGTTGCCCGGATTCACGAGGCGAACGAGTCGCAACCGGGCCGCTTCGAGCCGAGCTTCGGCGTCGATCAACGCCTGCTGCTGCCGAGCCACTTCGGCCCGGGCGGGAGCAGCCCGAAGCTCCGCCGTCG
The DNA here is from genome assembly GCA_031800475.1 of Myxococcales bacterium LLY-WYZ-16_1. Taxonomy (GTDB): domain Bacteria; phylum Myxococcota; class Kuafuiibacteriia; order Kuafuiibacteriales; family Kuafuiibacteriaceae; genus Kuafuiihalomonas; species Kuafuiihalomonas phototrophica. Next base: position 11,650 of record DAPKRQ010000024.1, read on the forward strand.
TGCCGACCGCGATACGCCCCTCGATCTCACCGAGCTCCCGCCGCCCGACCTCGACAGAAGACTCGAACACCTCGATCTCTTTGGTGGCGCGTACGAAGTCCCAGTACGCGGTCTCGGTGCGGGCCAGCAGAGACTCGACGAAAGCGCGCAGTTCGTGAGTGCTCGCCACCTCTTCGAGCTCTGCTTGTCGAACGGAAGCTAGATTGACCGCAGGACCCAACCCTCTCAGCAGAGCCTGGGTCACCGTCATTTCCACGGTGGCCTGCTGCTGTTCGGGAGTCCGATCCGAATCGTCGTATTCGTGTCGTACGACCGCCTCGAGCTCGGTTCCAGTGGCAAAGAGCTTGCGGACGCCTACCCGAACGTCGGTGCTTCGCCCTTGCACGTCAAACTGCTCTTCGGTGGCCCGAGCCACTTGAGAGGCGTTCTCTTGAAAAAACGAGCCTTCGGCGAAGAGCTCGGGCTCGAAACGCCCCCGCTCGATGCGTTCGAACGTCCCGGCGATCACCGGTGCGAGCTCGCGAACCCGGAGGTCCCGATTGTTGCGCAGCGCCAACACGGCCGCCTGCTCGACCGAGAGTTCGAGAAGCGGTGGGCCTCGGGTCGAAGTTCGAGTTCGGCCGACGTCGAACGAGCGCTCGGGAAGCCCGGTCCGGACCCGTTCCGGTCGATCCTCCGAATCCCCAGATCCCGCGGCTTGGACCAGCATCCCAGCCAAGAGCGTCACCCCTTGTAGGTATTGATGCATCATCGCGAACGCCTTCGACCCACCCGTGCGTACACCACCGGGATCAGCACCAAGGTGATCGGCGTCGATCCCAGGAGTCCTCCGATCACCGCCCGCGCCAGAGGCGCCTGTGCGTCGGCCCCTTCGCCAATCCCGAAAGCCAGCGGAACCAGGCCCAAGATGGTCGTGGACGTGGTCATCAGAATCGGTCGCAACCGCCGCCTTCCGGCTTCGACGACCGCCTCGCGAGCCCCCATCCCGACCAGTTCGAGCCGCTGCGCCTGGTCGACCAAGAGGATCGCATTGTTCACCACGATGCCGCCGACCATGATGCAGCCGATCGTCGACTGTAGGTTCAAGGTGGTACCGGTCGAAAAGAGCATCACCAGTACCCCAATCGCAGCCAGCGGCACAGAAATCATCACGATCAAGGGACTGGTGAAAGACTCGTACTGCGACGCCAACACCATGAAGACCAAAAGCAGGGCCAAGCCGAGAGAAACCGAAAGTTCAAAGCTCGCCCGTTTTTGCTCTTCGAAGGCTCCGGCCAAGCCCAGCTCGTATCCGGCCGGAAGCGGGATCTGACGGAGCGCTTTTCGAACGTCTGCCGCCACCGAGCCCAGATCTCGGCCTGCCACGTTGGCATTCACCGTCACGATCCGCCGCTGGTTCTTCCGCTGAATGACGATGGGCCCGGAGCCCGCGTCGGTCGACACCAGATTTCGGATCGTGACGGGCTCGCCGGACGCACTCGTCAAGGTCAGGCCCAAGATCTCGTCCAAGGGCACGGTCTTCACATCGGCCAGCTGCACCAGGATCCGGTGAGAGTTCCCTCGTTCGCGGTACTCGCCGGCGACGGCGCCCGCTACGGCGATCTGGAGGGCGCGGGTCACGTCGCGGACCGTGAGTCCCAAGCTCGCCACCTTCGCTCGGTCGATGCGAATATCCTGCTGCGGCACGCCTTCTTCTCGACTGATCCGAACATCCGTGATTCCGCGAACGCCTCGAGCAAGCTCCGCTGCCCGGGCAGCGATCGCGGCGAGCCTTTCGAGTTCGAAGCCGCGCACCTCGATGACCAGCCCCTCCTGGGTTCGCAGAAGACGCTCCAACAAGAAACTGCCTTGCGGCGCCCGGACGCGCACGTCCATGCCGGCGATCTGCCCTTCCAGGCGATGCCTCAGCGCCCGGGCGATCTCGACGTTCGACCGCTCGCGCTCGGCCGCTGGCGGCAGGGACAGCCGAATCTGCCCCTGGTGGGCGGCGTCCGGGCTCCGCCCCGACGCCCCCACGCTGACCACCGAAGCCACTGCTTCGGGGACGGCAGGCAGGACCATGGCCTCCATCTTCCGCATCTGCCGGTCGAGGAGAGCCAGGTTGATGCCCACCTCCATCTCTCCCACGACCCGCACCTCACCCTCGTCGCTGGGGGGAAGAAACTCCGTGCCGATGAGGGGCCACAGACCGAGACTCGCCACCAACAAGGTCACGGCACCAAAGATCGTGGTTCGAGGCCGATTCAGAGCCCCATGGACCGCTGCGAGATACCTTCGATGGATTCGTTCAAACGAGACTTCGGCCCGAGCAGCGACTCGTCCCGCCCACTTTGTCACGGGGCGGGACGAACGCGAATCGGAAACGAATTTGGACGCCAGCATCGGCAACAGGCTGATCGACGTCAGCAGCGCAGCAACCAACGAAAAGGCCACTACGTAGGCAAGTTCTCGAAACAGAATACCCGAGATGCCCCGTACGAAGGCCAACGGAAGAAAGACCACCAAAGTCGTGACCGTCGATGCCAACAGGGCGGGGGCAACCTCCCGGGCTCCTTCCACGCAGGCGGAAGCCATCGGCTCTTCGAGCTCGCGATGCCGGCGAAATATGTTCTCGAGGACGACGATGGAGCTGTCCACCATCATGCCTATGCCGAGTGCAAGCCCGCCGAGGGTGGTCAAGTTCAAGGTGAGACCCGTGAAGAAGACCATGGCGAAGGTCCCGGCGATCGAGATCGGGATCGCCACCGCGATGGCCAGCGTGCTTCGAAGGTTCAGCAAGAAGAACAGAAGCACCAGCACCGACAAGCCACCGCCGTACAGCACCGATCGGGCGACGTTTTGGATCGAGCGCTCGATGAAGTTGCCCTGATTGATCACCGGAACCACTTCGATCTGGGAAAACTCCCGATTGATGGCGTCGACCTCACTCAAGATTCGGCTGGCCACTTCGACCGTGTTCGCGTCCGCTTGCTTTCGGATGGCCAGCCGAATGCCGCGCTCGCCGTTCACCCGGATGAGCCGGGTCAACTCTTCCCAGGTGTCCTTCACCTGACCGAGCTGCTCGATCCGAACCGGCGCCCCCCGGCGCACCGCCACCACGGTCCGCCGGATCTGGTCCAGGTCCTCGAAGCTGGCCGGAGCCTGCAGAACGACCTGATGTCGTCCTTCGTCGATCTGGCCCGCGGGAAGGTCCATATTCGCGTCCTGCAGAGCGGTCAGGACATCTTCGAGGGGAATACGCAGCGCCTTCACCCGTTCGGGATCGAGCTCGACCCGAACTTCGCGGGGATAGCCACCCCACACGTCGACCTGAGCGATGTTGGGGATCCGCGAAAAGCGCTGGCGCAGGCGGTTGTCGACCAGTTCGGTCAGCTCGACCGGATTCAGCTTGCTCGAAATCCCCAATAGCACCACCGGAAAGCTCGAGATGTCGAACTTGCGTACCTGCGGCCGCTCGATCTCTTCAGGCAGCTCGCTGAGTTCGTCTTCGAGCTTTCCCCGCACGTCGAGGGCCGCGGTGTCGACATCTGTCCCCCAACCGAAGGTGATCCGCACGGAGCTGCTCCCTCGAGAAGATGAGGAGCGGATTTCGACGACACCGGGAACGGTCGCGACGATCTCCTCGACGATCTGGGTAACGGTTCGCTCCATGACCTCGGGGCTGGCACCAGAATATTCGGTGCGCACGCTGACGGTCGGAAGTTCCAGGTTGGGCAGCAGGTCGATCTGAATCCGTCCCAGGGCGATGCTCCCCAAGAGCACCACGATCGCCGTGACCATGGCGGTCAATACCGGCCGCCGGACGCTGAAGCCCGGAAGGGTCACGGAAGCTCCGAAGCCTCGGCATCGGGGATCGTGATGGCGGTACCGTCATCGAGAAGCTGTTGACCCAGGACCACGACCTCGCCCTGGAGCATCGAATCCACCAACTGGACGCGGTCATCTTCCCGGATGCCGGTCTGGACCGGCTGCCACCGCACGGACATTCTGTTTCGATCCACCCGAAAGAGTCCGCTTCCACCGTCCCGTTTGGTGACGGCTGCCCACGGCACGATGACGGCGTCTTCGACCGTCTTCAGGGTGACGTTGACTCGGGCGAACATGCCGGGCTTCAGGCGCATGTCTTCGTTCTCGACCGCGAGCTCGATCCGAGCTTGGCGTGAACCGGGCTCGAATACGGGGGCCACCCGCCGAACCCGGGCTTCGAAGCGCTCTCCAGGCCACGCGTCGGTTTCGAGCACGGCCGGTTGCTCCGCTCGAAGGAGTGCATAGTCTCGCTCGGCTACGAAGATGACGCAGATCAGTGGATCCAGCTCTACGATCGAATAGAGCGGAGTCCCCGCCGAGACCTGCGCGCCGGCGCTCACCTGACGCTCCGCCACATACCGCTCATCGTTGCCGCCCGACCACCGCGCCTCGACCCGGGTGTATCCCAGGCGAACGCGGGCCGAGCCGAGAGCCGCCCGTGCCCGGGCCGCCCTCGCCCGGGCCACCTCGACACCGGCTTCCGCTTCGAGCTCTTCGGCCTCGGCCGCGTCCAGTTGGGCTTCGGAGCTGATACCGCGCTTTCGCAGTTTACGGATCCGCCCCAGATCTCGCCGTGCCACCTCGAGCCGGTTTCTGGCCATGGTCAGGTTGGCTCGGGCCACGGCGAGCTCGGCTCGGGCCTCGGCCACCCGTTGATCGAGCTCATCGTCATCGAGCCGGGCGACCACCTGACCCCGCTGCACGGCGTCTCCCAGGTCGACCTGCAGTCGCTCGACGCGCCCGGCCACGTTCGGTGCCACCACGAAGCGGGCCGGCGCCTCGAGGGTCCCGCTGTAGGTTCGCCGAAGGTGGATCGTCCCTCGTTCCACGGAGGACACCGCCACCGGTGCCCGCCCATCAGCCACCCTGGCGGGCTGCGGCTCGCACCCCGCGGCGACCCCTGCGAGACCCAGGGCCAGCCCGATGTGCATCCCCTGTCGACCCATGTTGGGGAAGCGACTCGCAGCCCATGGACGATGTCAACCGAAGCCCAGTCCATCGAAATCCATCGCGGTCGATTCGACCGTGCAGAGCCGACCGAAGTGTGACGGGCCTTCGGGCGAAGCATTGACCCGAGCCGAAGCGTACGTTGGAGTGGACCGATGGCGGTTCACATCGACCTCGAATATACCGGCGAGCTCGGCTGTCGGCTCACCCACGAACCGTCGGGCTCACAGGTCGACACCGACGCCCCGGCGGACAACGCCGGCCGGGGACTGCGGTTCTCGCCCACGGACCTGTTGGCCGCTTCGCTTCTGTCCTGTGCCACCACCACCATGGGGATCAAAGCTGGGCGTGAAGAGATTCCATTCCATGTATGCGAGGGCTCGGTAGACAAACACATGAGCACTGGCGGACCGCGACGGGTGGCACGGCTTCCGGTAACGATCCATCTTCCAGCGGACACTGCGCCGGACCACCGTCCCCGACTCGAGTCTTTCGCTCGAACCTGTCCCGTGGCAACCAGCTTGTCCGAATCGGTTCAGATCACGATGACCTTCGCGTATGACCTGTAGCTCTCCCCGTGGGTCCGAGAGCTGGTCGTAGCCCAGCGAGTTCCGCATCGGCCCTCGGGAGGAAGTCCGATGCGAGCGCAAGCCCTTTTTTTCTGCGCTGCGACAGCGAGCGAGATCTCGGCTTGCACGGGCGCCCTTTATCGTATATCGACGATGGACGATGGGTCGAGCTCGGATTCCTTGCGTCCCCGAAGACGACCAGACCGCTGACCTGCGTCCGGTCACCGGCGACGACGCCGACGCCGAGCTCGCTGGGTTTGCGAAGGCCTTGGCTCACCCTGCCCGGGTTCGGATCTTGCGGCTGCTGGCCCAGCGAAAGACCTGCGTGTGCGGCGAATTGGTGGGAGAGCTCGACCTGGCCCAGTCGACCGTGTCCCAGCATCTGAAGATCTTGAAGGAAGCCGGTCTGGTGCAGGGTCAGATCGACGGCCCCCGGGTCTGCTACTGCGTGAGCCCCCGAAAGCTGCGCCGATTCAAAGCCCTGGCGCGGGGACTGTGAGCATGACCGCCGCGAACTCCGTTCCTTCTCGCCACGTGGCGGGGCAACTGTCGTTTTTGGACCGATACCTCACCGGCTGGATCTTCGCCGCCATGGCCACCGGTGTGGGGCTGGGAGCGTCATTTCCCGGGTGGGTGCGCGACCTCGAAGCGCTGCGCGTGGGCAGCACGAGCATCCCCATCGCCATCGGCCTCATCTTGATGATGTACCCGCCCCTGGCCAAAGTGCGGTACGAGGAAATGGGCCGGGTCTTCAAAGACCTCCGCATTCTCGGCCTGTCCCTGTTCCAGAACTGGGTCCTGGGGCCCATCTTGATGTTCGGGCTGGCGGTGATCTTCCTGCGAGGCCAGCCGGAGTACATGCTGGGGCTGATCTTGATCGGTTTGGCCCGATGCATCGCCATGGTGATCGTTTGGAACGATTTAGCGGGCGGCGATCGGGAGTACTGCGCGGGCCTCGTCGCATTCAACTCTATCTTTCAGATCCTCTTTTTTCCTCTCTACGTCTGGCTGTTTACGAGCTTCTTTCCGAAGCAACTCGGATTGGAGGGAATGATGCTGGATGTTTCGATCCTCGACATCGCTCGAAGCGTGGCGATCTACCTCGGCATTCCTTTCGCTGCGGGATTCCTGACTAGGCTGACCCTGGTCCGTTCGAAAGGTCGCGAGTGGTACGAAACACGGTTCGCTCCGCGCATCGGACCGGTCACATTGGTCGCACTGCTGTTCACCATCGTCGTGATGTTTTCGATGGAAGGGAGTTCGTTCTTGGCCCGGCCGCTCGACGTGGTGCAGATCGCGATCCCTCTGCTGGCCTACTTCGTGGTCATGTTCCTGATCTCGTTCTTCATGAGCCATCGATTCGGGGCCGACTACGCCAGGTCTGCAACACTTTCGTTCACAGCTGCCTCGAACAACTTCGAGTTGGCCATCGCCGTAGCTGTGGCGAGCTTCGGGATCGGCAGCGGTGTCGCCTTTGCCGCGGTCATCGGTCCCTTGGTCGAGGTCCCGGTCCTGATCGGGCTGGTGCACGTGGCCCTGTGGCTGCGGGCAGCCGGGTTCGACGCAGCCGCCCGCCCAAACGAGACCGCATCTTCGCTGGAGGACCGTCCATGAAGCCCACCATCCTGTTCTTGTGCGTCGCCAACTCGGCCCGCAGCCAAATGGCTGAAGGTCTCGCGCGCCAGATGTGGGGCCCCGCCGTCCGGGTCGAAAGCGCTGGGAGCCAGCCGTCGTTCGTCCATCCGCAGGCCATCGAAGTCATGGCGGAGCTCGGAATCGACCTGGGCGGCCATCGCTCGAAGTCGGTGCAAGAGATCGACCCGGCCAACGTCCACACGGTCATCACGCTGTGCGCCGAAGAAGTCTGCCCAGTGTTTTTCGGGAGGGCGCGTCGCCTGCATTGGCCGCTGCCCGACCCAGCCGGCGGCGAGCCCTGCCCGACCAACGAGATGCGACGCGCCCGGTTTCGGGCGGTCCGGGATGCGATCCAGATGAAGCTCGAAGCCCACCGCGCCGGCCTCGAGCCCAGCTGACACGGACCGTCGCGTCGGCCCCTGCGGGCAGGACCGAAGCATCGTGCGGACGGCCCGCTTTCCGGACGAGGTTTCAAGAGCGGCCGTGGCCCCAGCGTGCGGTCAGAACGGCAGCGCTTCGGCGCACGCCGGAGGTGGACCGCGGCGAGTCCGCAGGGTCTGTTGGGTCGGCTCTCTCAACACGCGGGGTCGACGCGTCGTCAGGCGGTCGGCCGCCAGATACACCGGGTCGGACGCACGAAGAAGCTCGACCAGCTCGAATGCGGCGGGCGCCGGCAGGGGTGGCAGGGCACACCAGTGTTCCTTGCCCATCGATACGATGACCGTCGCCTTCGATTCGCCCCAAACGAAGTCAAACTCGTATCCGGTCACCCTATACCCATCTCCATCGTACTCGAAGCCCGAGGCGCCAACCGATGCGGCGCCCAGCGCCAGCACCATGACCTGAAGGACCCGCATCATGCTCAGACCTTAGCAGATGGCTGAAAAGGGCTACAAGGAAGGAATCGACGGGCACCGGCTCGGATGGGCCAACGAAGGCATTGGCGGTCCTGAAAAGAAGCCATGGCCGATGCCCTGCAGGTCTCTTCCGACCAGTTCGTCCCGAAAGATCACTCCTGCTCACGGTCGAGGGCCATGCGGGCAAACTCCTGAAGCACTTGAATCTCGCGTTCGAACAACCCGGACGGACGCTGGAGCGCGATGTCGCAGGCGGTAAGAAGTGCCCGAAACGAAAAAAGAAACTTTTCCGCCCGACCCCCCCGTGCTTCGGGAGGGCATGGGATTTTCGGCAGGCACCTTCAACTGGGTCGATCTCAACGCAAAAGACATGGAACGCGCGAAAGCGTTCTACGGCCAACTCTTCGGCTGGACTTTCGAGCTGCGGGACACCCGAGGCGGACTGCCTCACGGCATCTTTTTTTCGAGAGGGAAGCAAGCAGCGGGCGTGGGTCGAATGAGCGACGAGATGATCTCGCGGGGGGTGCCCTCCATGTGGAACACCTACGTCAGCACCGACGACGTCGGCGCTACGGAAAAGGCGATCGAGAAGAACGGGGGTCGCCTGATGTTCGAGACCACGACCGTTTTCGAGGCTGGCAAGATGAACTTCGCGCGAGATCCAGAAGGCGCGACCTTCGCGATCTGGGAGCCGCTCGGACATGCGGGGGTCGAAGTCTACAACGAACCCAATTCGTTCTGCTGGAGCGAACGAGCTACCCGAGACCTGGATGGGGTGGAGCAGTTCTACGGAGCGGTCTTCGACTGGCGATTTCGGCGAGAGGAGGTCCCAGTCTCGAAGATGAGTGTGATCCACAACGCGAAAGGCCGAGAGCAAGGCCACGCGCTGCTGATGACCGACGAGTGGGAAGGCGTGCCTCCTCATTGGAGCCCCTACTTTGCCGTGGCAGACTGCGACGCGACGGTCGAACGGGCCAAATCCCTGGGCGGCGCGAACCCGGTCCCACCCTTCGACATCGACGTGGGCCGCATGGCGGTGCTGGCCGACCCCGAGGGCGCCACGTTCTACGTCATTCGAATCAAAGACGGCCTGGCAGATCCCATGCAGTGATCGGGGCGCGATCCACGTCGGCGAAGTCAGTCCGACGGGGAAACGGTCGGGTGCGAGGCGACCCAGTCCGCGATGTGGTCCAACAGGGCCTGCACACGGGCAGGCCGAAACGCGCTGGGAGGCAAGAGGGCCCAAATCGGCAGCGGTGGTGGATGCCAGCTCGGAAGGAGGCGTACGAGACGTCCCCGTCGCACGTCCTCTCGGATCAGCCACAAGGGCAGCAGTCCGACACCTCGACCCCGAAGGCACCAATCCCGCAGTGTGGGGAGGTGGTCGGCGGCCAGCCGGCCCGAAACCTCAATGGCTCGCACTCGATCCTCTTGCCACAGCTGCAACTTGGCAGACTGCAGGCGAGTGAACACCAAGAACTCGTGGTCGGCCAAGTCTTCCGGCGAGCGCGGTATCGGCCGTGCCGAGCTGTAGCTCGGCGCCACCACGATGGCCCGAAAAGCCATGCCCAAACGCCGGGAGCGAAGCGAGCTCGATGGAAGTTCCCCGAGTCGGATGGCGAGATCGAAACCCTCGGACACCAGGTCCACGAAGCGATCCGACAGGTGAAGGTCGACCTGCAGTCCGGCGTGGGCCTCGGTGAACGCATCCACTGCCGGCGCAACGATTCGCTGACCGTAGCCGACTGGAGCACTGAGCCGGATCCGCCCATGAAGCTCCGACGGCTCCCGCACCGACGCGTTCGCGGCATCCACCGCCTCCAACGCCACCCTTGCGGCTACGAGGAAGCGTTCGCCCTCTGGAGTGAGCGCCACCTGGCGGGTCGTACGGTGAAGGAGCGTCGTTTGCAGAGCCGACTCGAGCTGCTTCACCCCTCGACTCGCGCGAGCCTGAGACAGGCCCAAATCGCGGCCTCCCGCGGTGATGGAGCCGCTTTCGGCCACGCGAACGAACAGTTCCATCAGAGCCAGACGATCCATGCTCCGACCGCATGTCTGTCATACCGTGCTGGGGACTAAAGCTCTACCGTACACTTCGTCTATCCAGGTCCTCGAAGCGGCGGTGGCCGCGGAAAGACCTCATGAATAGCGAAATCACCCCCGACATCTTGGGCCACGAGCGATTCGGACACGGTACGACACCGGTGATCGTGCTGCACGAGCTCTTCGGTTCGATCCGAACCTGGGATCCGATGCGTCCGTTCCTGGATACTCACAGGTACACCTTCATCTTCGCCGACCTGCGGGGCTATGGACGCTCCTCCCATCTGAAGGGCAGGCACGACAGCGAAGAGATCGCAGCGGACGTGAACCACCTGGCCGATGCTCTCGGCTTCGAACGCTTTCATCTCGTAGGCCACTCCATGAGCGGGTTGGCGGTCCAACACGCGGTGACGGCGGACGCAGAGCGAAAGGCACCGCGAGTCGAGCGAGCCATCGCCGTCACCCCCGTCCCGACCGACGGTCTGGCCGTGGACGCCGAGACCGCGGCATTCTTTCGCTCGACCGCGCATGACGACGACGCCCTGCGAGGGGCCCTGTCCGGGTTGACGGGAGATAGATACGGGGAGGCCTTTTTTCGTTACAAACGAGACCTTCGACATGGCAGCGTGCAACCGGAGGTGATCGCAAGTTACCTCGATCACGTCGTGTTCCCCCGGGGTTTCGCAGCCCATGCCAACCGGGTCCGTTCAACAACACCCCTGTTGGTCGTGGCGGGCGCCCACGACTACCCAGGGATGCGGCTCGACGACCTGCGCCGCTCCATGAGCAATGGCTTTCCGGGGGTGGTCTGGTGGCGACTCGCAGAGTCCGGGCACTACCCGATGGATGAGATGCCGGTCGCCCTCGCCCACGGAATCCATCGCTTCTTGGCCGGCGAGTGGATCGATTCCGCGCCCGACGCATCCTGACCCGACTGCATCGTCGAGATCACCCGAGTATCGAGGCTCACACCACCGCGTGCAGAAGGCTGGCGGCGTCTTCGAGCCAGAAGGTCGGCTGAGCGGAAGCCAGCGCGTCGCGGCAGCCCGGTCCCCACAGGGCGGCGGCCGCAGCGACTCCAGCGCTGCGGGCCGCCGCGATGTCGTGGGGCGAGTCACCGACCATCACCGCCCGCTCGGGCTGAACGGCGAGCTCTCGCAAGGCTTTCAGGACAGGGTCCGGGTGCGGCTTCGGGAGCTCCGTACTCTCGGGAGTCACCACGACATCGAATACGGTATCGAGTCCAACAAAACGAAGGCCTCGAAGAGCAAACGCCCTGCGTTTTCCCGTCACGACGGCGAGGGCAAATCCCTTCTGTTGAAGCGACCACGCCGCCTCGATCGCGTCCGAGAACGGCCGAATCATGTCGTCGTGCCTCTGTGCATTATATTCCGAATAGACCTCGACCATCCGAGGCACCAAGGCCGGTTCGGGACTCAACCTGTGCAGGTTATCGACCAGCGGCGTCCCGAACCCCGATACCACCTCGGTGTAGCTCGGCTCGGTCCCCGCCACCTCTCGCAAGGTATGACGGTAGGATTCGACGATGAGCTCCGTGCTGTCGATCAGCGTCCCGTCCAGATCGAACAACACCGCGTCGAATCGCCGGCTCCCACCGCCGTCCACCACCGCCGCTTCATGCCTGCGATCGGAGGTGTCCGCCACCGAAATCCGAGGCCCGCCCCGACCGCAGCGGTCCCCATCGGACGCGCGATCGCCAGCCCAAAGCGCCCCGTGCTCGGAAAACCCGAAAGGTCGGGGCGTCGCGGGTCAGGTCGATGGAACGGCAGTGCTCAGCTGCCGCGAGCCAGCGATCAGGTAGGCGACGGTGCCGGGCACGATCATCACCGTGGCGGCGACCGATGCAGCGACGACGAAGGGTTGGGGCACCCGGGCGATCGCGGCCGCGATCGCCGCGAACAACAAAAGGCTGGACACCTTGCCGTGCCAGCGGTGCTCCACCTCCACCGCGCGGTGCTGGAGGTAGATCCAGAGGTAACCGGCCCCCAAGAGCCCATCACGCACCACGAGCACGCCCCACAGCCATACCGGGAGCGAACCGAACGCCGCCGAGGGAAGCCAAACCAAGAACGTGACCGTCGCGATCTGGGCCAGCTTGTCGGCCACCGCGTCCAGGGTCGCTCCCAGATTCGATTGAAGCCGGAAGCGTCGCGCGATCCATCCATCGGCCACGTCGGTGGCCCCGAGTGCGATGAATACGAAAAGCGGCCAAAACGTCGAAACCGACTCCCCTTCGAGCGCCCGTTCCCGGGCGAGGAACGCGAGCACCAGCCACAGCGGGACCAGGGCCACCCGGATCCCGGACAGGGCATTCGGAATCCAGCGCACCACGAGAGACCAGCATGGCGGGTCGGGCTCCGTCTTGGAAGCGCGACGTGGCGCATCTCGACCCGACCGCCAGCCCACCGTACGCCGGCCGCCATGGACCGGGCGCGGGCTGTCGAAAACCCGACGCCCCCACGGGGATTCGAATGAAGAGCGTTGGGTCGATTCAAGGCCCCGTTCCGTCGAGCGGTCCCTTCAATCGCCTGACGACGCGGCATGCCCGCAGCCCTTCATCGCGCCGGAGCGCCGGGACTGGGGCAAGCGTCCAGGTGCCCCCTCGTCCTCGGTCAAAGGGCGAGGGCTACCCCGAGACCCGCGGACGATCCAGAAGCTCCGGTTTCCCAAGACAGCGGGCTCTGCGGGGCTCGACGGGTCTTCGTGGCGCTTGATGCCTCCCGAATGGCCCGGGCCCGGAGGGCTCGGGAAAGCCCGTCTTCGGCGGGGAGGGAGCCCCGCAGGGAGCGTTCGACCCGGAAAACCGCCGTCCTCCGGTCCCCTCAGCCCAGGTCGCGAAGCAGGACCTGGGCGCTGAGCTCACCGGAGACGAGGCTCGGCGGCATTCCAGGGCCCGGCACGGTGAGCTGACCGGCAAAGTACAGACCCGGCAACTTCTTCGACCGCAAGGGAGGTTTCATTGGACCGGTCTGCCGCAAGGTGTTGGCCATGCCGTAGGCGTTGCCGCGGAATGCGCCGTAGTCGGCTTCGAAGTCCCGCATCGCGTAGCTGCGTTTCACCCGCAAGCGGTCCCGCAGCGGAGCACCCACGTGGGCCTCGAGACGGGTCATCACGTGGTCGAAGGCCCTCTCCCGGGCTCCGTCGTCATCGGCGAGGCCTGGCGCCAGCGGAACCAGCAAGAAAAGGTTGGAGCAACCGGGCGGGGCGACGCTGGGGTCGGTCACCGAAGGGGCGCATGCATAGAACAGCGGCGCCCGGGGCCAGGTGGGGCGGTCGTAGACCGCGCTCATGTGCGCATCGAGGTCTTCGTCGAAGAACAGGGTGTGGTGCGGCAGAATGCCCAGGTCTCCCTCGACGCCGAGATAGAAGAGCAGGCTGGAGGGGCTCATGGTGCGGCGACGCCAGTATCCGTCGTCGAACTGGCGGTAGGCCCGCGGCACGAGCTGCTGCTCGACATGGTGGTAGTCGGCGGAGGCCAGCACGGCATCGGCCTTCCATTCGGCTCGACAGGTGCGCACACCCCGGACGCGGCCGCCGTCCACCTGGATCTCCTCGACCGGCTCCGAGAGCCGCAGCTCCACTCCCAGGCCCGTCGCCACGTCGACCATCGCCTCGATGATGCGATGCATGCCGCCCTCGGGGTACCAGGTGCCCAACGCGATGTCCGCGTAGCTCATCAACCCGTACATGGCCGATGTCTTCCGGGCCGAGGCGCCGAGAAAGAGGACCGGCCACTCCACCAATCGGGCGAGCTTGTCGTCGTCGAAAAAGCTGCGGGCGTAGGCGTGCATCGAGCGCAACATGTGAAGCCGGAACACTTCCCGGACGAGACGCGGATCCACGAACTCGAAGAAGGACAGACTCGGCCGGAACAGATAATCATCGTAGGCGGCCTCGTAGACGTAACGGGTTTCGTTCAGGAAGCGGTCGAGGGCGGCCCCGGCCCCCGGGGAGCGGGCCTCGAACATGGCGCGAACGGCGTCGACCCCGGCGGGCACGTCCCAGACGTCTCCGTCGGGCCAGAGCACCCGATAGCTCGGATCGAGGCGTTGAAGCGGATAGAGGTCTGCGACCCGTTTGCCGAAGCCCGCGAAGAACCGCTCGAAGACGTCGGGCATCCAGTACCAACTGGGACCCATGTCGAAACGAAAGCCGTCTCGGGTCCACGTGCGGGCCCGGCCCCCGGCCTGGTCGTGCCGTTCGACCACACGGACCCGGGCTCCACCCTTGGCCAGGTGGGCCGCCGCAGCCAGCCCGGAAAAGCCCGCTCCGATCACGATGACGTCGGTCACCCCAACGGCTTAGAGGGCCCGGCACCCCGAGTCGAGCATTGGAAGGGGGTCCGCAAGGAGGCCCCGCGGGATTCGGTCCAACAAACTGGCCCGCCCCGAGCCGGCCGAAGCCGCCCGGCGCATCTCGGCGCTTCGGGAAGCCTTCCGTCCCGCGAGCGATCTGTTACCTTTGTCCCAACGCCCAGATGACCGCCGAGCCCGAAGTGCGCCTCTGTCCGAGGGAGTCGATCGCCCACTCCGAGCACGAACAGCGCTACATCGACCTCGCTTTGGAGCGAACACGCAAGGGCATTTTCGTGGGAACGTGGGCAGGAGCCATCATCTTCGGGTCCTCCCTGGGAAGCATGATCCTCGTGACGAGGGACCATGTTTCGTTTGCATGGATCTATTTGTCACTTCTCGGCTTCGTTGCGGTGCTCGGCGGACTCGTCATCACCACGACTTTGCGGGCGGCCCGCAGCGTTCGTGTAGCGGGCCAGGTCCACCTGTATGGCCCCTACACGCGGCGGATCGTGGGGCCGAGTCGAGCTCGCCGTCTCATTCGGTGCATCGACGGCCACGAGGTGCGCCTGCCTCCCTGCTGGCACCGCGTAATGCAAGAAGGCCGGCGTTATCGGATTCGCGGAACCCGCATCCACATCCATTGGGATGGACTCGGCCGATTATTTTCGAGCGACCGCCTCCCGATCCTCGTGCTCCAGCTCGAGGATCTGCAGGCGGCGGACGCCATCACCCAGGGCCTGGAACGGGCGCCTCGCCTCCCCCTCGCGCATGGGGTTCTGTCGGTCGTGGCCTTCTTCGTGGGCCTCGCGAGCTTGAGCCATTGCCTCTCCCGAAGCGACGTGGTCGGGTGGAAGGCCGCCGTGTTCAACCTCGACGGGGGCATTCCGTACGACAAACTGGAAGGTGAGCACGTTCCGGCTCATCGTCTCGTGATTGACGTGCCCGTGTTCGAGCATGCTCCCCGGACGATCGTCCCTCGGGACCTGGGGACTCGACGGATGCAGGCCCGAGAGATGATCGAGCAACGATATCGCATCGTTTCGGAATTACTCGACGATCTTCGCTACACACGGAAACCGAACCTGGACCGGTTCGAAACGACGTTCTCCGAGCACCAGGCCTGGGACGACCTCCGCCGGAACGCCGCTTCGAGCTGGCGCCCGGCGACCAAGCGGCTGCTCACCGAGGACCTCTTGGTCATGCGCAAGCGCATTCAAAAGACTCTGGGCCAGACGAGCAGTGTCCCGTCTGAGACTCGGCGGCCCTCGGAGGCCCCGAGGGTGGAGGTCTACCACCGGGTCTATCGACCACTTCTGCTCCAGGAACTAAAGCGGTGTGCGCAACGAACCACCCTGTCGGGCCTCATCACGGAAGACGGAGACCTCGTTCCCGTGGGCGCTTCGACGCTCCATGCCTTCGCCCTCGCCCTGGGGTGTGGGCTCGTCGTCCTCGCCTTCCTGCCTCGCCTGCTCGTCTATGACACCTCGATCCGCCGTATCATGGCGCGCGCAATGCGAGGTTCTCGTCTCATCGGTTGAGGGCCGTGCTTTCTGCGCCGAGGGCCAGGCGGCACGCACAGGCTGTAGCTCCGCGCTCGATGTCGTCGACAACGCCAGCACCGCAGGCCCGAGCCGGCCATGGGCCGGCGACCGCTCGATGAGCATCGGATTGCGGCGCCCAGCAGAAGTCCAGGTGATGGAGCCGGCGGGAATCGCTCATCGACGCCAGGAGGGCGGAGATGCGCTGGCCGAAGGCCAGCCCGAAGGGTGGCCGACAGGACGTCGGCCACAACCCGCGCCCGGAGGGCGCGGGTGAGATCCCCGCCGGGCAGCGGAACCGCCCTTCACAAACCAACGAGCACCCACGCTTCGCGACGGTGACGAGCGGCAAAAGATGGAGCCGGCGGGAATCGAACCCGCGTCCGGAAGTTGGTCCACGGAAGACCCTACGTGCGTAGTCTCGCGAGTTGATTTCGGAGGCGCAGGGCTCGCGGACAGACCCTGTCACTTCCTAGCCTCTGGGTTCTCGCGGCCCACGGCGAGGCGACGTGGACCGCCAGCCTGTTTCGATTTCGCCCGAAGAGGGACCACAGGCGGGGTCACCCCTTCGAACGGCCTAAATGAACTCTATCGAGCCAGTTCAGGCAGCCAGAGCGAGCTGAGGCTCGTCGTTGGCAACTAAAGTTTCCGTACCGTTTTGACCGGCAAGCACGGTTCCCGGACACGCGTCTTCGGCTTCGCAACCCCCGTCGAAACCATGACGGCCCCATGTCAAAGAGCAGCTCTTCATATGAGGGTCACCGCGAGGGCTCCGTCAAGCGCCGTCGTCCCATCCACGAAGAAAGCCGCCGCGCGCAGGGTTTCGTCCTCCCCGCAGCCGTCGCCCCCGTGGCGAAGCCGAGGATTCGGCTTCTGCACACCACGAGTTCGCCGGTTCTCCATGGGCTAGACCCGTTGAAACCGGGATTTCAGCTTCAAAAACGGCAGCTCGAAGTACCGAAAGCTCAACTCCGCCGCGGCCCAAGTCCCGGCCAAGGTGAGGACGAAGAAGGGCCCCGGAACGTCGGCAAGCCCCAGCCGCCCC
The DNA here is from genome assembly GCA_031800475.1 of Myxococcales bacterium LLY-WYZ-16_1. GTDB lineage: Bacteria > Myxococcota > Kuafuiibacteriia > Kuafuiibacteriales > Kuafuiibacteriaceae > Kuafuiihalomonas > Kuafuiihalomonas phototrophica. Next base: position 28,627 of record DAPKRQ010000024.1, read on the forward strand.
AACACGGCACCTGCGACGTGCCGCCCGAGCATGTGGAACAGGTAGATGCCGTAGCTCACCATTCCGATCCGAACCAGCCACCGCCAGGACAGAACCCGCGAAAGTCCGTGGTCCTCCCGCACCACGCAGGCGGCCAACAGCCCCATCATCCACAGGTGCGCCACCAAGCGGGGCCATCCGGTCAGGTCGGCAGGCGCCAAGGCCAAGAACACCAAGAGTCCCACGGCCAACCCCGGGGCGGCCCACCATCCCTGCACCCACCGCCGGACCGCCAAGTGCGTGGCCCGGTGGTGCAGCAGATGGGCGAGCACGACCCCCAGCAGGATCGGCGTAAACGTGACCTCGAGAAACATCTGGTGTGGCAACGCCAACTCGATCGGCCACCCGAAGGCGCTAAACACGCGAAACTGGATCGCCTGGCTGAGAATCAAAGCCCCACCCAGGCATGCATAGATCACGGACCTTCGATTCCGTTCGACCGACGGCCAGATCAAATAGAACTGCTCCTCCGCCGCCAGCGACCACGCGATACCCATGAAGGTCGTCACCTCGAACAGATTGGCGGTGTAGGTTGCCAAAATCCAAAGCTCATCGAACCAAACCACCCCGGTTTCCGACGAAGGCAAGACCGCGAACACCAGGCTGAGCACCACAAGAAGCCCGTAATATACTGGAAAGATCCGAAGCGTACGGCGGACGTAAAAGTCCTTCAAAGAGATCTGGCCCTTTCGGTCTCGCTCGCGGAGCAACAGCGTCACGATCAAAAAACCGCTGAGCACGAAGAACATGTCCACGCCGAGGAAGCCCCGCGTGAACAAGCGAGGACCGCCGAATTCGTTGGTGTGGTGCCAGACCACGGCCATGACGCTGAATGCTCGAATGCCGTCCAAGGAGCCGAAGACGCGCTGGCGCAGAAAAGCCTGATGGCTCGAGTCTCCGTATGACGCCACCGCCAATCGAGGTAACTCAGGTCGGTCCGGAAATCCAGGGCGGCCCGCACGCCCAAGTCCGGGCCGCCCCAGACGGACTCAGTCGTCCACGACCGCTCCCGTTCGGGCGTGGACCTCGACGTCGTCGTCGGCGGTTTCCAGCTCGTAGGTTGGCTCCCCGTCGTCCTCGCGGTCCAGCTCCCAGCCTTCGAGATCCGAAGCTTCGATTCCAACGGCCTGGAGCGCCGCCCCGAGACTGAGCAGGCCTTCCGGTTCGAAGACGATGTCGAAGGGGCCCTCGATGCCCTGGGCTTCCACGAGTCTATGGGACGACACCAGTAGCTCCAGCTCTACGAGACCACCTTCCGGCGTCCGCACTTCGATCTCCCACTCTTCGAGACCATCGTCCGAGTCGATTTCGGCCGACTCGATGGTCCCCGCCACGAGCGCCAACACCTTCTCTTCGAGGGCTTCCGGGATCGTGTCCGGGTCGTCGTCGTCGAAGTCCTCTTCGTCGTCGTCCCGATCCCAGGGCTCGTCGCCGTCATCGTCGTCTCGCTCTCGCGCGCCGGTTTCGGCGTCGATCTCCACTTCGATCTCGCTGCCGTCGTTGGTGCGGAGCACAAACTCCCACTCCCACCCATCGTCGTCCTCGTCGCGCTCGATCTCCCACTCGACAACCTGATCGTCGGTCGTGCCAAGGGCGACGTCCAACGCCTGCTGCAGGGTGAGCAGACCGCTCCCCACGTCCACGTCGTCGTCCGGTTGGGGGTTTTCGCATTCGAGCTCCACGACCCGGCCGGTCGCCACCTCGATTTCGACTTCGACCACCGCTCCGGAAGGAAGGAGTACGTCCACCTCGTAGACTTCGGCTCCCCGCTCGAGCGCGTTCTCTGAAGCCAGTACCCGCCCGTTTAGAAGGGACGCGGCGGTCTTCTCGGCCTCTTCGCGATTCAGGGCTCCGGCGGCGGTCCCGAACAGCCCTGATTCGCTCGGATCCATGCCGGATCCCGATCCACATGCGGCAACGCCGAGGATGGTCCACAGACCCCAAAGTTGTTTCTTCTTCATGGTACGTTCCTTTCGCGCGAGGGCAGCCGGACTGCGCCTCGTTCGACCTTCCTTACGAACGAGCTCTCGCCCGGAGCGACCGGATCAGCGTCGGGCCGGCCAAAACCACAGGGTGGCCGCTGTCACGGCGAGTCCGATCCCGGTCCCGAGCAAAACATTGGTGACCGAGACTCGCCGCTCCACGTCATCAGCCAGGGCCGCCAGCTCCGACTCGCTGCCGGCAGCCCGTCGGTACCGCTGCGTCGCCGAGTCGACGGTAGAACCGACCACCAAACTGGCCACCAGGGATGCCACGGCCGTGCCGCCCACGACCATGGCGATGGCGCGGCGGGTCCGCGTGCCGGGCGCCGGCGGACCGTCCCCCGCGACGGTGCCCAAAGGCTCCGACACGAACGAGGCCCGAAACCCTTCGTAGTACGCCGGACCGAAGGGCACCGCGAACAGGTTTTTTCGAAAGCTTTCTGCCTCCGACCCTCGTGCCCGCACGGATCGGGGCCCGCGCTGCCACCGCGACGCGTCGGCTGACCGCAGCATGGACGTGGGCAACCGGATCTCGAAGGCTTCGTTGCGAAGAAAGTAGGACTCGGCCGGAGCCAAAACGAGCGTGACGTTCGCATCCGGCCCGGAGTGAAAGTCCGCGTAGCGGACTCCGCGGTTGTCTTCTACCCAATACCGTCCCGACATGGAGGCTGGCACTTCCAGTAGCGTCGCCTCCGACACCCAGCTTCGGTCGAAGAGTGGCTCGTCCAGATGGAGCGCCGGCGGAGCCGCGTACACATCCAGTCGCGCCTGCGGATGGTCGACGCGAGAGTTCGCGGCGGTGACGAAAGCGTCCACTTCGGCGTAGGTGGTCTTTCCGTTTTCATCGACATCCGCAGCACCTACCAGGGCCGACCGCACCTCGTGACTGAACACACCGGCTTCAAACCGGGACCATTCGTGAACCTCGGTGGCCTTCGAAGTCGAAAGGAGCACCCCCGTGTCGGGATGAGCCGAAAGATCCTCGCGCTTCAAAAAGCGCGAAAGTGCTTCGTCCAGCTGCTTTCCTTGGCCTCTTCGCGCCACCATCAAGTAGGCGTTGCAGGCATCGATGATCAGATGATTGATGCGCGCGGGAGACGGCCCGAGAATCTTCTGAAACACGTCGGAACGGGACAGGTAGCCATCCAAAAGATGCATGCGCCCTTCCCCATCTCGACCCACACTACCGTGCCCGACGTAGACGAAGTAGAAGATGGTCCTTCGGCCTCGCTCCTCCGCGCGCTCAACCTTTTCGAAAGTCCGCTTCAAACTCTCGAGCAGCTCCGTCCGCGTGGGAGCCCGGGCGCGGGCCGCGGCCCGCCCGTGAAGGCGCTGGGTCGAAGCGTCCAAAACCGACAACAGTTCCACGTCGACGCCGGCCATGGACAGCAGCTCGAAGAATCGGGCCGCGTCGTCGTCGGCGTGTCGGAGGTCGGCCAAGCCTTCTCCATCGCCCGTGTTGTTGCCCACTACCACGGCGAACCGGGCTGGAGGCGAATCGCCTTCGCCCGATGGTGCGGCAGCAGCTGAAGCCGCGACGCACGACGCGAGCCATCCGAGCAGCCAGGCTTTCATGGCCGAGCACGCACCTCGAACCGCACCTCACGAATCCCTTCGACGTCTGACCCACTGAAGCGAGCCCGCAACCGATGCGGTCCGGCGGGCCACGCATCGTCCACTTCGACGACTGCAACCCTCCGGTCCCGGACGTCCGGGGCCAGAGGCGTCGATTCGACGAGCACCCGCTCGCCGCCCGATGGATCGATCAAAGAGATGGCCGCACGCTCGAAGCCCCCCAGGTGCGTGACCAGCACCGCCACCTGGTCACCGGGACGGACCACACCCCCATTCGTCGCCAGATCCGACAGCGACGGCCCCGTCACCCCGCCGCGCACCCGCACAGCCCGAAGCGACGCTCGGGGGCTCACGGACCGGTCGCTCGCCCCCCGGGGGCGAAAGCCCTCGTCCGCGGGCAGGGCCAGGGTAAACAGGGCTGCCGCCGCCACCGCCAAGCCCGCGGCAGCACCGGCCCACTTTGGCCAGGCGCTCCAGCCGCTCGACGCCCCGCGTCCGTCGAACAGTCGAGCCCCCACCCGTTCCATCTGCGATGGCGACAGCCCCCGCTGAGCTGCCGGGTAGTACAACATCGACTCGGCTTCGCCATAGCGCTCGTAGGTCCTCCGACAGGCATCGCACGCGCGTACGTGCTCCCGCATGGCAGCATCCTCCTCGGGCTCGAGTCGGCCCCGGGCGAAGGCGCGCTCGATCAGCGCATGACAAGTTGCGTGGTCGATCTCCATTTGCGACCTCTCACGAACTCCTCAGCGGGCGCAGCCAACCCCGCCGCTCCTGGACGTAACCCGAAAAGTACCCGTGCTTTCGCATGAAGCGATAAAAGCCCATTCGTATGCGTTGCTCCGATGTCTTCACCTGAGACTCGCTGAGCCCCACCGCGCGGGCCACCTCTTTGTGCTGAAGTTCCTGCTCGAAACGGAGCTCGTAGATCACCCGTTCCCGGTCCGGAAGCTGGTCGCGAAACGCCAACACCAGCTCCACCAGCTGCGCCCGGTCTCGGTCGTGCTCCGGACGTCCGGTGGCCTCGGCACGCCCCTGCAGCGGCTCGCTCGCCCCCTCTCTCTCGTCGGGGGTGGTGGCGGCGGGCTCGACGCTGAACTCCAGGAGGGACTGTTCCTTCTTTCGAAACTGGTCGATGATCAGATTCTTGGCGATCTTCGTCAGGTAGCTACCGAACGGCGTGATCCCATCGTAGTTCGTTCGAGCGGATTCGGAGAAGGCCCGGGTGAACACCTCCTGAAGGCGATCTTCCAGGTCGAACTCGGAGCAGACCCCCCGAAACCGACAGGTCCGACCTTGGCTGTCGAATGTGAACCCGTATCGAAGCACCCGTGCCACCTCCGGCGCGTAGGCGCCGTAGAGAAGCTCGAGCGCCTTTCGGTCTCCACGGCGATAGCCGTCGAGCAAACGGCGATCTTCGACCACGAGCATGACGTCGGAGCTTCCTCCTTCCCTACGGCTTTCCGGGGGAGCGGAGCGAATGAAATCGCAACCGATGGCTGGCTAGCACGCCCCCGCTGCCTTCGGTACATTTCCGGGTCGAGGGGCCTTTTCGGCAATGAGAGCTGCATCACTGTGCCGCGACGCAATGAATCGGTCCTCGGCCTTGCGGCACCCACCCAGCATCGTGGTTCCGTCTTGTCGGCTACCCCGTCCAGCTCGGGGGCCAACCCATGGCGAAACGCCCGGATCCGTCGGTTCGGAGGGCTTTTCGCTCGCCCGGTCCAGACGGAACCTCCGGCCCCGGAGCGCCTTCGCCTCGAGGAGGAGCGTCGCCCGGAGGCGCTCCGGAGCCTGGGCAATCGGGTCCGCGCTGCTCCTTTCTGCCGCAGCCTGTGGCGCCGACCTGGACCGGCAAGCCGGCGCCCTTCAGCTCGAGATCCGCCGCATGCCGGCGGCCGCGGATCGGGTGCGACTCCGGGTCGAAGGCCCACAGATGGAGACCTACCAGGTCGAGATTCCGGTGCAGGGGCCGGCGGTGGACCACGCCATTGCGTCGGTCCCCGTGGGCACGGTGGAGGTCTCGGCGGTGGCGGAAGAGAGCGGGCGGGACGTGGCGGTGCAAACCCAAGTCGGTCAGGTGCTTCCTGCATCCTCTCAGCAGATCACGCTCGACTTCGGTTCCCAGGCCAGCTCCCGCGTCTCCGACCCGCTGGTCTTCCAGATCCCGCTGGACGGCACCGAGGTCGTTGCCGAGCGGCTGGAAGTCGCCGTTCCGTTGAGGGGTCCGGCTTGGGAAGACTTCGTTGCATCGGCCGAACCAGGCCCCGTCGACTTCGAGCTCCGCACCCTGCGAATTCGGCTCTTCGAACGAACCCCCACGGTCGACTCGCTCCAAGAACTGTGGGACGGCCCCCTCGAGGTCTGGGCCATCGACCCCTCCGGGACCCCATCCATTCGCGTCGGCGCCGCGGCGCCGGCAGAAGACGCCCTTCAGGTGTCCGTGATCCTGAACGAGGGCGCCGCCCGCCTCGAAGATCTGCAGGACGCCCTGACCGCCGGAACCGCCGAGTTGGTCCTGGACGGGCCGACCGACCTGGACCCTCCGTTCACCGCGACGGTCGAGGTCACGGCCGTGTTCTCCACCCGGGCCGAGTGAGACCCGAAACCCCGAGGGGCCGGTCGATGCCCAGTTCGGGGGCCCGAACCCAGGGGGCCCGAACCCCGAACCCCGAGCCGAGGAGCGTGGCCGCTGGCCCGCGGAGTGCATCGTCCGGGGCGCGTTGACTCCGAGAGGCTGCACCTGCGAACCGGGTTCCATGGGAACCGAACGACACCCCGGCTTGAGCGGCATGAGCCTCTTCCTGCCCAAATACCGGGTTCGCCTCGAGGACTGGTGCGGGTGGACGGGCAACGACTGGAACAAAATTCAGGCCGTGGTCGGCCGAAGCTTTCGCATCCTGGGGCCCCAACAAAACGTGTACACCATGGCGGCCAACGCGGTGCTCAAACTGATTCGGGACCACGACGTAGACCCGACCCGGGTGGGCTCCCTGGCCCTCGGCACCGAGTCGAGCACCGACAACGCGGCAGGCGCGGTGATCGTGCGCGGCATGGTCGACATGGCCCTCGAACGACTCGGCATGCCGCGGCTCAGCCGAAGCCTGGAAGTGCCGGAGTTCAAGCACGCATGCCTCGGTGGGGTCTACGCCCTGAAGAACGCCCTTCGTTTCGCTCGCACCGACGGCAAAGACCGGCAGGCCATCGTGGTGGCAGCCGACGTGGCCGAGTACGAGCGAGGCACAACCGGCGAGCCCACCCAGGGTGCGGGCGCGGTGGCCATGCTGGTGGAGCCCAAGCCCAAGTTGCTCGAAGTCGATCTGGACGGGTCCGGCTCGGCTTCGGCGTACCGCGGTCCCGACTTTCGAAAGCCTTTCGCGCGGCACTTCGTCGACGGCTACGCGTCGGCAACGGAGCGCATTGCCGACTTTCCGATTTTCAGTGGAAAATATTCGACGTTTGCCTATGTGGATGAGGTCGTCCAGGCAGTCGAAGACATGCTGTCCCACCAGAGCGTGACCGCGGGGAAATACTATCGAAGCGTGCGGGCCCTGTTCTTTCATCGGCCCTACAAAATGATGCCCGTCCAGGCCATGTCGTTCCTGTACGTCCGGGGCCTTGCCCGAGGCGACCACCACCCGGACGAGCTGCAACAGCTGTGCGAAGAAGCGGGGGTTTCGATGGACGAAGTGGTCGCCGAAGCCAGATCCACCCCGGACCTCTACGGCGAGCTGCTGGCTGCGGGTGAACCAAAAAATCCCTACGCCGCCACGGCGGCTGCCGCTTCACTGCTGCGCAAAAAGCCCGCGTTCCGGGAGCTGCTCGACCAGAAAATGAGCCTTGGAACCGACGCTCTCATGGACATGGGCAACCTCTACTCCGCTGCCCTCCCCGCCTGGATGGCCGCTGGCTTGGAGGAAGCGGCGGAGCAGCGGATCGACCTCACCGGCGAGCCGATGGTGGCCATCGGGTACGGCAGCGGCGACGCCTCGGAGGCTCTGCCGATCCGGGCTGCAGAAGGCTGGCAGGAGGCGGCTCGACGAACCCAAACGCAGGCGGCTCTGCACGAAGGCGCAGTGGACTTGAGCCAGGCGCAGTACGAGGCCTTGCACGACGGCAAAGACCCAGGCCTCGCTCCGGATCCCAAAGACGAATTCGTCATCGCCCGGGTCGGCCAACAGTATGATCCGGGCTTTCAGGATCTGGGAGTCGAGTACTACGAATACGTCCCGGCCAGCTGAGTCGAACGTCTCATTCTTCTCGGTGGACCGTATCGATGCTGAAGGCCGGCAGACACACGGCTACGTAATGAGCAGGCGCGTCGGGCGAAGAGTATCGGACCCTCTCTCCCGGTGCCACGTACACCGCTTCTCCACCCTTCAGGTCCCGGACTCCGTCCGGGTCGAACTCCACCCGTAAGACCCCGTCGAGCACAACCGTGTACTCCCCGAACTCGGGCTGCTGCCATGGCTCGCCCCAGCCAGCAGGACTTCGCATGCGCGCGATGCTGATCCCTTCGGTTTTCGTGTTCACGCGACCCACGTACTCTTCGATCCGTTTGGGCGGTTGGCCTGGAGCTTGGATCACTGTGGGTGCTTCGATGAAGGTGGGCATGCCGCCTTCGAACGCCGGCCGGCCGGTCGAGTCAAGCGCCCCCGGTGGAGCCGGGCTCCACGGCCAAACACCGGACCTGCCCCCGAGCCACCAGCTTGCCTTCGCGCGCGATCTCGACCGCCCAAACGTGGGTCCGCCGCCCGCTCTGAAGAGGATGGGCAACCACGTGCAGGGTGCCGTCCCGAACGGCCCGCAGAAAAGATGTGGTGTTCTCGAGCCCGACCACCACCTTGCCGTCGTTCATGGCCCACAGGTTCGAGCCGGCACTGGCCATGGCTTCAACGATGGCTGCGTACACGCCGCCATGCACCAGCCCGTGAGGCTGGTGCAGCCCGGGGGTGACCGGGACGGTGGCTTCGACCCGATCGTAGCTGGCCGCCACGAATTCGAGTCCGAGCTGCTCGGTGAACGGACCGCGGTTTTGGTTCAGCTGGACGACCACGTCGTCGGGGAGGGGGCGTTTGTCCATGGCTCGACTCGATACACCGGGCTGGGGCGTCAACACCTCGAACTTTGGCGGCTTTCGCGCCCGATGTCATCGGCTTGCCCTCGTTCCGAGCCCAAGGTAGCGGTCAGGACATGGCCGATTCCCATTGGGTACCGAACGTGACCTTCAAAACCAGGGTCCGCGACGAATCCATCGGGGGCGAAAACCCCTTTCGATGGCAGGACCTGACTACCGACGACGTGTTCGGCGGCAAGAAGATCGTGCTTTTCGCCCTTCCAGGGGCGTTCACGCCGACCTGTTCGTCGACCCACCTGCCCGGCTACGACGCCAAGTACGGCGAGTTCAAGGCGCTCGGAATCGACGAGGTGGTGTGCCTCTCGGTCAACGACGCCTTCGTGATGTATCAGTGGGGCCAGCGACTGGGGAACCAGAACGTGTTCCTCCTTCCCGACGGCAACGCCGAGTTCACGCGAAAGATGGGCATGCTCGTCGATAAGTCGAACCTCGGTTTCGGCATGCGGTCTTGGCGCTACTCGATGTACGTGGTCGACAAGAAGATCGAGAAGATGTTCGTCGAGGAGGGCTACGACGACAACTGCATGACCGATCCGTTCGAGGTGTCGGACGCGGACACCATGCTGAAGTACCTGAAGTCCCGCTGAATCGAACTCGGCCCGGCTCGACTTCGGCTCACACCCAACCGCCCGCCACCACCAGGGCGCTCGCCGTTGCCAGCGTGAAGAGCATGAAGGCTGCCGCCCACCGCGCCGCACCGGACTGCCGCCAGGCCCCCAGGGGCCACAGGGCATGACCCAAGAAATGCTTCGGAAGCCGCTCCACCCCGTCGAATCCGATGGCCTCAGGCGGATCGTGGGGTACTCGGGCTGTACCAAAGAGGTAGTCCCAACACGAAAATACGACCCCGAAGTTCACCGTGGACTTTGCGTCGCCGTTCACGTCGTGGTGCCACAGATGCATCCGAGGGTTGTTGAGCAGGTAGCGCAGCGGCCCGTAGTCCCAATTCAGGTTCGCGTGATTCAGGTGCCCGATGAGCGTCCCGAAGATGGCGTGGGTCAGGATCGCCTCGGTCCCGAACCCAAAGAACGCCAGCGGAAGGTACAATACGCTCTTGTAGACCACCACCTCCATCCAGTGGAACCGGAAAGAGACGATCCAGTCCATTTCGCCATCCCGGACCGAATGGTGCACCTTGTGGTATTCCCAAAGGAACGGCACCCGGTGGAGCAGATTGTGGACTCCCCATTGGACCAGGTCGATGACGAAGAGCGCCACCACGATCTGAACCCAGATGGGCCACGTGGCTGCGGCGTCGAAGAACACCCAGCTTCCCAAACCGGTCCGGTCCAAACTCCCGCGAACCGCCGGTTCGATGCCCCGCTCCCAGGCCAGGTACACCAAGACCCCGAGAAAATGTCCGTTGAACACCAGGTGGGTGAGGTCCGAGATCAGCCGGGGCCGAAACTGCCGTTGGGCCGAGCGCCACGGCCGCCACGCTTCGAGGGCCATGACCCCGATCGAAATGGCGAGCAGCGAGAGCGGGTATAGATTCGCGCGCAGGTCCATGGCGTCACTTTCGTCGCCGAGCCAACAGCAGGCCGTCGCCGATCGGAACCAAGCTCACGGTCACCCGCTCGTCGGCGCCGACCTTCTGATTGAGGGCTCGGATCGCCTGGGTGGAATCTTGCTGGTCCGACGGCTCGGCCACCGAGCCCCCCCACAGCATGTTGTCGAGGGCGATGAGCCCACCCGGGCGCACGAGTTCGAGGCACCGTTCGTAGTAGGCATCGTAGTTGGTCTTGTCGGCATCGATGTACGCCAGGTCGAAGGCCACGAAGCCGGACTCGGACGGCAGGGCAGCGAGCGTGTCGAGGGCCGGGCCGACCCGGAGATCCACCCGCTCGCTCAAGCCAGCGTGGGCCAGGTGGTCTCCGGCGACGCGTGCGTACTCCTGGTCGAGCTCGCAGGCCACCAGGCGTCCGTCCGCCGGCAACGCCTCGGCCACCGCCACGGCGCTGTAGCCCGTGTAGACCCCGATCTCCAGGGCGCGGTGCACCCCCAGGAGTTCCACCAACAGACCGAGCAACTGAGCCTGCTCCGGCGAGGTTTGCATGCGGGCCCCCGGGAGACCGGCGGTGGCTTTCCGCACCTGGGCGAGGGCGGCCGATTCGCGCACGGTGGTGCGCAGCAGATAGTCCTGCACCTCGGGCGGAAGCTGAATCGTATGGGTCGACACGGGGGCAGCTTAGCGAGCCGACCCGCAAGTGGGAACTGCAGTCGGTCGAAAGCATCCTCCACGTTCGCGCACAGCTGGATGCAGGGTGACTTGCGGGAGGCGGCCGCGACCGCGGACCGTGGGGCGTGTCCCATCGGTGACCCTGCCCAGACGGGTGTCGTCGCCGCGGTTCCCGCCGGGTGGCAGATCCGCCCTGCGGGTGTCACGAGTTCCTGACGTCAGGGCAGATAGACACCCGGATGCGGCCGGCACGGGGCGTGCAACCCAGGGTCCTCGAACGAGGGACCTCCTGTTGGCGACCGTGCTCGAAACCCAACCAGCGGCTGCGCAGACTTCCATCCCTGCGGTCGAAAACGGGCCATCCGGTCCCGTGGCCTCGCCGGCGAAGCAGCCGGGGTCTGCCGAGTACGGCGACGCTCGGATCGGTCCGAACGCGGTGCTGCAGAGCCTCGAGGCAGCCGGGGAGCTCGAGTCGGAAGGATATCGGCGGCAGCTTCGGAGCGCGCTGGCCCTGCCCGAATCCTGGCCGAAGGGCATGATTCCCGAGACCTGGTTTCTTCGGACGGTCGAACATCTGCGGGCCACCCTCCCCCCAGAGCGGGCCGAAGCCGTGCTCCGCCGAGCGGGTACCTACACGGCGGACTACGTGGGCCAACACCGGGTGCCCAAGCCGTTTCGCGGGCTGCTTCGGATCCTTCCCCGAGCCTGGGCGATCCCGCTCTTGCTCGAGGCGTTTCGCCGACATGCGTGGACCTTCGCCGGCAGCGGCAGCTTTCGGGTCGAGCCGACAGCGCCCCGCACCTTGGTCCTCGAACAGGCTCCAACCTGCCGATCGGTCGACCCAGAAGGTCGCCGCGGCGGCGCCTATTACGAGGCGGCGTTCGAAGGCCTTTTGACCCTAGCCGGTGGCGGCATCCGCGTCGTCGAAACCGATTGCGTTCGAGCGGGCGCGAGCGCCTGCCGTTTCACCATTCACCTTTCGAGAGAGTGACCATCCCATGAGAATTGTACTGATCCATCCGAACTACCACTCCGGCGGCGCCGAAATCGCCGGCAATTGGCCGCCCGCTTGGGTAGCCTACTTGACGGGCGCACTGAAGAAGGCCGGCTACACCGACGTGCGGTTCATCGATGCGATGACCGACCGCATCGAGGACGACCAGCTCGCCCAACTCCTTCGAGAGGAAGAGGCTCCAGACGTGATCGGCTCGACCTGCATCACGCCGAGCATCTACAAGGCGCAGGAAACCTTGCGGATCGCCAAGGAGATCCACCCGAATGCCACCACGATCCTTGGCGGCATTCACGCCACGTTCATGTACGCCCAAGTCCTGAACGAGGCGCCTCAGATCGACTACATCGTCCGGGGTGAGGGTGAGGAGATCTTGGTAAACCTCGTCCGCGCCCTCGAGGCGGGTACGCTGGAGCAAGACCGACGTCAGATCCAGGGTCTGGCCTTCCGGGAGGGACAGCAGATCGTAGCGACCCCGGCCCATCCGCCGATCAAAAAGCTCGATGATTTGGATCCGGACTGGAGCATCCTGGACTGGGGCAAGTACATTTACACCCCACTCGGTGTCCGGGTCGCGATTCCGAACTTTGCCCGAGGCTGCCCCTTCACCTGCTCGTTCTGCTCTCAGTGGAAGTTCTGGCGAAGCTATCGGGCCCGAAGCCCCAAGGACTTCGTAGACGAGATCGAAAAGCTGGTGAAGGAGCACGACGTCGGCTTCTTCATTCTGGCCGACGAAGAACCGACCATCAATCGCCAGAAGTTCATCGCCATGTGCCAGGAGCTGATCGACCGAGACCTGCCGATCAAGTGGGGCATCAACACCCGGGTGACGGACATCTTGAGAGACGAGGACGTTCTGCCTCTGTATCGGAAGGCCGGTTTGGTTCACGTATCGCTGGGCACTGAAGCCTCGGCGCAGCTCAATCTGGACCGGTTCCGCAAGGAAACCACCACTGCCCAGAACAAGAAGGCGATTCAGCTCCTTCGCAAGAACGGCATCGTCGCCGAGGCCCAGTTCATCGTTGGGCTCGAAAACGAAACCAAGGAGTCCATCGAAGATACCTATCGGTGGGCGATGGACTGGGAATGCGACATGGCCAATTGGATCATGTACACTCCGTGGCCGTTCTCGGACTTGTTCGAAGATCTGGGAGACAAGGTCGAGGTCCGGGACTACGCTCGGTACAACTTCGTGACCCCCATCATGAAGCCCGAAGCCATGACCCGCAGTGAGGTCTTTCACGCGGTCATGAACAACTACAAGCGCTTCTACATGCGGCGTACGCTTTTCAGCTATCCGTGGCTGAAGGACAAGTTCATGCGCCGGTACATGCTCGGGTGTCTTTGGGCCGTGCTCAAATCCGGCTTCGAGCGGCGCTTTTACGACCTGGGTCGGATCGGCTACCACGGCCAAAAAGAGCTGGACTTCAAGTTCGATCCAAACCGGGTGCTCACGGAAGAGGAACTGGTCCAGATCGGACAGAACCGAGAGCGGGTGGCCAGCAGTTACCATGCGTCCAACGTCGTCTCGGCCACCGACGCGGACGGCCAGTCGATCGGTCGGAAAACGCCGCTGCCCATCGTCGAGACCGTGGACTCGGGTCACGTGCCGGAAGGTGAGACGCCGATCGACGAGTTCCTCGACCCGCGAGGCTTCGCCCGGCAGCGGGCTCGGGCGAAGCGCCAGTCCGAGCGGTTGGTCAGCATGACCGACGAAGAGCTGGACGCGGTCGAAGGCGAGGGCAAGGAGACCAGCCCAGCCTGAGCCCTGGGCTCGAGCCCAGCGTGCGGCCCCGGGGCGGAGTTCGGCGTGTGAGGTCGGCACGAGCCCCTGGGGCCGGAGCTAGGCTGGCCTACCCGCGCCCCGCCGGTAGCCCCGCAGGAGCCCTCGTGGATGCGGCTCCATCCGGGCGAAACGCCCCGGATGGTCTCGCGGCCTGGGCCCGGGCCCATCCCGGTGCCCTGCGTCCGGAGCCTTGCGTCCGGAGCCTTGCGTCTGGAGCCTTGCGTCCGGAGCCTTGCGTCCGGAGCCCGCGTTTTCGGCTCTGCCCGTACCCAGGTCGCCTTCATGCCGCTGCGCTCGAGAGCCACCAGAGCCTCGTGCGGGCCGGCGGCGCCGGCATCGACCGCGCGGCGCACGCCCCGGATCGGCCACAGCCGGATGGACGTTCCGCCCTAGGTGGCTAGGATCCGCCCATGACCGCCGCCATCATCCTGGGCCTCATCGCCCTGTTCCACGCGGTCCTGGCGGCCCTGGTCTGGCTCGGAAAGGGCGAGCGGTACATGGCCGGCTACCGGCGAGAGCTGGTGATCGACCCCCGCGGAGTCCGCCGGGAGTCGTCGCTCCTTCTACTGAGCATCGCTGGCGTGTTCGGCGGGGCTGCCGGGGCAGCCTGGGCCGTGCCGACCGCCGGACCGGTGGCGGTCTTGGTGGCTGTACCACTCACGGCCGTTTTGGTCGGGGTCTTCGGGTGGCGGACCCGGCGCTGGACTCGAGACGGGGGCGAAGGCGGCGGGCCCGGCTGACGCGGCTGCGGCCGACGGGTATTCAGCAGCCCTTCCAGGGCACCTAGCTCAGCGGTCCTTCAGGGGCACGTAGGGTCGGATGGCGCTCCCGGTGTACCGCTGTCGAGGCCGGTCGATGCGCTGTCCCGGCCGGGTGATCATCTCCTTCCACTGGCTGATCCATCCGATCGAACGCCCGAGCGCGAACAACGGCGGGAACATGCTGGTGGGAAAGCCCATGGCGTGCAGCGTGATGCCCGAATAGAAGTCCACGTTCGGAAAGAGCTTGCGCTCTTGGAAGTACGGGTCGTCGAGTGCGATCTGCTCGAGCTCCAAAGCCAGCTCGAACAGAGGCTCCTTGGTCTTGCCGAGCTCTTGGAGGACTTCGTGGAAGGACTCTCGGAGCACGCGGGCACGCGGGTCGTAGTTCTTGTAAACGCGGTGCCCGAAGCCCATCAGGCGGAAGGGGTCATTCTTGTCCTTGGCGCGGGCCAAGAACTCGGGAATCCGCTCTTTCGAACCGATTTGCATAAGCATGCGCAGCGCCGCCTCGTTCGCCCCTCCGTGGGCCGGGCCCCAGAGGCTGGCGATACCGGCAGCGATGCATGCGTAGGGATTCGCTTGACTGGAACCGGAAATCCGCACGGTGGAGGTGGAGGCGTTCTGCTCGTGGTCCGCGTGTAGGATCAAGAACCGGTTCATGGCCCGGGCCAGCACGGGGCTGACTTTGTGTTCTTCCGCCGGGACGGAGAAGCACATGTGCAAGAAGTTCTCGGCGTAGTTCAGGTCGTTCCGCGGATAAACGAAGGGCTGCCCGATGGAGTACTTATAGGCCATGGCACAGATCGTGGGCATCTTGGCCACGATGCGATGGCTCGCGATCTCGCGCGCCCGGGCGTCTCCGATGTCGGTGTCTTCGTGGTAGAACGCACTCAAGGCACCGACGGTCCCGACCATGAGCGCCATTGGGTGGGCATCGCGGCGGTATCCTTGAAAGAATGCCTTGAACTGCTCGTGAACCATCGTGTGGTACGTGATGGTATGCTCGAAGTCCGCCAGTTCATCGGCAGTCGGAAGCTTGTCGTACAGAAGAAGGTAGGCCACCTCGAGAAAAGACGCCTGACTGGCGAGGTCGTCGATCGAGTAGCCGCGATGCAGTAGGACGCCTCGCTCGCCGTCGATGTAGGTGATCGCGGAGTCGCAACTTGCCGTGGACAGAAAACCCGGGTCGTACACGAAGTAGCCGGTCTCGCGGTACAGCCGCGTCACGTCGACCACCTTCGGACCGTGGGTCGGGGCGAGGATCGGCAGGTCCAACGTGCGTCCGTCGGGAAGCTGAAGCGTGGCTTTTTCGCCTTCGGCGGCCTGAACCACCGGGATTTCGGGAAGCTTGCTGCTCATGTCGGTTCTTCCTGGGACCCGTCCAGGGTCTGCGACCGGAACACCGTTCTCCCGGCCACCCCGCGGGTCACCGGCGGAACGATATCGAATGCGAAGCGGGGGGGCTACGACGTCGGGAGAAAATCCGCCCTGGAAGCCGCTTTGCGCACGTCGGTTCGATGGAGGGCCGGTCCGAACGCTCCGGCACCTTCAGTACGTTCCGGCACCTCAGCCCATCAGTCCCTGGATGTCCTCGCCTTCGAGGCGCAGCGCTTCGGCCCGAGGCACCCGCGGAAGGCCCGGCATCCGCATCATGTCGCCGGTCAGCGCCACCAAAAACCCGGCGCCGGCGCTGATCTCCAGGCCCCGAACGGTCAGGTCGAAGTCGGTGGGACGACCGAACCGGCTCGGATCGTCCGACAGGCTGCTTTGGGTCTTGGCCATGCAGATCGGGAGCTTTTCGAGGCCCAAGGCCGCAGCCTGCTCCGCCTGCTTGTGGGCCGCCGCGGAGAAGTGGGCATCCCGGGCGCCATATACGGTTTGGGCGATCTTGCGAACCTTGTCTTCGATGGAGTCCGTCTCGGCGTACAGGGGCTGGAAGGGCTGAGCGCCCTCGTCGGCTGCTTGCAGCACCAGGCCCGCGAGCCCCTCGGCGCCGGCGCCACCGTCGGAAAAGTGGGTGCCCTCGGCCACAGCCACCCCGGCCGCTTCGCAACGTTCCCGGATCACCTGCAGCTCCGCGTCGCTGTCGGTGGGGAAGCGGTTGATCGCCACCACCGGCGCCTTGTGGAAGGCCTTGGCGCTTTCGAGGTGCTTTTCGAGGTTGCCCAAGCCTCGGGCCACGGCGTCGGCGTTCGGCGTCCCGAGTTCCGAGACGGGAACCCCGCCGTGCATCTTGAGCGCCCGGACGGTGGCCACCAAGACCACCGCCACCGGGTCGAGCCCGGCCGACCGGCACTTGATGTGAAAGAACTTCTCGCCACCCAGGTCGAAACCGAACCCGGCCTCGGTCACGACGTAGTCGGCCAGCCCCAAGGCGGTCTTGGTGGCGACCACGCTGCTGCAGCCGTGGGCGATGTTCGCGAAGGGTCCTCCGTGCACCAGTCCCGGCACGCCTTCGGTCGTCTGAACCAGGTTGGGCTTCAGCGCGTCTCGCAGGAGCACCATCATGCCCGAGGTGGCGTTCAGGTCCTTGGGGGTCACCGGCTGACCATCTCGGTCGAAGCCGATCCACATCCGGTCGATGCGCTGCTCCAGGTCTTCCGGCCCCTCGGCCAGGCACAGGGCAGCCATGACCTCCGAGGCCGCGCTGATGTCGAATCCGCTCTCCCGGGGCACGCCGTGGGCGGAGCCTCCGAGACCGATCACCACGTTTCGCAAAGCACGGTCGTTCATGTCGAGGACCCGCTTCCAGATGACCTTTCGGGGATCCAGGTTCCGTGCGTTGCCGAAGTGAAGGTGGTTGTCGATCATCGCGGCCAGAAGATTGTGGGCCGACGTGACCGCGTGGAGATCTCCGGTGAAGTGCAGGTTGATGCGATCGCTCGGATGGATCGAGCTGTTTCCGCCCCCGGTGGCGCCGCCCTTCATGCCCATGCACGGGCCCAGTGAGGGCTCGCGCAGAGCGACCATGGCCTTTTTGCCCAGACGGGACAGTCCCTGAGCGAGACCGATGCTGGTGGTCGTCTTGCCCTCGCCGGCCGGCGTGGGGGTGATGGCGGAGACCAGGATCAGCCGACCGCGCGACGCGGCGTGGGCCCGCTGAACGGCGGGAAGGGCCACTTTGGCCACGTCGCGGCCGTACGGCTCCAGGTCATCGTCGGACAGGCCGATGCTTCGGCCCAGCTCGGGGATGGACTTCACGGTCGGAGGGCCTTACCCGGGGGCTCCTGCCGTGGCCAGCTCCAGCGTTCGAATTTCGAGCCTGGGGGTCGATTTTCGCACCCCGACGCGGCGCAGAAACGCCTGATTCGCCCAAGACCCGACCCGACTCACCGGCTCTGGAGGGCCGCGATCCGCTTCTCGAGGGGCGGGTGGGAAGCGAACAGCTTCATCCAGCTCTTGCCACCCCGAATGCCGAAAGCCTCGACGGGTTCGGGCAACTCCGAGGCTTCGTCCGACTGAGCGCCGAGACGCTTCAGCGCGGCGACCATGCCCCCGGCCCCGACCAGCTGGGCGGCACCCGCGTCGGCCCGAAACTCTCGGTGCCGACTGAAGGCCATGACGATCAGGCTGGCGCCGATGCCCAGGAGGATCTGGGCGGCGATGGTGGTCACGATGTAGGCCAGATAGCTGATCCCACCGCCTTCCTCGTCCTCGCCAGCGGCGAAGCGGCCCACTGCCCAACCGACGACCCGGGACACGGCGATGACGAAGGTGTTCAGCACGCCCTGCAGCAGGGTCATGGTCACCATGTCTCCGTTGGCCACGTGCGACACCTCGTGGGCCAGGACCGCTTCGACCTCTTCTCGGCGCATCCCTTGCAAGAGCCCTTGGCTCACGGCGACCAGCGCTTTGTCCCGCCGCATGCCCGTGGCGAAAGCGTTGAGCTCCGCCCCCGGGTAGATCGCCACGTCGGGCTGTCCGATGCCGGATTGACGTGCCAGCTGGCCGACCGTGGACACCAGCCACGCTTCCGATTCGTTCGACGGCTGCTGGATGATCTTGGCGCCCGTGGTCCACAAGGCCATCCGCTTGGAGATGGCCAGGGAGATGAAGGCGCCCCCGAAGCCGAAGACCGCCGCAAAGCCCAACAGAGCGACCGGGTTGATCCCCTGCTGGGTGATCCAACGGTCCACGCCGAGCAGCGAGGTGACAATGCTCAGCACGACCAAGACCGCGATGTTCGTGCCCACAAACAGCAAGATGCGCTTCATCGGTATTCTTATGTTCTCCCAACTCCGTTCCTACGCACCCTTCGTCCCGCGTCCAGCCTAACCGGGCGTAGAAAGCTTCGACATGGGACAAAGGCGCCGTTCGCCTGGGAAGATCCCCCAGTCCCGCCGCCGGGGCCGGGTGCGACAGGGCCCCGGGACATGGCCCCCGGGGCACGGCCCGCGGCGACATGGATCCCGGGGCACGGCCCGTGGCGACATGGACCCCGGGACACGGACCCCGGGACACGGACCCCGGGACATGGACCCCGGGACGTGGACCCCGGGACATGGGCCCCGGGGCACGGACCCCCGGGGCCCGCCCGACAGGTCCAGCAGAGCGGTCCAAGCCCAGCTCGGGGCACACCCCCTGGGCCACGCCACCCGCCGCTCCGTCGAGGAGGTCCCCTTATCGGGAAAAGAGGGCGCCGATCGGGCGCAACCTTCGGCCCGCAGACCCGAAGATGAAGGGAACGCCCCGGATCGGACCCGGGCACGCTGGGGCAGTCGGGGCCGTGCCGGGGGCGAAAGGAATTTCGTTTGGTACGCGCACCCGCACCCCAGCCGCCGGCCCACCTTGCCGGGCTCCAGCATCGGAGCCTGATCCGCTGGGCGGGATCGGCGTGGCGGGACCGGTTGCAGGCCGAACCGCAAATCTTGGAAGACGCGCTGACCGCAGCCCTCGACCTGCTCGAAGGGGGCGAAGGGCACGGTCCGCCGGGAAGTGTTCTGCCGGCGGCCGCTTTTGTCGTCCCGAGACCCGTCGCGCGCTCGGTCCC